>JANMCC010000047.1:0-28615 GCA_031360885.1 Burkholderiales bacterium | reverse complement strand
GGGCCCCATTTTACCCAACCCCTGGGGGGCGGGCCTAAACGGGGCGATCCGGTCGTTGCACGGGCTGGGATATACCGACCGGTATCTCCCTGCCTGCGCGCCTACGGCTCATCCCCGTTACGGCCCGTCTATATGGGAGATATCGGCGGGACAGCACACTAGGGGCAGTGCCTCAGGCGCGGGCGAAACGAGCGGCTACCATGCCGCAGGCCTTTTTCCACCGACCCGCATGCCGAGACCTCGACCGCCCATCGCACCGATCGACGACGACGTGCTCCGGCCCCCCAGCCCCTTGCTGATGCTGCTCGAGGGGCGGGCGCCGGTGGAGTATTTCTCGATGCTCGCCAGCTATCCGTGGCTGCGCCGGTTGCCGCGCGGCGACGGCCATCCGGTGATGGTCTTTCCGGGCATGGGCGCGAACGACGCCACCACCTGGCCGCTGCGCGGCTTCCTGCGCAGCCTCGGCTACGTGACGCAGGCCTGGGGCCAGGGTTTCAACGCCGGGCCGCGCCTGGGCGTGCTCGAGCGCTGTGCCGCCGACCTGCGCGCGCTGGCCGATCGCACCGGCGAGCGGGTCAGCCTGATCGGTTGGAGCCTGGGCGGCATCTATGCCCGCGAGATGGCCAAGGAGCATCCCGAGCTCGCCCGCTGCGTGATCACCCTGGGCACGCCGTTCACCGGCCATCCGCGCGCCACCAACGCCTGGCGGGTCTACGAGTGGCTCACTGGCACCCGGGTCGGCGATGCCGACGTGATGGCGCAGATCCGGGTCGCGCCGCCGGTGCCGACGACCTCGATCTTCTCGCGCAGCGACGGCATCGTTGCCTGGCGCTGCAGCCTGAACGAGCCCGGGCCGCTGGCCGAGAACATCGAGGTTCCGGCGAGCCACGTCGGCATGGGCATGAACCCGGCGGCGCTCTTCGCGATCGCCGACCGCCTGGCGCAGCCGCCAGACCCGTGGAAGGCGTTCGACGTGTCGGGGGCGAGGCGCTGGTTCTTCCGCACCGGCGCGCGCGGAGACGCGCCGGTGGCGACCGGCTGATGCAGATCTCCGCCAACGGCATCGCGCTCAAGGTCGAGGATCACGGTTCGCCGCAGGGCGAGCCGCTGCTCCTGATCATGGGCCTGGGCATGCAACTGCTCGGCTGGCACGAGGACTTCGTTGCCGCCCTGGTGGCGCGCGGCTTTCGCGTGATCCGCTTCGACAACCGCGACATCGGCCTCAGCCAGAGCTTCAACGGCGCCGGCGTTCCCAACCTCGCTGTAGCCTCGATCCGCTATGCGCTGGGCCTGCGCGTCACGAGTCCCTACGCGCTCTCGGACATGGCCGCCGACAGCGCCGCCGTGCTCGACGCGCTCGGCATCGCCTGCGCCCACGTCTGCGGCGCATCGATGGGCGGCATGATCGCGCAGCGCCTGGCGGCGCTTCGTCCCGAACGGGTGAAGAGCCTGACCCTGATGATGACCTCCAGCGGCTCGCGGCGCCTGCCCGGCCCGTCGCTGAAGGTGCGCGGGGCGATGATCTCGCGGCCCAAGGACCAGGAACTGGCCAGCATCGTCGAGCACTACGTCAACCTCTACGGCCTGATCGGCAGCCCGGCCTTTCCGCCCGGCAAGGACTACCTGCGCGAGCGCTTCGCCCGCTCGATCACCCGCTCGTATCGTCCGGCGGGCACGGCGCGGCAGATGGTCGCGATCGCCGCCGACGGCGACCGCACGCCGCTGCTCGCGACGCTGAGGCCGCCGACCCACGTCATCCACGGTGCGGCCGATCCGCTGGTGCCGGTGCCCGCCGGGCGCGATCTCGCGGCACGGATTCCCGGCGCGACGCTCGACGTCATCGACGGCATGGGACACGACCTGCCAAAGGAGCTCTGGCCGAGGTTCGTGGCCGGCATCGCCGGCGCCGCCGGGCGCGCCTGACCCCGCCCGCCGCGACCGCGGCGGCACAATCCGACGAATGACCGATTCGCCCTTCCGGCAGCGTCTGGCGGCGATCCTGGCCGCCGACGCCGCCGGCTATTCGCGCCTGATGGCCGTCGACGAGGCAGCGACCGTCGCCGCGCTCGATGCGGCGCGCGCGGTCTTCCGCTCGCAGATCGAGGCCCACCGCGGCCGCGTCATCGACATGGCCGGCGACTCGGTCCTCGCCGTCTTCGACACCGCCATCGGCGCGGTCTCGGCGGCGCTCGCCGTGCAGCGCGAGCTGGCGGCCAGCGACGGCGCGCAACCCGAGGCGACGCGGATGCGCTTTCGCATCGGCGTGCATCTCGGCGACGTCATCGAGAAGGGCGACGGCACGGTCTACGGCGACGGCGTGAACATCGCCGCGCGCCTGCAGGGGCTGGCCGAGGCCGGCGGCGTCACCGTGTCCGACGCGGTGCAGGGGGCGGTGCGCGGCAAGCTGGCGGCGAGCTTCGCCGACCAGGGCGAGCAGGTGGTGAAGAACATGCCGCACCCGGTACGCGCATTCGCCGTCCAAGCGGCCCGCGCCGGCGACGGCGGCGACGCCAGCCCCGTGCCGGCCGCCGCGGCATCCGGCCTGGCGCCGCCGACGATGCTTTCGATCGCGGTCCTTCCCTTCGACAACATGAGCGGCGACCCCGAGCAGGACTACTTCGCCGACGGCATGGTCGAGGACATCATCACCGCGCTGGCACGGATGCGCAGCTTCTTCGTCATCGCCCGCAACTCGAGCTTCGTCTACAAGGGCAGGGCGGTCGACATCAAGCAGGTCGGCCGCGAGCTCGGCGTGCGCTACGTGCTCGAGGGCAGCGTGCGCCGGTCGGGCAACCGGGTGCGCATCACCGGCCAGCTGGTCGAAGCGGAGAACGGCCATCACGTCTGGGCCGACCGCTTCGACGGCCCGCTCGAGGATGTGTTCGACCTGCAGGACCGGATCACCGACAGCATCGTCTCTGCCGTGCAGCCGAGCCTGCTTCGCGCCGAGGTCGCGCGCGCCCGCGTCAAGCCGACCGCCAACCTGCAGGCCTACGACCTGCTCCTGCGTGCCATGCCCGGACTGCTGCCCAACTCGACCCGGGCGGAGCAGGACGAGTCGGCGTCGTTCCTGCGCCAGGCGCTGGAGAAGGACCGCGGCTTCGCCACCGCAAAGGCGATGAGCGCGTTCGCCTGCCTGCGGCGACTCGCCGACGGCTACGGCGGTGCCGAGGACGTGAAGGCGGGATTGCGCCATGCCGACCAGGCCCTCGCCGACACGCGTGACGACCCGACGGTGCTGAGCTATGCCGGCCTGGCGCTCGCCTCGCTCGGCTATCGCGCCCTGGGCGTTCGCGTGCTCGGGTTCCGCTACGACGAGGCGCTGCGCGCGATCGAGCGGGCGTTGACCCTCAGCCCGAATCTGCTCTCGGTGCAGTTCTGCGCCGGCTTCGTCAAGTGCATCGTCGGTGACGCCGAGGCCTCGCTCGTCCATTTCGAGCGAACGATGCGGATGAGCCCGCTCGACCCCGGCATGAGCGCCTACGTCACCCTGTCCGGAGGCGCCTACCTGATGCTCGGACGATACGAGGCGGCGCTGGCGGCGGCAGATCGCGCGATTCACGACAGCCCGAGGTTCGCCAGTGCGCAACGCCTCAAGGTCACGGCGCTGGTCAGCCTGGGACGGCTCGACAAAGCCAAGCTGGCCGCGCTGCGGCTGCTCGAGCTGACGCCGCAGCTCACCGTGTCGCAGTACCGCAGCGTCCTCGCATTCAAGGACGCCGGGTTGCGCAAGCGCATCTGCGACGCTTTTCTCGCCGCCGGCGTGCCGAAGTGAGCCGCGCGTCGTGAGTCTCGCGGTTTCATCTTTCAGCCCGTGGCGCCTCTCGGTCGCGCCGATGATGGACTGGACCGACCGGCACTGCCGCTTCTTCCATCGCCTGCTGACCCGGCACGCCCGTCTCTACACCGAGATGGTGACCACCGGCGCGCTGCTGCACGGCGACGTGCCGCGCCACCTCGACTTCGACCCCGCCGAGCAGCCCGTGGCCCTGCAGCTCGGCGGCAGCGAGCCGGCCGAGCTCGCGGCGGCGGCGCGGCTCGGCGAGCGCTGGGGCTACGCCGAGATCAACCTCAACTGCGGCTGCCCGAGCGAGCGGGTGCAACGCGGCTCGTTCGGCGCCTGCCTGATGGCCGAGCCGCAGCTCGTGGCCGACTGCGTGAGGGCGATGCGCGACGCGGTGGCGCTGCCGGTGACGGTGAAGCACCGGATCGGCATCGACCGGCTCGAGAGCTACGCCTTCGTCCGCGATTTCGTCGGCACCGTCGCCGCTTCCGGCGGCTGCGAGGTCTTCATCGTCCACGCCCGCAACGCCTGGCTGCAGGGCATCAGCCCGAAGGAGAACCGCGAGCTGCCGCCGCTGCGCTACGACACCGTCGTCCGCCTGAAGCAGGACTTCCCGGCGCTGACCTTCGTCGTCAACGGCGGCGTCAAGACCGAGGCGCAGGTCGCGGGTCATCTCGAGCTTGTCAACGGCGTGATGCTCGGCCGCGAGCCGTATCACCACCCGTGGACGATGGCCGCCTGGGACGAGCGCTTCTTCGCCGCGCCCGCCTCGGGCCTGACCCGCGACGCGGTCGAGGCGGCCATGGTCGACTACATGGAGCAGCGCCTGCGCGATCACGGCGACCCCTGGTCGCGGATCGCCCGGCACATGATCGGCCTGCGCAACGGCGAGCCCGGGGCGCGGCGCTGGCGCCAGGTCTGGTCGGATCACGGCCTGAAGTACGAGCCGGCGCGCACCGTCTCGAAGCTGGCGCGTGCGGCGATGGCACGATCGCCCGAACCGCAGGATGCAGAGTTGCCGGCCTGAGCCGGCCCGAACGCGCGACACCAGGAGAACCCGATGGCCCACCGAAACACCGCGCTCGACGACGAGCTGCGCGCCTACCTCGTCGCCCACTCGGCGCGCGAGATCGCGCCGCAGGCGGGCTTGCGCGACGCGACCCGCTCGCACCCGGCCGCCGGCATGCAGATCGGCGCCGACCAGGGCCAGTTCCTCGGCCTGCTGATCAAGCTGCTCGGCGCGCGCCGCGCGATCGAGGTCGGCGTCTTCACCGGCTACAGCGCGCTGGCGGTGGCGCTGGCCCTGCCGGAGGACGGGCGGCTGCTCGCCTGCGACATCAGCGACGAATACACCCGGGTCGGCCGGCCCTTCTGGGAAGCCGCCGGCGTCGCCGCCAAGATCGAGCTGAAGCTCGGGCCTGCGGCCGCCACGCTCGACGCCCGCATCGCCGCCGGCGAAGCGGGGCAGTACGACTTCGCCTTCATCGACGCCGACAAGTCGAGCTACGACGCCTACTACGAGCGCTGCCTCGTGCTCCTGCGCCAGGGCGGCCTGATCGCGATCGACAACGTGCTCTGGGGCGGCAGCGTGGCGCGCCCGGCCAAGGACGCCGACACCGCGGCCCTGCAGGCGCTCAACGACAAGATCCACGCCGACCAGCGGGTCGACATGGCCATGCTCTCGATCGGCGACGGCGTGACGCTGGCGCGCAAGCGCTAGGGCCCTTCGGGAGCCGGCACCCGACCGGTACCTGCGGCTGCCAGCAGGCGCCGGTTCGCCGGGTTGCCGCGCAGGAAGCCCGGGCGCCAGGCCTCGGGCATGCCCTCCTGCGCCGTGCTGCGCAGCCAGGTCGCGCCGCGTTCGATGACGTCGGCGGCCGCGGCCGGGTCGTCGGTCGCACGCAGTGCGTCAGCCACGATCCACCAGACTTCGGCGCGGTCGATGTCGAAGGGGGCGCAGCGGGTCAGGAGCTCATGCACCTGCCGTGCGTGGCGCGCCGCCTCGGTCCGGTGGTCGAGCGCGAGTTCCGCTGCCGCGGCGCGCGCCGCCACGTGCATCAGCAGTCCCGGACGTTCGAGCGCCACCGGGTCCTGCAGCAGGCGGGTCAGCACGGGCAGGGCCCTCGCCGCAGGCCATGCGCACGCGACCTCGAGCTCGAGCATGGTCCGGTTGTACGGCGAATCGTGCACGGCGATCATCGCTTCGGCCTCGGCCAGCCACGCCGGTTCGGCGCGTCCGAGCAGGCGCGCGGCGCGCAGGCGCAGCGCCATCCGCCGGCCGCGGAAACGGAGCGCGAGCCCGGCGTCGTCGCTGGCCAGCAACTCGAGTGCGCGCGACGGCTCGCCGAGCGAGAGCCAGAGCTGCGCCAGATGGTTCTCGCCGATCACGACGTCGGTGCGGAGATCGCCGCCTGCGGCCATCGCGCTGCGCAACTCCGCGAGCACGGCCTCGAGCATCGCCGCGGCCGCCGCGTACTCGCCGCGGTCGCGAAGAACGCCGCCCAGATGCAGGTCGATCATCAGTGCGCTGCCGCGGCCGTGGACCCGGTCGCGCAGGACGGCGGCTTCGCTCAGGATCGCCTTCGCTTCGCCGAGCTCGCCGCGCCAGTGAAGGAGCAGACCCATGTTGCTGAGCATCGGCAGGGTGCTGCCGTGCCGACCCGCCGCGCGCAGCTCGGCGACGGCCTGGGCGGCCGCGTCGATGGCCGGGCGCAAATGGTCGCAGAACCCCAGCACGCCGGAGACCGTGCTGTGGAACTCGGCGCGTTCGATGACGCTGCCGTGTGCCATCACCCACGGGCGTTGTGCCTCGAGCGTGCGAAAGGCGGCCGCCTCGTCGCCGCGCATGGCCAGACGCCACGCGGTCGGTCGGGCGAACTCGCAAGCCAGGGCGGGTCGCCCCAGCGCCAGCGCCCGGTCGATCGCATCGAGCCCGATGTCGACCGACTCGGTGTGCCCGTGGTCGGACTCCCAGCCCTGACGGCATAGCAGGGCCTTGAGGCGCTGCTCTTCGGTTCGCGCCAGCGCCTCGAGGCGACTCATGCGGGCGAGTCGGGTCGCGGCGCGGTCGGGCGCCGCCGAGATGGTCTGCCGCGTTTCGAGCGCATCGAAGAGCAGATCGTCCTCGCCGGCGCGCTCGAAGCAGGCCGCGGCCGAGTCGAGGAGCTGGCACTGCTCGGTGGGCCGCGAGGCGTCGGCGGCGACGGTGGCGGCGGCGAGGTAGGCCAGGCCGGCGCGTCGTTCCTCGCCGCAAGCCAGCCAGTGGGCGGCGACGCGCGCCGGCTCGCCGCCGCGCTCCTCGACGTAGCCGGCGACGAAGCGGTGGATGAACTCGGCGACCGACTTCGCCATGCTGTGCCGGATGGCCGTGGCGATGACGTCGTGCACGAACTGGCGTCCGTACAGCACCTGGCGCAGCTCGAGCTCCCGCAGCGGGTCGCTCAGGGCGAGCGGCTCGCAGGCCAGCGCCGCCGCGGCCAGCGGCACGCTCCAGCTCTCGCCGGCGATCGCAGCCAGCTGCGCCAGGTGGCGGGCTTGCGGGCTGAGCAGGCCGATGCGCCGCTCGATCACGGCGACGATGTCCGGCGCCAGCGGCAAGGCCCCCGATCCGGCTGCGGCATCGCCGCCCAGCGCCAGGACCAGCTTCACCGACTCGAGGACGAACGCCGGATTGCCGCCGACCTGGCTCCACAGCCGACGCGCGAAGTCGCTGCCGAAACCGGTCAGGCCGAGCGACTCGACCAACTCGTCGACGCGCGCGGAGTCGAGCGGCTGCAGCTCGATGCGCATCAGCCGGTCGGCGCCGCCCAGCGTGCCGAGCGCGGCGGCGACGCCGGGCTCGAGCTCGTCGCCGCGTGCGCCGAACACCAGGCTCAAGGCCTCGCTTCTCGGTTCCGTGCCTGCCGCGTCGGCCATGTCGACGACCGCCTCGACGCTGGCCAGGTCGGCGAAGTGCAGGTCGTCGAGGATCAGTGCGTGGCAGCCGCGGTGGCGGCAAGCGGCCAGCAAACGGCCGGCGGCCTGCAGGCACTGGCGCCGTTCGAAATCGGTCTGCACGGGCTCGAACGCCTCGCCGGGCAGGAGCACGGCCAGGCGGGGCAGCAGCCGGCTGGCCTGACGGGCGTCGTCGCCGGCGAGCGAGGGTTCGAAGCGATCGATCGTGGTCAACAGCAGGCGGCTCAGCGAAGCGTAGGGCACGGTCGCATCGCCGGGCCGTGCCGCGGCCAGTGCGCACGGGCCGATCCCGGCGGCGAAATCGGCCAACAGACGGCTCTTGCCGAGGCCCGCTTCACCGCTGACGTAGATCACCCGGCCGTCGCGCCAGCCGGCAAGCAGCGCCTGCAGGGAGCCACCGCGACCGATCAACCGAGGCGGCCGCAGCACCGTGATCGGAATGGCGGCCAGAGCGGGCCCGGAAGGCGTCGCGGCGCTGCTCGCGGCATGGAGAATGGTCTCGCCGAGCTGCCGCGTCGCCGCCGACGGCAGCACGCCGTAGAGCTGGCGCAGCATCTCCTTGCAGCGGTCCCACACCGCGATCGCCGCGGCCGTGTCGCCGCGCAGGTAGAGCACTTCCATCTGCGTCCGGTAGGCCTCCTCCGACTCGCGATCCTGGCTCAGGAGCTGATCCGCCAGGCGAAGCGCGTCGTCGAGCTGGCCCGCGTGCACTGCCGCTCGCGCTTGCTGCAGCAGCGCGGTCCGCTGGCGCACGCGTTGCGACTCGCGCTGGCCTTCGAGCCAGGTCGCGCCGTCGTCGCAATCGTCGTAGACGAAGGAAGCCAGCAGCATCGGCGCCGTCGGCCCGGGGGACGCGACCCGCAACTGGCGCGAGAGCGACAGCACGCCGCGCTCGTCGACGATGAGATCGGCGCCGGCCTTCTGCCGCAGCATCGAGAGGCGCTGGCGCAGGTTTCCGCGGGCACGCGCTTCGGTGGCATCGGGCCAGAGCAGGCCGGCGACCTTGCCGCGCGCGGTCGGCCCCTCGATCCAGAGGTAGGCGAGCACCAGCGCCTGCTTGCGCTCGAGCCCGATCCGCTCGCCGCCGGCGCCGAGCAGATGCGCGTCGCCGTGCAGGACGGCTTCTGCCGCCACCGGACCGTCAGTCATTGCCGGGAGGCGGCCGGCGGCTTGGCGCGCGGCGGCGATGACGCTCCGGTGACGCTCGCTTCCCTAGCCTTGTCGACATCGCTTCTCCGCACCGCCCCGCACCACCGACCGGCAACCCGACCATGTCGCCCTCGTCGAACGAAACCCCCTTCACGCCACCCGGGATGCCGGCCGGCGAGGCCGCATCCCCGTGCGGCCATCGGGCCGCCGACCTGGACCGGGCCGAGCGCCGCGGCAGGCAGGTGCTTCTCTACGCCCCCGAGGGACCGCTCGGGGGCAGTTTCACCTGCAGCCGCTGTGCCGCCACCGCGCTGCAGCCCGACCTTCTGGTCCACCGGACCACCTGCTTTTACAGGGAGACATCATGTACGAACAGCCTTTGATCGACAGACGGCGACTGCTCGTGTGGGCCTTGCAGGCGGGGGCCGGCGGGCTGCTGCTGCCGGGATGCGGGGGATCGGACGACGCCGATTCCGGGGACGCAGGTTCCGGCCCCGTGACCGAGGCCGGTCCGCCGCTGGACAACGCTGCCGTCATGGGCTCGGTGCTCATGCCCGCCGGCGCCTCGGTGATGCCGGGCATCGCCGGCAACGCCTTCTCGCAGGGAGCGGTGACCGGCTCGCTCCAGTTCCCCATCACGGTGATCCGCACCAACCGCCTGCTGACGGTGGCGAACGGGCCGGGGGGCGGCGCCTTGCTTTCCGGCTTCCTGAGCGATACCCAGACGGAGCTGTCGGCGCGAACAACGGCGGTCGTGCTCGCGTTCGAGGCCCTCGGCGGCTCGCTTCAGATCGAGGCGGTCCGTCTCCTCCTGCTCGACGAGCTGGACAAGCCGGGCGCGGTGGCGGCCCTGGAGGCGGCGGTCGCCGCGGCGATCGTCGCCCGCGGCGAAGGCTGGCTGGACACGAGGGATGCGGCGCTTGCACAAGCACTCGGCGATCTCGTCACGAGCTTCCGCACCGCGCCGGCAAGCTTGCACAAGGCGGCCCAGGGCGCCATCGTCGATCCGACGGCCCGCCAGTCGGGCCTGCAGGTCAACGCCGACGGTGTCGGCTCCGCGGTGGTCGCAAACTACTTCCGCCGCCGCGTCTATCTGTACACGGAAAGGGTCTCGTATCGCGATTCGAGCGGCATGGAGTTCTCGAGCAAGGGACTGGTCGGCGCCCAGCCGCTCAAGCTCGGGGCGGTCAAGGGCTTGGGATCGAGCCTCAACGTGCTCGCGGACCTCTACGCCGGCAACAAGGACTACTACGACCCGACGCTCAGCGAGCCGCTCAGCGTTCCGGTCGAGCCGGCCACGGCGACATCTACCCGCTACTCGATCAGGGGCGTCGGCTTGTCCACCGGACCGAACAAGGGCGAGCTCGATGCCCTGAGTACGATCCAGAAGGCAGGCTGGATCGAGGTCTCCACCCAGACCCTGGTCCTCGACCTGGTGTTGCCGATCATCGCCAACATCGTCCTGCCCATCGCCGGCCAGTCGATCGACGACCTCAACAGCTTCAACGGGTCCGCCGGGGTCACGAAGGACATCATCACGGCGTGTTCGCAGAGTGCCGAGATCAGCCTGAAGATCCAGGAAGGCGCCATCGGCGAGGCGGTGACCGACGCGATCCTGACGATCGTCAACAGCGACACCCTGCGCAGCGGCCTGATTCAAATGCTGCTCGACTGGGTGGTCGCCCGCTATCCGGGTTCGGCGAAGCTGAGCAATCAGGAAGCGCGCCTGTTCGCATTCAACTTCGCGGACAAGCTGACGAAGTTCGTCGGCGCCGTCGACGTCGGCTTCGCGATATTCGACGCGGCGGTCGCGTCCTGCGATCTGGCCCGCTCCGATGCGGTGACGACGTTCACCCTCGACGTCACGAACGCCAAGGCGGCTCTCAATCCGCAGACCGCCCGGACCGACGCGATCGGCGTGCCCATCGTCTTCACCGCCGCGGTCGTCAACGCTGACCTCACCCCCGATACCGTCCTGTCCTACACGTGGGAGACGACCGGGCACTTCGGCGACATCTCCGACGGCCTGCCGGAGCACACCGGAGCCTCGTTCGAGTCGAGTCGCGGCGTGCTGAGCTATGTTCCCAACGGCAAGGGCAGCCCTGGCGACAGCGACACGATCACCGTCAGGATCTACAAGGGGGGTGTCTTCGCCAGTCGCATTCCGATTGGCGAAGCCATGTCGACGGTTACCTACAGACGGCCTTACAGCCTGAGCATCAGTCCTGGCGCCACCAGCGACTTTCCGACCGAGACCGACATGGGCCTCTCGGCCTTCATCAACGAGGCGCTTCCTGCCGGCACGACCGTCGCCTGGAACTGGTCGCATGGGGGCGTCGGCTCGATCGTCGCTTCGCCGGCGGACTCGAATCCGGCGGACAGCGACGTCACCTTCAGTTCGACCCTGCAAGAAGGCGCCGCCACCGTCACAGTACGGGCCACGGTCAACGTGCCGGCCACGCCACAGGCCCCGGCGCTCTCCTTCGACACCGATCCGGTACAGGCCGGCCTCAGCGTGAAGAAGGGCCTGACGACGATCACGTTCGAGGTCGGCGGCGGCACGTTTGCCTGTGTCGTTCCGGAAGTCTGCGGCGTCGGGGTCTATACGGGGTTCGTGGTGCCGAAGTTCGCCAAGGCGCTCGAGTACAAGGCAGTGATGAGCGGGTTCGGTATCGGCAATCCGTACTACGACGCAGTCGGCAACACGCGTACGCAGATATGGAACGCACCCGTTCCGGATCGGGGAGGCATCTTCTTTCCTGTGACCGATTTCCCGCACGGGGCGCCGAACACGAAGTTCTGGTGCGTGTGGAATCCGGTCGATGGCAAGTGCGTCGTGACGGTGACGCTCAAGCCGTGAGATCGCCACCGGTCACGGCGGGGCCTGCCATCCGGCGGCGTCGACCCGGTTTCCTCGGGTGGGAAAGGTCGCGAGCACCACGCCGACCAGCGCCAGCGCGAACGCGGCCGCCTGCGCCGCGGTGAATTCCTCGCCGAGGAACTGCACGCCGAACGCCGCCGCGCTGATCGGCAGGAACACGGTGAAGACCCCCGCCGAAGACGCCGGTACGTGCTTCATCCCGGTCATCCAGAGCCAGACCGTGAGCACGCTCGCGCACAGCGCGTAGACCGCGAGCAGAACGTACGACTGCGCCGGAACGAAGCCCCAGGCGAAACCGGGCATCTGCCATAGCGCGAACGGCGTGACGATCGCCAGGCCCCAGAGATTGATCAGGGCGCTGATCCGCTTCGGGCCGACGTGCGCCGAGAGCTTCTTGCCGATCACGACGTAGAGCGCTTCGCAGGTCACCGCGCCGAGCAGCAGCAGGCTGCCGAGCAGCGAGCCGCTGGCGAGCTCGCCGTCGGCGTCGCGGGCAAGGGCGACGAGGGCGATCCCGGCGATCGCGCAGGCGATGCCGAGCGTGACCCGCCAGCCCGGGCGCTCGCCGAGCAGCAGCCACGACTGCAGCGCCACCATCGCGGGAATGGCGGCCATGATCACGCCGGCGGCGAGCGCCGAGCTGCGGGCGATGCCGAACAGCATGCAGACCGAGAACAGGAAGTTGCCGAAGAACGACTCGAGGAACAGCAGCCAATGCGTGCGCCGGTCGAGCGGCGCCTCGTCGGCGGGGCGGCGCAGCCACGGCGCCATCGCCACCGCGGCGATCGCGAAGCGCATCCAGGCGAGCAGGAACACGGGGAAGACCGCCAGCAGGAACTTCGAGAAGCCGACATAGGCGCCGACGATCGCCATCGCCAGCGCCAGGCAGAAGTAGGCGAGCCAGACGTTCACGCGGTGGCCTTGCGGTTGGCGGCGGCCATGTCCTGGGCGCGGCGTCGCTCGTTGCGGGCGAGCACGAAGCTCGCCACGACGACGCCGATCGCCACCAGGGCGATGATGATCGTCGCCACCGCGTTGACGCTCGGGTTCAGGCCGAGGCGGGCGCGCGAGAAGATCACCAGCGGCATCGTCGTCGCGCCGGGACCCGAGAGGAAGGCCGAAAGCACGACGTCGTCGAGCGAGAGCGTGAAGGTGAGCAGGAACGCCGAGACCAGGGCCTGGCCGATCATCGGCAGCGTCACCAGCCAGAACACCTGCCAGGGGCGGGCGCCGAGATCCATCGCCGCCTCCTCGAGCTGGGGATTGAGCGTCTGCAGGCGGGCGCGCACCACCACGGTGGCGTAGGCCATGCCGAGCAGCAGGTGGCCGAGCCAGATGGTCAGCATGCCGCGCTCGGGAAAGCCGACGCCGAACCAGGCCTCGGTGGCGCGTTGCAGCGAGACCAGCATCAGGAGCAGCGACAGGCCGATAATGACCTCGGGCATCACCAGCGGCGCCGCGACCATGCCGGCGAAGAGCGTGCGGCCGAGGAAGCGCCGGTAGCGGGTCAGGGCGAAGGCGGCGAGGGTGCCGAGCACGACCGAGGCGCACGCGGTCATGAACGCGACCTTGAGCGAGAGCGCGAGCCCGGCAAGCAGCTCGCGGTCGCTGGCCAGCGCCGCGTACCACTTGAGCGTGAAGCCACGCCAGACGTTGGCCACGGGCGAGTCGTTGAACGAGTAGACGATCAGGGCGACGATCGGCACGTACAGGAAGGCGAAGCCGAGCAGCAGCCACGCGCGCGCGAACGCGCGGTTGAAGGCGGCCGCGCCGAAGCGTCTCGCGGGCGCGCTCACGCGCGCCTCTCCTGCACCTCGGCCTGGTAGCGGCTGAACACCGCCACCGGCACGATCACCAGCAGCACCATGGTCACGGCGACGGCGCAGGCCATCGGCCAGTCGTTGTTGCTGAAGAACTCGTCCCAGAGGGTGCGGCCGATCATCTGTGTCTGCGGCCCGCCGAGCAGCTCGGGGATCACGTATTCGCCGACGCAGGGAATGAAAACCAGCATCGCCCCGGCGACGATGCCGGCGCGCGACAGCGGCACCGTGATCTTCCAGAACGCGGTCCACGCCGTCGCGCCCAGGTCGGAGGCCGCTTCGAGCAGGCGCAGGTCCATCTTCGCCAGGTTCGAGTAGAGCGGCAGGATCATGAACGGCAGGTAGGTGTAGGTCATGCCCAGCACCAGCGAGAACGGCGTGTTCATGAGCTGGCCCGGGCCCGGGATCAGGCCGAGCGCGGCGAGCGCATGGTCGAGCCCGAGGCCCTCGATCGCGTTCGCCGCCAGGCCCTGCTCGGTGAGCAGCGCCTTCCAGGCGTAGACCCGGAGCAGGAACGAGGTCCAGAAGGGCAGCATTACGAGCATCAGCAGGGCCGGCTGCAGCGAGCGGCGCGAGCGCGCCATGAAGTAGGCGAATGGGTAGCCGATCGCCAGGCAGAGCAGGGTGGTGACCGCGGCGTACTTCAGGCTCGCGAGGTAGGTGCTGAAGTAGAGGCTGTCCTCGGCGAGCAGCAGGTAGTTGCCGAACTTCAGGCTGAAGGCGATCGCCCCGTCCTTCCAGGCCACGATGTCCCTGAAGCTCGTCGTCTCCATCTCGGAGACGCTGATCTTCGCCACCACCAGGAACGGCAGCAGGAAGAAGACGATCAGCCACGCGTACGGGATGCCGATCACGGCCGCCCGCCCCGCGAGCCAGCGGCGGAGCTGCCTCATGAGGGCACCCTACGGCCTGGGGCCGGTCCCGCCAAGCGGGAGCGAGCCCCTTCGGGCGGCCGAGCGGGGCTCATTGCGTGAGCACCACCTGCGAGAGCGGCGACCAGCTCGCCCAGGCGCTGTCGCCCCAGGTCAGGCTCGCCCCCTGGCGCTCGGTGTTGCTCTGGCTGATCTTGAGGATGCGGCCGGAGGCGAGCTGCAGGTGGTAGACAGTGAAGCTGCCGAAGTAGGCCATGTCCTTGACCGTGCCCTGGGCGCGGTTGAAGGCCGCGTCTGGCACGCCGGCCTCCGGCTCGGGCGGCTCGGCGCTGACCCGGATCTTCTCTGGCCGCAGCGCGACCGTGACCGCCATGCCGAGGGTGCCGGTGATGCCGTGGCCGACCCAGTGGCGCAGGTCGCCGCAGTCGACGACGACGTGGTCGGCCTCGTCCTCGACCAGCTTGCCGTCCATGAGATTGACGTTGCCGATGAAGTCGGCGACGAAGCGGCTGGTCGGCGTCTCGTAGATCTCGGCCGGCGCGCCGACCTGGAGGAACCGGCCCTGGCTCATGACTGCGATGCGCGAGGCCATCGTCATCGCCTCCTCCTGGTCGTGCGTGACCATCACGCAGGTCACACCCACGTCTTCGATGATGTTGGCGAGCTCGATCTGGGTTTCTTCGCGCAGCTTCTTGTCGAGCGCGCCGAGCGGCTCGTCGAGCAGCAACAGGTGCGGCTTCTTGGCGAGGCTGCGCGCCAGCGCGACGCGCTGCTGCTGGCCGCCGGAAAGCTGGTGCGGCTTCCTCTTCGCATAGGCGCCGAGCTGCACCAGCTTCAGCATCGCGTCCACCCGGCCAGAGATCTCGGCGGCGGGCAGGCCGTCGCGCTTGAGGCCGAAGGCGATGTTGTCCGCGACCGAGAGGTGCGGAAAGAGCGCGTAGCTCTGGAACATCATGTTCATCGGCCGCGCGTACGGCGGCAGGCCGGCGAGGTCCTGGCCTTCTAGCGTGATCGTGCCCGAGGTCGGCGTCTCGAAGCCGGCGAGCATGCGCAGCAAGGTCGTCTTGCCGCAGCCCGAGGAGCCGAGCAGGGCGAACACCTCGCCCTTGGCGATGTCGATCGAGACGTTGTCGACGGCGCGGTGGCCGTCGAAGTCCTTGACGACGTTCTGGATGCGAAGAAACGGTACTTCGGCCATGCGCGCGACGGTGACAAACCCGCGATTGTTACTCAGCGGGGCGCAAGACGAGGCCACCGTCCGTTGGGGAGCCGGAACGGCCCCACTCCTCCCTCTCGGAGGGAGGGGTGGGGAGGGAGCAATCCTGTCGGCCGAAGGCCGGGGCCGTCAGGCCCCGCTCTTCAGGACGTCGGCGATCGTGCTGATCGCCTGGTCGATGTGCGACTCCTCGACGATCAACGGCGGCGACAGGGCGATGATGTCGCCCGTGGTGCGGATCAGCACGCCGCGCTCGAAGCAGGCGCGGAAGATGTCGAACGCGCGCTTGCCGGGGGCGCCGGGAATCGAATCGAGCTCGATCGCGCCGACCAGGCCGATGTTGCGCGTGTCGATCACGTGCGGAAGCTCGGCGAGCGAATGCACGGCGTGCTCGAACGGCGCGGCCATCCTGGCACCGCGGGTCAGCAGGCCCTCGTCGGCATAGGTCTCGAGCGTGCCCAGCGAGGCGGCGCAGGCGAGCGGATGGGCCGAGTAGGTGTAGCCGTGCGGGAACTCGACCACGTGCTCCGGGCCTTGCATGAAGACGTCGTGGATCGCACGCTTGGCGAACACGGCGCCCATCGGCACGCAGCCGTTCGTGATGCCCTTGGCCACCGTCATCAGGTCGGGCGTGACCTTGAAGTAGTCGGCGGCGAAGGGCGTGCCGAGGCGGCCGAAGCCGGTGATGACCTCGTCGAAGATCAGCAGGATGCCGTGCTTGTCGCAGATCGCGCGCAAGCGCTCGAGGTAGCCTTTGGGCGGGATCAGCACGCCGGTCGAGCCGGCGACCGGCTCGACGATCACCGCGGCGATGGTCGAGGCGTCGTGCAGGGCGACGATCCGCTCCAGATCGTCGGCCAGCTCGGCGCCGTGCTCGGGCAGGCCGCGCGAGAAGGCGTTCCTCTTCAGGTCGTGGGTGTGGCGCAGGTGGTCGACGCCGCCGACCATGGTGCCGAAGCTCTTGCGGTTGCCGGCGATGCCGCCGACCGAGATGCCGCCGAAGTTGACGCCGTGGTAGCCGCGCTCGCGGCCGATGAGCCGGGTGCGCTGGCCTTCGCCGCGGGCGCGGTGGTAGGCGATCGCCATCTTCAGCGCGGTGTCGACGGCCTCGGAGCCCGAGTTCGTGTAGAAGACCTTGTCGAGTCCCTCGGGGGCGAGAGCGACCAGCTTGGTGGCCAGCTCGAACGACTTCGGATGCGCCATGTTGAAGGGCGGCGCGAAGTCCATCTCCTGGGCCTGCTCGGCGATGGCGCGGACGATCTTCGGCCGCGAATGCCCGGCGTTGACGCACCAGAGGCCCGCGACCGCGTCGAGCACCTGGCGGCCCTCGGGCGTCCAGTAGTGCATGTCCTTGGCCTTGGCGAGCAGGCGCGGCGCGCTCTTGAACTGACGGCTGGCGGTGAACGGCATCCAGAACGCGTCCATGTCGAGCGCGCCGGCCCCCGGACCGGAAGCAGCGGGCGAAGGCGCAGCGGCGGGGTTGGGATCCTTGTGCATCGAGAGGTCTCCTTCGACCGGCCGCCTCCGGATGAAGCGGCCAAACTGCGAGTCTAGAAGGAAGAGACCGGGCTGACTGCCCGGCCGCGCTTTCGCATCAAAAAACGCCTGTTCCGCATCATGGGAAATGAGTCTGCTGCGTTGCCGCAAAATTTCTCATGGCGGGAGATACAATGCCGTATTGCGGGATGACAAGGGCAAGTCATTGTTTGAATTGCCTTTCTTCATTTCGCACAACACCCCGCGAAGGCGGTCGATTTTGTACATCCGGCCTTACGCTGAGCCGAGTCAGTTCCGATTTCACAACCCCGCCGGAGAACTTCGATGCAAAGCCAGACCCGCGAACAACAGGCCGCCGCCCTCGAGCACGATTGGTCCACCAATCCGCGCTGGAAGGGCGTCAAGCGCAGCTATTCCGCCGCTGACGTCGTGCGCCTGCGGGGCTCGGTCCAGGTCGAGCACACGCTCGCCCGGCGCGGCGCCGAAAAGCTCTGGAACCTGGTCAACACCGAGCCGTTCGTCAACACGCTCGGCGCGCTCACCGGCAACCAGGCGATGCAGCAGGTCAAGGCCGGCCTGAAGGCGATCTATCTCTCCGGCTGGCAGGTCGCGGGCGACGCCAACGTGGCTGGCGAGATGTACCCGGACCAGTCGCTCTACCCGGCGAACTCGGTGCCGATGGTCGTCAAGCGCATCAACAACACCTTCACCCGCGCCGACCAGATCCAGTGGTCGGAAGGCAAGGACGACATCGACTACTTCGCGCCGATCGTCGCCGATGCCGAAGCCGGATTCGGCGGCGTGCTCAACGCCTTCGAGCTGATGAAGTCGATGATCGAGGCGGGCGCCGCCGGCGTTCACTTCGAGGACCAGCTCGCCTCCGTCAAGAAGTGCGGCCACATGGGTGGCAAGGTGCTCGTGCCGACGCGCGAGGCGGTCGCCAAGCTGACCGCCGCGCGCCTGGCCGCCGACGTGATGGGCGTGCCCACCCTGGTGATCGCGCGCACCGACGCCGAAGCCGCCGATCTCGTGACCAGCGACGTGGATGACAACGACAAGGGCTTCCTCACCGGCCAGCGCACGGTGGAGGGCTTCTACCGCACCACGCCGGGCCTCGAGCAGGCCGTCTCGCGCGGGCTCGCCTACAGCGAGGTCGCGGACATGGTCTGGTGCGAGACCGGCAAGCCCGACCTGGCGTACGCCAAGGCCTTCGCCGAAGCGATCCACAAGAAGTTCCCGGGCAAGCTGCTGGCCTACAACTGCTCGCCCAGCTTCAACTGGAAGAAGAACCTCGACGACGCGACCATCGCCAAGTTCCAGCGCGAGCTCGGCGCCATGGGCTACAAGTTCCAGTTCATCACCCTGGCCGGCTTCCACAGCCTGAACTACTCGATGTTCAACCTGGCGCACGGCTACGCGCGCAACAGCATGACCGCGTTCGTCGAGCTGCAGGAGGCGGAATTCGCAGCGGCGGAGAAGGGCTTTACCGCCGTCAAGCACCAGCGCGAGGTGGGTACGGGATACTTCGACGCGGTCACCACCACGATCGAACGCGACGCCTCGACGGCGGCCCTGAAGGGCTCGACCGAAGACGAGCAGTTCTTCGATCGCAAGCACGCCTGAAGCGCCAGTCGCCTCGGTGAAGGGGCCCGCAGGGGCGGGCCCCTCTCTTGCTGAAGCCCGACGGGTAATTCCGCCGGGCTTTTGCTTTTTTCGACTCCAGGAAATCCTTACCGGCATGCGTTCGGCTGCTCTTTCATCGCTTTCGCTTCGCGTTGCGTTACTCGTGTTCTGGACGCTGGCTGGATCGACGGCGTTTGCGTTCGGCTTCGAAGACGTCGCCAACAAGGCCCGCGTCCTCGCCGAGCAGCCCTACAAGCCGCCGACGATCCGCATGCCCAAGGAGGTGCGCGAGCTCGACTACGACCAGTACCGCGACATCCGTTTCCGGCCCGAGAAGTCGATCTGGCGTGCCGAGAAGCTGCCGTTCGAGCTGATGCTCTTTCTCCAGGGCCGGGCGGTTGCGGAGCCGGTGGCCCTCCATCTGGTCGAGCCCTCGGGCGAGCGGCCGCTGGCGTTCGACCCGCGGTATTTCGACTTCGGCAAGAACCGGATCGACGCCGACAAGCTGCGCGATCTCGACTTCAACGGCTTTCGCGTCCACTACGCGGTCAACAAGCCGGGCTACAAGGACGAGGTCCTCGTTTTCCAGGGCGCGAGCTACTTTCGCGCCCTCGGCAAGGGGCAGAGCTATGGTTTGTCGGCGCGCGGCCTCGCGGTCGACACGGCAGCCGCGACCGGCGAGGAGTTCCCGCGCTTCGTCGAGTTCTGGATCGAGCGGCCGCGCAGCAGCGCCGGCTCCCTGGTCGTCCATGCCCTGCTCGACTCGAAGCGTGTCGCCGGCGCCTATCGCTTCGTGCTGACGCCGGGCAGCGAGACGACGATGCAGGTGACGGCGCGGCTCTTCCTGCGCGAGAAGATCGCCAAGCTCGGGCTCGCGCCGTTGACGAGCATGTTCGCCTTCGGCGAAAACCAGCCGGGGCGCGACGACTACCGCCCCGAAGTGCACGACTCCGACGGCCTCTCGATCCAGGGCGCCGACGGCGACTGGATCTGGCGGCCGCTGGTCAATCCGAAGCGCCTGCTGGTCACGTCGTTCGCGATACCCAGCCCGCGCGGCTTCGGCCTGATGCAGCGCGACCGTTCGGCCGCGAGCTACGAGGACCCGGAAGCGCTCTACGAACGTCGACCCAGCGCCTGGGTCGAGCCGCTCGGCAACTGGGGCGAAGGCCGGGTCGAGCTGGTGCAGTTTCCCACGCCGGACGAGACCAACGACAACATCGTCGCCTACTGGGTCCCGCAAATCGCGCCCGCGCCGGGCAAGGCGTTCGACTTCAGCTACCGGATCCGCTGGCAGACCGCCGGCGCCCTGCCTGCCGACAAGGCCTGGGTGCTGCAGACCCGGCGCGGCCGCGGTTTCGTCAAGCGGCCCGACGGCGACATCAATTTCGTCGTCGACTTCGACGGCCCGCCGCTGCGCAGCCTGGCCGCCGGCGAGGCCCTCGAGCCGGTGATCTGGGTCGATGCCAATGCCGAAGTCCGCGAGCGCAATCTCTTTCGCAATCCGGTCAGCGGCGCGTGGCGCATGACCGTTCGCATCAGGCGCATCGACACGGCCCGGCCGGTCGAGCTGCGCGCCTACCTCAAGCAACGACAGACGACTCTCAGCGAAACATGGAGCTACATCCTCCCGGCCGAGCCGGACAAGCCATGAGCCGAACCGCCGGCTCGACCTGCCCGCAACCGCCGGCGCGACGCAGCGCCATGCCCGCCCGGCCGTGGGCCGGCCCGCTCCTGCGCCGCCCCTGGCGCCGGCTGCTGGGCCGCGGCGCCGCGCGGTTCCATCGCGCGCTCGACGATCGCCGGCCGATGATGCTGCGCCGTGTCCTCCTGCTGATGCTCGTGCTCCTGGGCGCCTGGGTCGGCACCTCGGCGATGGCCGACGTGCTGCCCCTGCACGGCCAGGGCTTCGAGGAGATCGGCCTGCTGGTCCTGTTCGGCATCCTGTTCGGCTGGATCTCGGCCGGCTTCTGGACCGGGCTGATGGGCGCCTTCGTGCTCCTGCGCGGCCCCGGCCGCGACCCGCTGACGCGCGGGGTCGCCAGCGCGCCGCTCCTGCCGCTCGACCCGCGCGTGCGCACGGCGATCGTCATGCCGATCTGCAACGAGGACGTGCCCACCGTGTTCGGCGGGCTCGCGGCGACGATAGCTTCCCTGCGCGCCACCGGCGAATCGTCGGCCTTCGATGTGTTCGTCCTCAGCGACAGCAACGATCCCGACATCCGTGCCGCCGAGCAGGCCGCCTGGGCCGATCTCGCCGCCCGGCTCGCCGACGAGTCCGACGGCGACCCGCAGGCGCTGCGCCTGCACTACCGCTGGCGGCAGCGCCGCACGCAGCGCAAGGCCGGCAACGTCGCCGAGTTCTGCCGTCGCTGGGGCGCTGCGTATCGATATTTCGTGGTCCTCGACGCCGACAGCGTGATGACCGGCGAGTGCCTGACGACGCTGGTGCGCATGATGCAGGCGCACCCCGACGCCGGCATCATCCAGACCGCGCCGCGCGCGGCCGGCCACGAGACCTTCCACGCCCGGGTGCAGCAGTTCTGCGCCCGCGCCTACGGGCCGCTGTTCACCGCCGGCATGCGCTTCTGGCAGCTCGGCGAGTCGCACTACTGGGGCCACAACGCGATCCTGCGCATGGACCCGTTCCTGAGCCACTGCGCCCTGGCGCCGATCGAAGGCTCGGGGTCGCTCTCGGGCCACATCCTCTCGCACGACTTCGTCGAGGCGGCGCTGATGCGTCGCGCCGGCTGGAAGGTCTGGGTCGCCGACGAGCTCGACGGCAGCTACGAGCAGGTGCCGCCCAACCTGCTCGCCGAGCTGCAGCGCGATCGGCGCTGGTGCCACGGCAACCTGCAGAACTCGCGCCTGATGTTCGAGCCGGGCCTGCACCCGGTGCACCGCACCGCGTTCCTGACCGGCGTGCTCGCCTACGCGTCGTCGCCACTATGGCTCGCTTTCCTGGTGCTCTCGACGCTGCTGTTCGCCGGGCAGTCCGGTGTCGATCCGGCGTACTTCATCGAGCCGAACCAGCTCTTCCCGATCTGGCCGACGGTCAACCTCAAGCTGATGCTGACGCTGTTCGGGCTCACCGCCGTGCTTCTGTTCGCGCCGAAGATCCTCTCCCTGGTGGCGATCGTCGCCCGCGGCGAGGCGAAGCGCTTCGGCGGCACCGGCCGGCTCATGGGCAGCGCGGCCATCGAGTTCGCGCACTCGCTGCTGCTCGCACCCGTTCGCATGCTGTTCCACACCCAGTTCGTTCTCGCCGCCCTGACCGGCTGGCGTCTCGACTGGCAGTCGCCGCCGCGCGACGATGTATCCACCGGCTGGCGCGAGGCCGCACTGCGGCACGGGGTGCACACCGTGCTCGCGCTGCTCTGGATCGCCGTCATCGTCGTCAGCAGCGAGAGCTTCGCCTGGTGGCTGACGCCGATCCTGCTCGGCTTGCTCGCTGCCGTGCCGATGTCGGTCTGGGGCAGCCGCGTCGCCGCCGGCCGCGCCCTGCGCCGGCGCGGCCTGCTGCTGACGCCGGAAGAGCTGCGCCAGCCGCGGGTGCTGGCCGCGGCGGAGCGCGAGGCCGCGGCGGTCGCCGCCCGGCTCGCGACCTTCAAGAGCGCGGTCGGGGCCGCCACCGACCACGCCCGGGTCGCTGCCGCGCTGCCACGGCGGCCGGCGCCTTCCGCGGCGAAGGCCGCGGCCGAAGCGCAACGCATCGAGCATGCCCTGCGCGAAGGGCCCGACGCGCTCTCGGCAGGCGAGCGCTTTCGCCTGCTGTCGAGTCCGAGCGGTCTCGCGCAACTGCGCGCCGAGGTCGTGGCGCACCGCGCGCATCCTGACTGGTGGATCGCGGCCTTGTCGCCGCCGCCAGAGGTCGGGAGTCACCCGCCGGTTCACGAGATCGAGGGCGTGCTCGCCGAGAGCTTCTGACACGTCTGCCGGTTTGGTATGGTCGAGCACTCCCCGATCATGGCCGACGACATTCCGACCCTTCGCCGCATCCTGGGTTCCGCCCGGACCCTGGCGATCGTCGGTTTGTCGGCCGAGTGGCACCGGCCGAGCTTCTTCGCCGCCAAGTACATGCAGGAGCATGGCTACCGGATCATTCCCGTGAACCCGCGCTACTCCGAGATCCTCGGCGAGCGCTGCCATGCGAGCCTGGAGACGATCGACGTGCCGGTCGACATCGTCGACGTGTTCCGCCGCACCGAAGACGTCCTGCCGATCGCCCGGCAGGCGATCGCGATCGGCGCCAGGTGCCTCTGGCAGCAGATCGGCGTGAAGAACGGCGAGGCGGCCCGGCTCGCCGCCGCGGCCGGACACGACACGGTGATGGATCGTTGCGTCAAGATCGAGCACGCGCGCCTGTTCGGCGGTCTGCACTGGGCCGGGGTCAACACCGGCGTGGTCTCGGCGCGGCGCGGGCACTGAAAGCGCGAGCATGGCCGACCATGTGTTCCAGCCCGAGACCCTGGCGATCCACGCCGGGCAGATTCCCGACGCCGTCACCGGCGCGCGGGCGCTGCCGATCTACCAGACGACGAGCTTCGTCTTCGACAGCGCCGATCACGCGGCGAGCCTGTTCAACCTGCAGACCTTCGGCAACGTCTACTCGAGGCTCTCCAATCCGACCGTGGCCGCGCTCGAGGAGCGCGTCGCGGCGCTCGAAGGCGGGCGGGCCGGCCTGGCCTCGGCGAGCGGCATGGCGGCCGAGGCGATCGCCCTGCTGACTCTCCTGAGCCAGGGCGATCACGTCGTCGCCGCCGGCGCGCTCTACGGCGGCACGGTCAGCATGCTCGCCGTCAATCTCGAGAAGCTCGGCATCGCGACCACTTTCGTCGACGCGTCGTCGCCCGAGGCGTTCGCCGCGGCGATCCGGCCGAACACGCGGGCGCTGTTCGCGGAAAGCATCGGCAACCCGAGCCTCGCGGTGCTCGACATCGCCGCCGTCGCCGATGTCGCGCACGCGAACGGCCTGCCGCTGCTGATCGACAACACCGTGCCGTCGCCCTTCCTCTGCAACCCGATCCGTTTCGGCGCCGACATCGTCGTCCACTCGGCGACCAAATACCTCGGCGGCCACGGCACCACGCTCGCCGGGGTGATGGTCGAAAGCGGCCGCTTTCCCTGGGACAACGGCAAGTTCCCGGGCATGACCGAGCCGTCGAAGGGCTACCACGGCGTCAAGTTCTACGAGACCTTCGGCGACTTCGGCTTCTCCATGCGCGCGCGCATGGAGACCCTGCGCGTCTACGGCGCGGCGCTTTCGCCGATGAGCGCCTGGCAGATCCTGCAGGGCGTCGAGACGCTGCCCCTCAGGATGGAGCGGCACTGCGCCAACGCCCTGGCGGTGGCAGAGTTCCTGCGCGGCCACAAGCGGGTGCGCTGGGTCAACTATCCGGGCCTGGCAGATCATCCGCAGCACGCGCTCGTCGCCCGGCAGATGCGCTCCATCGGCGGCCGGCCCGGCGCCTCGGGCCTGCTCGCCTTCGGCGTCCAGGGCGGCCTGGCGGCGGGAGTGCGCTTCATCGAGGCGGCGCGTTTCATGAGCCACCTCGCGAACATCGGCGACACGCGCACGCTGATCATCCATCCCGCCTCGACCACGCACCGCCAGCTCGACGACACCCAGCAGCTCGCCGCCGGCGTGCAGCCCGACATGGTGCGCCTCTCGGTCGGGCTCGAGCACATCGACGACATCCTCTGGGACATCGAGCAGGCGCTCGAGGCCAGCGCCGGCTGAGCGGTCGCGCGTAACATGGCTTCGCCCCAGGGGACGGACCATGAACATCTACGAGCAGGACCTCGGCAAGACCGCAGCGAACTACGTGCCGCTGTCGCCGGTGAGCTTCGTCGAGCGCAGCGCCGAGGTGTTCGGCGACCTCGAATCGGTGGTCCACGGCCAGCGGCGCTACCGCTGGCGCGAAACGCGCGACCGCGCCGCCCGGCTGGCAGCGGCGCTCGCCTCGTTCGGCGTCGGCCGCGGCACGACGGTGAGCGCGATGCTGCACAACACGCCGGAGATGGTCGAGGCGCACTATGCCGTGCCGGCCCTCAACGCCGTGCTCAACACGCTCAATACCCGGCTCGACGCGAACCTGCTCGCCTGGCAGATGAACCACTGCGAGACCGCGGTGCTGCTCACCGACCGCGAGCTCGCGCCGACCATGGCGGCGGCGCTGCGCCTCTTGCGCGACGAGCATGGCCGCACGCCGATCGTGATCGACGTCTGCGACAGCGAGTACGCCGGGCCGGGCGAGCGCCTTGGCGAGTTCGAGTACGAGGCGCTGCTCGAGGCCCATGCGCCGCTCGCGCTGCTCGCCGGCCCGCGCGACGAGTGGGACGCGATCGCCGTCTCCTACACCTCGGGCACGACCGGCGATCCGAAGGGCGTGGTCACGCATCACCGCGGCGCCTACCTCAACTCGGTGTGCAATGCCGCCACCTGGACCCTGCCGCACTTCCCGCGCTACCTGTGGACGCTGCCGATGTTCCACTGCAACGGCTGGTGCTTCCCGTGGACGGTGGCGATGCTCGGCGGCACCCATGTCTGCCGGCGCAAGGTCGAGGCCGCGGCGATCTTCGAGGCGATCCGCAACGAGCGCGTCGACCACTACTGCGCCGCGCCCATCGTCCACAACCTGCTGCTCGCCGCGCCCGACGCGATGCGTGCCGGCATCGGCCAGAAGGTGAGGGCCATGGTCGCCGGGGCGGCGCCGCCGGCCTCGATGATCGAGGGCATGGCGCGGATCGGCTTCGAGATCACCCACGTCTACGGCTTGACGGAGGTCTACGGGCCGGCGTCGGTCGCGGTCAAGCGGCCGGCCTGGAGCGAGGAGACGCTCTCCGAGCAGACCCGCCTCAACGGGCGCCAGGGCGTGCGCTACGCGCTCGAGGAAGGCATGACGGTGATGAACCCGGCCGAGATGCGCGAGGTGCCGGCCGACGGCCAGACCATGGGCGAGATCATGTTCCGCGGCAACATCGTCATGAACGGCTACCTGAAGAACGCCAAGGCGACCGCGGAGGCGTTCGCCGGCGGCTGGTTCCACACCGGCGATCTCGCGGTGCTCGAGCCCGACCGATACGTCAAGATCAAGGACCGCAGCAAGGACATCATCATCTCGGGCGGCGAGAACATCAGCTCGCTCGAGGTGGAGGTCGCGCTCTACCGCCACCCGGCGGTGCTCGCCTGCGCGGTGGTCGCGCGGCCCGATCCGAAGTGGGGCGAGGCGCCGCTCGCGTACGTCGAGCTGCGCGCCGGCGCCGAGATCGACGCGGCGACGCTGATCGCGCACTGCAAGTCGCTGCTCGCCGGCTACAAGGTGCCGCGCGACATCCGCTTCGAGCCCATCCCCAAGACCTCGACCGGCAAGATCCAGAAGTTCCAGCTGCGCGAGCGTGCCCGCTCGGCCGCGGCGATCGACCAGGAGTAGACGATGACCGACACCGCCCCGGGCGAGAGCGCCCCGTTCGTTCGCCGCGACCGCGACGCCCGCGGCGTGGTGCGCATCACGCTGAACCGGCCGCAGTCGTTCAACGCCCTCAGCACCGGCATGCTCGAGGCACTGCAGGCCGAGCTCGACGCGGTCGCCGGCGACGAGAGCGCGCGCGTCGTCGTCATCGGCGCCGAGGGCAAGGCGTTCTCCGCCGGCCACGACCTGAAGCAGATGCGCGCCGAGCCTTCGCTCGGCTACTACGAGGCGCTGTTCGCGCAGTGCGCGAAGATGATGCTGACGATCCAGCGCCTGCCGGTGCCGGTGATCGCGCAGGTCGAAGGCATTGCCACCGCGGCCGGCTGCCAGCTCGTCGCCGCCTGCGACCTGGCGGTCGCCGCCAGCACCGCCCGGTTCGCCGTCAGCGGCATCAACTTCGGCCTGTTCTGCTCGTCGCCGAGCGTTCCCCTGTCGCGCAACCTGGCGCGCAAGGCGGCGTTCGAGATGCTCGTCACCGGCGACTTCATCTCGGCCGAGGACGCCAGGGCCAAGGGCCTCGTCAACCGGGTCGCCGCGCCGGGGGCGGTGGAGGCCGAGGTCGAGACGCTGGTCGCGGCGATCGTCGCCAAGCCCCGGGTCGCGGTGGCGATGGGCAAGGACCTGTTCTACCGCCAGCTCGAGGTCGGCGTCGAGGCCGCCTACGAGGACGCCGGCCGGACGATGGCCTGCAACATGATGGACGAGGCCGCGCTCGAGGGCGTGCAGGCCTTCATCGACAAGCGCAAGCCCGCCTGGGCCGCCTAGCCGGCTTTCCGCTCGTTTGCGCAGGGTTGTCCGGACAACCGTCGCTAAGTCCGGATTGAGACTTGAGCGCCCTTCCGGTATGGTTTTCGCCGGTTCGAAGCTCGCGTTTCACGATCCCAAGGAGACAGGAATGAGGAAGACGATCGCCGGCATCATCGCCGGCTGCGCACTGGCCTTCGCCGGCCAGGCGATGGCCCAGGAGAAGCTCACCGTCTGGTGGGTCAAGGGCTTCTACAAGTCCGAGGACGATGCCCTTTTCGCCGCGATCAAGAAGTTCGAGGCCAAGCATCCCAAGATCAAGATCGAGCTGTCGCAGTACCCGGTGCAGGACATGATTCCGAAGACCGTGGCCGCGCTCGACTCCGGCAGCCCGCCCGACGTTGCCTATGCCGACGTCTACGACTTCCAGGTCACCGCCAAGTGGGCCTTCGAGGGCAAGCTCGAAGACGTGACCAGCGTGATCGATCCGATCCGCGGCAAGTTCGAGCCGAATGCGCTCTCGACCACCTTCCTCTACAACGACCAGACGAAGAGCCGCGCCTACTACGCCTACCCGATCAAGCAGCAGACGATGCACGTCGAGTACTGGCTCGACATGCTCACCGACGCGGGCTTCAAGGAGTCGGACATCCCGACGACCTGGAAGGAGTACTGGAGCTTCTGGTGCGACAAGGTCCAGCCCGCCTACCGCCAGAAGACCGGCAACCGCGCCTTCGGCATCGGCCAGCCGCTCGGCGTCGACTCGAGCGACTCGTTCTTCTCGTTCCTCACCTTCATGGACGCCTACAACGTCAAGCTGGTCAACGACAGCGGCAAGCTGTTGGTCGACGACCCGACCGTGCGCCAGGGCCTGATCAACGCGCTCACCGACTACACGGCGGTCTACAGCAAGGGCTGCTCGCCGCCGTCGAGCACGAGCTGGAAGGATCCGGACAACAACGTCGCCTTCTTCAACAAGACGACGGTCATGACGCACAACGCGACGATCTCGATCGCCGCCAAGTGGCTCGACGACGCCAACAACGCCACCCTCACCGAGGCGCAGCGCGCCACGGCGACGAAGAACTACAAGGAGCTGGTGCGCACGGCGGGCTTCCCGACCAAGCCCGACGGCAGCAAGATGGTCTACCGCGCGGCGGTGAAGACCGGCGTGATCTTCAAGGACGGCAAGAACAAGGCCGCGGCCAAGCTGTTCGTCGCCTTCCTGCTCGACGAGTCGAACCTCACGCCGTACGTCGAGGGCTCGCTCGGCCGCTGGTTCCCTGTCACCAAGGCGGCGCAGCAGAGCGCGTTCTGGAAGGCCGACAACCACCGGCTCTCGGTCTACAACCAGTTCATGAGCGGCACAGTGCCGTTCGAGTTCACCAAGAACTACAAGTTCACGGTGCTCAACAACGAGAACGTCTGGGCCAAGGCAGCCAACCGGATCCTCAACGAGAAGATTCCGATCGACAAGGCCACCGACGAGATGATCGCGCGCATCAAGGCGGTCGCGAACTGAGCGCGGCGGGCCGGCGGCGAACGAGGCTGGCATGAGCACCGTCGTCGCCGCCGCACCGCCGCTGCCGGCACGCTCGCGCGGGCC
>JANMCC010000392.1:0-18095 GCA_031360885.1 Burkholderiales bacterium | reverse complement strand
GTGCCCCAGTAGTGCGCCTTGCCGCTGGCGATGATGTCGCTCATCGCCCAGACCGTTTCCTCGATCGGCGCCTGCGGGTCGGGCCGATGGCAATAGATCAGGTCGACGAACTCGAGCTGCAGGCGCTTCAGCGAGCCGTCGATCGCCTGCATCAGGTACTTGCGGTTGAGCGTGTCCTTGCGGTTGGCGGCGGCGCCGTCGCGGTCCAGGCCCCAGAAGAACTTGGTCGAGACGAGGTAGTTGAGGCGCGGCCAGCCGAGCGCCTTGAACGCCTCGCCCATCACGATCTCGCTCTGGCCCTTGGCGTAGACCTCGGCGTTGTCGAAGAAGTTGATGCCGGCGTCCATCGCCGCGGCGAGCATCTCGCGCGCCGCCGGCGCGCCGACCTGGTTGTGGTACGTGACCCACGAGCCGAGCGAAAGCTCGCTCACCTTGAGGCCGCTGGCGCCGAGGCGACGGTATTCCATGTTGCTTGTTCCTTGTGCGTGCGAAAGACAGCGAGCCGGTGAGGGTAGCGAATTTCGACCGCGGCTGCGTCGGCCGCTACAGTGCGGGGATGGACAGGAATGCCAGCCTCGAACCGCACCGGGCGCGGCGCGCCCGCCTCGCCGAAGCGCTGCGCCAGGGCGGCGGCGGCGTGGCGATCGTGCCGACCGCGCCCGAGCGCCAGCGCAACGGCGACAACGACCATCCGTACCGCCACGGCAGCGACTTCCACTACCTCACCGGCTTCGCCGAGCCGGGCGCCTGGCTGCTGGTCGAGGCCAGCGGCCGCAGCACCCTGCTCTGCCGGCCCAAGGACGCGGAGCGCGAGATCTGGGACGGCTTCCGGCTCGGCCCCGAGGCGGCGCCGGCGGTGCTCGGCGTCGACGATGCGCTGCCGGTCGGCGAGCTCGACGCGGCGATGATCAGGAAGCTCGCCAACCAGCCGGCGGTCTGGGTGCCTTCGGCCACGCCGGGCCTGCAGGGCCAGCTCGAAGGCTGGCTGGATCGCATCCGCGCCCGCGAGCGCCAGGGCGACGAGGCGCCGCGGGTCCAGCACGACCTCGCCGCGGTGCTCGCCGAGATGCGCATCGTCAAGGATGCGGGCGAGCTGGCGACCATGCGCCGCGCCGCCGAGATCAGCGCCGGCGCCCACGCCCGGGCGATGCGCTTTTGCGCCGAGGCGTTCCGCCGCGATCCGGCCGCCGGCCTGCCCGAGTACGTGATCGAGGCCGAGCTGCTGCACGAGTTCCGCCGCCACGGCGCCGACGGCCCCGCCTACGGATCGATCGTCGCCGCCGGCGGCAACGCCTGCGTGCTGCACTACGTGCCTTCGCGCGCCGAGCTGCGGCCCGGCCAGCTCTGCCTGATCGACGCCGGCTGCGAGCTCGACGGCTACGCCAGCGACGTCACCCGCACCTTTCCCGCCGACGGCCGCTTCACGCCCGCGCAGCGCGAGCTCTACGACATCGTCGAGGCGGCGCAGACCGCCGCGCTCGGCGCCACCCGCCCTGGCGCGCGCCAGCGCGACGCGCACGCCGCCGCGGTGCGGGTGCTGTCGCAGGGCATGCTCGACACGGGCCTGCTCGACCGCAACAAGGTCGGCGACGTCGACGCGGTGATCGAGTCGGCCGCCTACCGGGCGTTCTACATGCACGGCACCGGCCACTGGCTCGGCCGGGACGTGCACGACGTCGGCGACTACCACTCCGCCGACGAGGCGCCGGTCGAGCAGCCCGACTGGATCGGCGGCAAGGTCGTCAAGAAGCCCTCGCGCAAGCTCGAGCCCGGCATGGTGGTGACGATCGAGCCGGGCATCTACGTCCGCGCCGCCGAAGGCGTGCCGGAGCGCTACTGGGACATCGGCATCCGGATCGAGGACGACGTCGTCGTCAGCGAGCACGGCTGCGAGGTCATCAGCCGCGACGTGCCGGTCGCGGCTGGCGAGATCGAAGCGCTGATGCGCGGCTGAACCGGCAGATGCCGGTTTTCCTGGTCTACGCCGCCTGCGCCTTCGCCAGCGGCTTCGCCCTTCGCCTCGTCGATCCGATCGTCCTGCCGGTCGCCGCGCACTTCGCGGTCACGCCCGCGACCGCGGCAATGCTCAACACCGCCTACGCGCTGCCCTATGCACTGGCGCAGCCCTTCCTCGGCCCGCTCGGCGACCGCTTCGGCATGCAGCGCTGCATCCAGATCTGCATCGCCGGGCTGGCCCTCACGCTCGCCGCCGGCGCTTTCGCGAGCAGCTTCGCGTTCCTGTTCGCGACCCGGATCTTCGCCGGCATCTTCGCCGGCGGCCTGATCCCGCTGGTGCTCGCCGGCCTCGGCGACACCTACGCCATGACCGAGCGCCAGGTGATGATCGGGCGAATGCTGTTCGCGATCATCTCCGGGCAGATGCTCGGCTCCGTCGTCTCCGGCTTCGCCAACGTCGCCTTCGGCTGGCACAGCGCGCTGATCATCGCCTCGGGCGTCGGCACGCTGGCGGCGATCGTCGCCTGGACGGCGATGCCGGCGGCGGCCAAGCGCGACGCCTCGGTGCCGCATGCCTCGTTCGCGGCCCTCTACGGCCGCGTCTTCGCCAACCCCAAGGCGGCCTGGCTCTACGCCGCGGTGATGCTCGAAGGCGCGCTCTTCTACGGCCTCTTCCCGTTCATGAGCGAACTGCTGGTCGCGACCACGGCGCGCGGCGGCAACGCGATCTCGATCGAGACCGGCATCGTGCTCGGCGCCTTCGGCATCGGCGGCCTGCTCTACGCGGCGAGCGTGCGCCGCCTGCTGCGCCTGCTCGGCGTGCGCCGGATGTGCCTGCTCGGCTCGGCCGCCGCCGCCGCCTGCTACGCCGCGCTCGCGGTCTCGCCGCTGTGGTGGCTCGACGCGGCGGCGATGTTCACGGCCGGCGTCGCCTTCTACATGCTGCACAACTCGATGCAGACCGAAGCCACCGAACTCGCGCCTTCCGCCCGCGGCTCGGCGGTGGCCCTGTTCGCCTGCGGCTTCTTCGTCGGCCAGGGGCTCGGGCCGCTGGTCTTCGGCGGCCTGCTGCACGCGCTCGGGCCGCAGGCGGCGCTGGTGATCGTCGCCGTCGCGATCGTCGTGCTCGGCCGGGGGGTCGTCGCCCGCGTCATCGACCGGCCGCGCGCGGCGGCCGCGCTCGCCGGCTGAGCCGGCCGCCGGCGGCGCTGATGCTTAGCCCGGTGGCTGGGGCACGCGCTGCAGCTTGCTCGTGTCGTAGCCCTGGCGGCCGACCAGCTCGATCAGCCGCTGCAGCTCGGCCTCGGCCAGGCGCGGCGTGCGCGCCATGATCCAGACGTAGTCGCGCGTCTCGCGGCTGATGATCGTCGCGCTGTAGTCGTCGGCGACATACGAGATGCGGTAGTCGGCCTTGATCGGCCAGACGTACTGCTGGCCCCAGATCGCGCCGTCGCCGCCGAGCACGAAGCCGCGCGAGCGGTACTCCTTCGCCGCGCCGTCGAACGCATCGGCGCGAAACGCGAAGGTCGTGGCGATCGAGCCGTCGGCCTCGAGCCGGTAGCTCTCCTTCGCCGCATGCGCGCCCTTCTCGAGGAAGGTGGGGATATTGGCGATCACGTACCAGTCGCCCATGAATCGCGCGATGTCGACCTTGGGCGCGAGCTCGAGCGGCGGCAGCGGCTTCGCCGTCATCGCGCCCTGGCAGGCGGCGAGGAGGGCGGCGGTGGCGCCGACCGTGGCGAAGAGGGCGATTCGTTTGCGGGAAGTCATGTCGTGGTCGTTTTCATGCGGCGCCTTTCGGCGGCCCGGGGAAGAAGGCGTTGGTGCGGCGGATGTAGTCGCGGTAGGCGGGGCGGCGCTCGCCGATGTCCTTCTCGAGCAAGGCGACGCCCGAGACCTTGAGCAGGAGCACGCTCATGATCAGCGGCGAGACCAAGCTCCAGCCGCCGGGCGGCAGCGCCATCGCGAAGAAGCCCCACCAGACGCAGAACTCGCCGAAGTAGTTGGGATGCCGCGTGTAGCGCCAGACGCCGCGATCCATCACCTGGCCGCGGTTCGCCGGGTCGGCCTTGAAGCGCACCAGCTGCTGGTCGGCGACGGCCGAGAAGACAACGCCGAACAGCACGAGCGCCAGGCCGACGATGTCGAGCCACGACGTGCCCCGGTCGTAGGTGAAGACCGCGAGCAGCGGCGTCGAGATCGCCCAGGCCAGCACGGCCTGCAGGACGAACACGAGGTAGAGGCTCTTGACCGGAAAGTTCGGTTCGTTGCGGGCGCGGATCGCCTGGTAGCGCCTGTCTTCGCCGTGCCCCCAGTTGCGCCACGACACGTAGGCGGCGAGGCGGATCGCCCAGACCGCCGCCAGCACCGACATGCCCACCGTGCGCAGGTTCCAGGTCGGATCCAGCACCCAGGCGTAGGCGATCGCCGGCGCGGCGATCATCAGCGACCACATCCGGTCAACCAGGCTCACGTCGCGCTGCTTCAGGCTGGCGAGCCAGGTGGCGAAGGCCAGCGCGCCGGTCACCGCCGCGCCGGCGAGCGCGGCGCGCTCGAGGGGACTCATCGGACGGCGGGCGCCGGATCGCCGCCCTGCGACTGCGGCTCGAACAGGTAGTGCGCGACGCGCCAGCATTCGCCGCCCTCGTGGCCGAACAGCTCGGCGCAGGAGAGGAAGAACAGGCGCCAGCGCATCCACCAGGTGGCCGCGTGCTCGGCGCCGTAGGTCTGTTCGAACAGCGGCCAGAGCGCGGCGCGATTCGCGTCCATGTTGGCGAGCCAGGCCTCGGAGGTCTTCGCGTAGTGGCGGCCGTTCCAGCGCCAGCGCTGCACGAGCTTCAGCTCGTCCTGGAAGCGCAGCGCCAGGTCGTCGCTCGGCATCATGCCGCCGGAAAAGAAGTGCCGGCTCATCCAGTCGCTGGCATCGCGGTCGACGAAGGCATACGGCGTCGAGCGATGCACGAACACGTGCATGAAGAAGCGCCCGCCCGGCAGCAGCCAGCCGGCGACGCGGCGAAACGCCTCGGGCCAGTTGCGCAGGTGCTCGAACATCTCGACCGAGACGATGCGGTCGAAGCGCTCGTCGCTGGCGAAGTGGTTGAAGTCGGCGGTCACGACGCGCACGTTGCCCAGGCCGCGCCGGGCCGCCTCGGCCTCGATGAAGACGCGCTGCGAATGCGAGTTCGAGAGCGCGGTCACTTCGCTCTTCGGGTAGTGCTCGGCCATCCACAGGCTGAGCGACCCCCAGCCGCAGCCGAGCTCGAGGATGCGCTGGCCGTCGACGAGGCCGGCGCGCGCGCAGGTCGTGGCGAGCGCCGCCGCTTCGGCGTCGGCCAGCGTCGCCGTGCCCTCGTCCCACTGGCAGCAGCTGTACTTGCGGTGCGGCCCGAGCACGCGGGCGAAGAAGTCGGCGGGCACTTCGTAATGCTGCTCGTTCGCCTTCTCGGTCAGCAAGGCCACCGCCGAAGACGAGAGCGTCGCGACGAAGTCTTCGGCGATCCGCGCCGACTTCTCGGCGTCGCCGTCGCCGATCTCGGCCAGCCGCTCCTTGAGGAGCCGGCGGATGCCGAGGCGGACGACGCGGTCGGGGACGAGCCCTTGCTCGACCCAGTTCAGGGCCAGGTTGCTGCCGCGTGATGTCATGCCGGAATGGCCTCGATGAACCCAGGTGCGGACCCCTACGCAGGAAGGGCGCGACTGGATGCTGGCGATAATCGGGCTCGATTCTTGCCCCGAATGGCCGTGCCGCAGCGACTCTCCCCTCTCCGGATCAGGGCATACACGACGACGACGGCCGCGGGCATCGGCAAGCGAGCCCTGCTGGCGGCGTTCGAGGGCGGGAAGACGGCGTTGCGGCCCAACGACTTCGGCCCGAGCCGGCTCGACACCTGGATCGGCCGGGTCGCGGGCGTCGAGTCGACCGCCCTGCCCAAGCCGCTCGCCGCCTGGGACTGCCGGAACAACCGGCTCGCCTGGCTCGGCCTGGTCGCCGACGACTTCATCGACGCGGCGCATGCCGCCCGCGAACGCCATGGCGCGGGCCGGGTGGCGCTGGTGCTCGGCACCTCGACCTCGAGCATCGGCGCCACCGAAGACGCGTACCGCAGCCTCGATGGCGAAGGCCGGTTCCCCGCAGGCAACCGCAACCCGCGGGTGCACACGCCGCATTCGCTCGCCGCCTTCGTGCACGAGGCGCTCGCCCTCGAAGGGCCCTGCATCACCGTCTCCACCGCCTGCTCGTCGAGCGCCAAGGTGTTCGCCGCGGCCGAGCGGATGCTGCGCCTCGGCCTGGCCGACGCGGCGATCGTCGGCGGCGTCGACACCCTGTGCGGCAGCGTCCTGTTCGGCTTCAATGCCCTGCAGCTCGTCTCGCCCGGCCCGTGCCGCCCGTTCGATGCCGGGCGCGACGGCATCAGCATCGGCGAGGCGGCCGGCTTCGCCCTGCTCGAGCGCCTGCCCGCAGACGCCGCGGGCGACGGCCTGGCCCTGCTCGGCTACGGCGAATCGAGCGACGCGCATCACATGTCGACGCCGCATCCCGAAGGCCTGGGCGCCGAGCTCGCGCTCGACGACGCGCTGGCGCGCGCCGGCGTGGACGCTGCCGACATCGACCACATCAACCTGCACGGCACCGCCAGCGCCAAGAACGACGAGGTCGAGGCGGCGCTGGTGGCGCGGCGCTTTCCGGCCCGCACGCACGCCAGCTCGACCAAGGGCTTCACCGGGCACACCCTGGGCGCGGCGGGCATCGTCGAGGCCGCGGCCAGCCTGCTGGCGATCGAGCACGGCTTCCTCCCCGGCATCGCGAACACGCAGAAACTCGACGCCGCCTGCGGGCCGCAGATCCGGATCGACCCGGCCCGCGCCCCGGTGCGGCTCGCGCTCAGCAACTCGTTCGGCTTCGGCGGCAACAACTGCGTGCTGGTGTTCGGCCGCGCTGAGGCGCCGCGGCGATGAGCGCGCTCGCCTTCCAGGTCGAAAGCGTCGCCTTCTGGGCGCCGACGCTGCCCGGGTGGCCGATCGCGCGGGCCGCGTTTCGCGGCGAAGGCACGCCGGTCGATCCGCCCGCCCGGCGCCCCGCGCCCGAGATCCTGGCGCCGGCCGAGCGACGGCGCGCGCCGGACAGCGTCGCCCTCGCCCTCGAGGTGGCAAGCGCGGCGGTGCGCGAGTCGGGCCGCGACCCGGCTTCGCTGCCCTCGATCTTCACCTCGGCGCACGGCGACCTCGCGGTCAACGACTACATGTGCACGACGCTGGCGAGCCAGCCGACCCTGCTCTCGCCGACCCGCTTCCACAACTCGGTGCACAACGCCGCGGCCGGCTACTGGACCATCGCCACCGGCTGCCGGGCGGCGAGCAGCGCGCTGACCGCGTTCGGCGCGAGCTTCGCCGCCGGCCTGCTGGAAGCGGCGACGCAATGCGCGGCCGACGACCGCGCGGTGCTGCTGGTCGCCTTCGACGTGCAGGCGACCGGTGCGCTGGCGAGCGTGACCGCGAGCGAGGGCCTGCTCGCCACCGCGCTGGTGATCGCGCCGGCCGGCGCATCGTCCGGGGCGCCGAGCTTCGAGGCGACGCTCGTGTCCGGCGCCAGCGCCGCCGTGGCCCTGCGCTCGGACGCGGCCCGCGCCCTGGCCGGCAATGCCATGGCCGATGCCCTGCCCTTCCTCGAAGCGCTCGCGCTCGGCGCGACGGGCCGGATCGAGCTTCCGCTGTCGGGAATGCTCTCCCTGCGGCTGGACTCATGAAAACACACCACGACGTCGTGATTGCCGGCGGCGGCCTCGCCGGCCTGACCCTGGCCTTGCAACTGCGGCAGCGCTTCGCCGACCTCGACATCCTCGTGCTCGAGCGCAAGCGCCATCCGGTGCCCGAAGCCGCTCACAAGGTCGGCGAGTCGTCGGTCGAGATCGGCGCCAACTACTTCAGCCAGGTGCTGGGCCTGAAGCAGCACATGGAAGAGCGCCAGCTCAAGAAGTTCGGCTTTCGCTTCTTCTCCTCCGAAGGCCGGCGCGACATCGACCGGGTGACCGAGATCGGCGCCAGCCGCTACCTCTCGGTGCCGAGCTACCAGATCGATCGCGGCATCTTCGAGAACTTCCTCGGCGAAGAGGTGCAGCGGCAGGGCATCGCCTTCGTCGAGGACACGCTGGTGACCGACATCGCCCTGAGCGAGAGCGGCGGGCCGCATCGCGTGTCCTGGCGCAGAGGCGACGAGACCGGCGAGACCGAGGCCGGCTGGGTCGTCGACGCCGGCGGCCGGGCCGGGCTGCTGAAGCGCAAGCTCGGCCTGGCCGAGAGCAACGCGCACGACGCCAATGCGGTCTGGTTTCGCGTGCAGGACCGGATTGCAATCGACGAGTGGCCGCACGACCCGGCCTGGCGCGCGCGCTGCAATCCGCAGGCGCGCTGGCTCTCGACCAACCACATGGTCGGCGAGGGCTACTGGGTCTGGCTGATCCCGCTCTCCTCGGGCGCGCACTCGGTGGGCATTGTCGCCGACGCGAAGCTGCATCCGCTGGCGACCATGAACACCTTCGAGAAGGCGGTGGCCTGGCTCGAGAAGTACCAGCCGAGCGTGTTCGACGCCGCCCTGGCCCGGCGCGAGCGGCTGCTGGACTTCGCCTTCTTCCGCAACTTCTCCTACGGCTGCAAGCAGGTCTTCTCCGGCCAGCGCTGGGCCCTCACGGGCGAGGCGGGCCTGTTCCTCGACCCCTTCTATTCGCCCGGCAGCGACTTCATCGCCATCGGCAACACCTTCATCTGCGAGCTGATCGCGCGCGACCGCGACGGCCGGCCGCTGGGCGCGCATGCGCAGCTCTACGACCAGATCTTCCACTCGTTCTACGAGAGCACGCTCGCCCTCTACACCGACCAGTACGCGATCTTCGGCGACCCCGAGGTGCTGCCGGTCAAGGTGATCTGGGACTACACCTACTACTGGGGCGTGCTGTCGCAGTTCTTCTTCCAGCGGCGGATCGCCGACCTGGCGGCGTACTCCGACCTGCGCGTCGAGCTCGCGCACTGCCAGGCGCTCAACCTCGAACTGCAGGCCCTGCTGCGCGCGTGGTCGGCGGCGCGGCCCCTGGCGACCGTGCCCAACCCCGCGGTGATGCTCGACCAGGCGTCGCTGCCCTGGTTCGCGGCGCTCAACAAGAGCCTGCTCGACAGCCTCGACGACGCGGCCTTTCGCGAGCGGATCCGCCATTCGACTCGGCAGATGCGCGCGCTGGCGGCCGAGATCGCCGATCGGGCCCGAGCGAGCGCCGGCGTCGTGGCACCGGCACTGCGCCGTTTGCTCGAGGAAGACGTTGCCGGGTCCGGCGCAGCCCTCGCTCCGCACGAGCCCCTGCTGTTCGCCGCCGCCGCCGAGCAGCACGACACGGCCGCCGAAGTCGCGGCCTGATCGCTAGATCGCGCGGCCCTCAGGCGCTGACGCGCAGCCCCGACGCGCCGGCGCGCACCTCGCCGACGACCGCGGCGGCATCGAATCCCTGCGCGCGAAACACCGCGAGCACCGCATCGGCCGACGCCGGATCGCAGCTCACGAGCAGCCCGCCCGAGGTCTGCGGGTCGGTGAGCAGGTCGCGGGCGATCGGCGGCAGGGCAGGATCGAGCTCGACCTCGGCGCCGTAGCCGGCCCAGTTGCGGCCCGACGCTCCGGTGACGAAGCCATCGCCCGCCATCTGCGCCACGCCGTCGAGCAGCGGCACCTTCGCCCAGTCGATCGTCACGCCGAGCTTCGCGCCGCGCGCCATCTCCAGCGCATGGCCGGCGAGGCCGAAGCCGGTGACGTCGGTGATCGCATGCACGCCCGGCATCGCGGCCAGGGCGATGCCCGGCGTGTTGAGCCGGGTCGTGGTGGCGATGAGGCGCGCATAGCCGGCGGGGTCGAGCGCGTTCTTCTTCAGGGCCGCCGAGAGCACGCCGACGCCGATCGGCTTGCCGAGCACGAGCACGTCGCCCGCCTTCGCGTCGGCGTTGCGCCGCACCTTGCTCGGATGCACCAGGCCCATCACGACCAGTCCGTAGATCGGCTCGACCGAATCGATCGTGTGGCCGCCGGCGATCGGGATCCCCGCCTCGCGGCAGACCGCCTCGCCGCCGCGGATCACGGCGCCGATCTGCTCGACCGTGAGCTTGTCGATCGGCATCGCCACCAGCGCCAGCGCCATGATCGGCTTGCCGCCCATCGCATACACGTCGCTGATCGCGTTGGTTGCGGCGATCCGGCCAAAGTCGTACGGGTCGTCGACGATCGGCATGAAGAAGTCGGTAGTGGCGATCAGCGCCTGCTCGTCGTTGAGGCGGTAGACCGCGGCGTCGTCGGCGGTCTCGATGCCGACCATCAGCTCCTTGGGCACCAGGCCGCCGACGCTGGAGCGCAGGATCTCGGAGAGCACGCCCGGGGCGATCTTGCAGCCGCAGCCGCCGCCATGCGAAAAGCTGGTGAGGCGCAGCGGGGCGGCACCGGGGAGGGCGCATTCGGCGGAAGGTTCGAGGCTCATGGCAGTGGGTCCGGAAGCAGGCGTCGATTGTCTCAGCGCCTCGCCGACCCCGCCGGCGACAGGCCGAAGACCAGGGCCCGCACGTCGCGCCGCTCGCAGGCCGGGCGGAACAGCGGCTCGCGCAGGGCGCACTGCGCGGCGAGGTGCGCGGCGAAGGCGGCATCGCCGACGAAGCGGCGCATCAGCCCCGCCAAGGCCGCCGCGTTGCCGACCGGAAAGAAGCCGTCGTAGCCGGCGCCGAGCAGGCCGACGTTGCCGTCGATGCGGCTGGCCAGCACCGGCACGCCCGAGCGCACCGCCTCGATCACGACGTTGGCGCCGCCTTCCATGACGCTGGTGTGGACGAGGGCGCGTGCCCGGGCGATTGCCCGCCGGGCCGCGGCGTGCGTCAGCGCCCCCCGCCAGCGGTAGGCCGGGCAGGCGGCGGCCGTGGCCTGCGCCGCCTCGCCGAGGCGCGCGTCGAGCGGGCCGCCGATGTGCTCGATCGTCGGCGCGTGCGCGTCCGCGCCGAGCAGGCGGGCGGCGCGCATCAGCGTCTCGGGGTCCTTCTCGGCGCGCAGGTGGCCGACGGCGACGAAATCGGTATCGCCCGGCGCATGCGCGGCGCGCACGGCGGTCGCGGACTGGACGATCACGACCGCCTTGGCGCGCGTCGTCGCGTCGAGCCGCGCAAGACCCGCCTCCTGCAGCACCACCACGCGGCTGGCACACTCCAGCGAATGCCGGGCATGCGGGTCGAAATCGAGGTCGCGATACAGGTCGGTGCCGGTCAGGACCAGGGCGATCGGCGCGGACGGCCGCGTGTCGCGCCAGTGCCTCACAGCCTCGGCGGAGCGGCGCGCATGCAAAGCGATCAGGACGTCGGCCTCGACCGGCTCGTCGGCAGGCCCCTGGATCCGCACCGCCGCCACAGGGGCGAGGAATCGCTGCCAGCGCGCCGCGGTGTGCCAGTTGCCGTTGTTCGCTGCGGCGGCGGCCGGCGACACGATGCAGACCCGGGGCGGGGACACGGTCGGTGCAGGCATCGCGGCATGATGGCACGCGAAGGGACCGGCCATGGCCGCTGAAGCTCGTGGCCTCGCCGGCGCGGAGCTCGCCGCCGCCTTGCGCAACAGCCGCGCCACGACCTTGCGCTGCATCCTCGACCTGGACGAAGCCGCCTGGCGCGTGCAGCAGCGCCTCGGCCTGAATCCGGTCGCCTGGGAGCTCGGCCACCTTGCCTGGTTCGCCGAGTTCTGGATCCTGCGCGGCCCGCACGCGCGCGGCGGCTCGGGCTTCGTCGACGCTGCCCGTCCGCCGCGCTGGTCAGGGCCGGACGAGATCTTCGATTCGGCCCGGCTGGCGCATGCCGATCGCTGGAGCGCGCCGCTGCCGCCACGCGCCGAGCTGCTCGCGACGCTCGCCTCGCAGCTCGACGCCTGCCTCGAAGCGATCCCTCTCGATGCGCAGGACGACCCGGCGCACTACTTCCATCGGCTCGCCCTGTTCCACGAAGACATGCACGGCGAGGCCTTCGCCTGGTCGCGGGCCACGCTCGGTCGCCCCGCGCCCCCGGGCCTGGAAACGTTGCCGGTGCATCCGGCCGCGGCGCCGTTGCAGCTCGCCGGCGGCGAGATCGCCCTCGGCCGCGACCCACGGGCCGCCGGCTTTTCCTTCGACAACGAGCTGCCCGGCCGGGTGGTGCGCGTCGCGCCGTTCGAGATCGACGCCACGCCGCTCACGAACGGCGCGTTCCTCGACTTCGTCGAGGCCGGCGGCTACGCAACCCCGGCACTCTGGCCCGGCGCGGCGGGCGCCTGGCGAGCGCAGCACGACGCCGGCCATCCGCAGCGCTGGCGCCAGGATGGTGCCGGCGGCTGGCAGGCGCGCTGGTTCGACCGCTGGCAGCCGCTCGCCCTCGACGCCCCGCTCGTCCATGTCAACGCCTGGGAGGCCGAGGCCTGGTGCCGCTGGGCGAAGCGGCGCCTGCCGAGCGCCGCCGAGTGGGAATGCGCGGCCCGCGATCCGCGCTTCCTCTGGGGCGGCAGCGTCTGGGAGTGGACGGCCGACCCCTTCCTGCCCTACCCCGGCTTCGAGGCCGGACCCTACGCCGACTACTCGCGGCCGTGGTTCGGCGATCATCGCGAGTTGCGCGGCGGCTCGTTCGCCACGCAGGCCCGGCTTCACCATCCGGCCTACCGCAACTTCTTCACCCCGGAACGCAACGACGTCTTCGCGGGCTTTCGCACTGCCGCACTTCCACCCTGACCACGGAACGCCCATGCCCCTCCTTCGCACCCTTCTCGCTGCCGCCTCCACGCTCGTCCTACAGCTTGCCTGCCTGTCCTCCGCCTGGGCGCAGCAGCCCGGCGTGCTGCGCGTCTCGGCCATTCCCGACGAGGCGCCGACCGAGCTGCAGCGCAAGTTCAAGCCGCTCGGCGACTACCTGAAGAAGGAGACCGGCCTCGAAATCCTGTTCATTCCGGTGACCGACTACGCCGCAGTCGTCGAAGGCCTGGCCACCAACAAGCTCGACCTCGCCTGGCTCGGCGGCTTCACCTACGTGCAGGCGAAGCTGCGCACCAACGGCGGCGCGGTGCCGATCGTGCAGCGCGCCGAGGACGCGAAGTTCACCAGCCGCTTCATCGTGCCGACCGCGAGCACCGCGCAGACGCTCGCCGACCTGAAAGGCAAGACCTTCGCCTTCGGCGCGCCCTCGTCGACCTCGGGCAGCCTGATGCCGCGCCACTTCCTGCTCCAGGCCGGCATCGACCCCGAGCGCGACTTCAAGTCGGTCGCGTTCTCGGGCGCGCACGACGCCACCGTCGCCTTCGTCGCCGCGGGCCGGGCCGAAGCCGGGGTGCTGAACGCCTCGGTGATGGACAAGCTGATCGAGACGAACAACCCGAACGCGGCCAAGGTGCGGGTGCTGGCGGTGACGCCGCCCTACTTCGACTACAACTGGACCGTTCGCCCCGGCCTCGACGCCGCCCTGACGAAGAAGCTCACCGACGCCTTCCTCAAGCTCGACCCGGCCAAGCCCGAGATGAAGGAGATCATGGACCTGCAGCGGGCGTCGAAATTCATTCCGACGCAGAACTCGAACTACGACGGCATCGAGGCCGCCGCGAAGTCGGCCGGCCTGATCAAGTAGCCGCGGCGTCCACGCGCTCATGAGCCTGTCGCTCGAAGGCGCCGGCCTGGTTCATCCGAACGGCCACCGTGCGCTGCACGGCGTCTCGCTGGCGCTCGCTCGCGGCGAGCGCGCGGCCGTGATCGGCCCCTCGGGCGCGGGCAAGACGACGCTGATCCGCGTTCTCGGCACGGCGCTCCGGCCCACCGGCGGCAGCGTCTCGGTGCTCGGCGCCGACCCGTGGCGGCTCGCGGCCGGCGAGCTGCGCCGGCTGCGCGCGCGCATCGGCGTGGTCCACCAGAGCCCGCCGATTCCGCCGCGGCTGCGCGTCGTCACCGCGGTGCTCGCCGGCCGGCTGGGCACCTGGCCGACCTGGAAGGCGCTCGCCTCGCTGCTGCTGCCGGGCGACGCCGCCGGCGCGCGCGAAGCGCTCGCCCGCCTCGACCTGGGCGACCGGGTCTTCGATCGCTGCGACCGCCTCTCCGGCGGCCAGCTGCAGCGCGTCGGCATCGCCCGCGTTCTGTACCAGCAGCCCGACCTCGTTCTCGCCGACGAGCCCGTCTCCGCGCTCGACCCGACGCTCGCCGACGAGGCGGTCGGCGCGCTGGTGGCGGCGAGCGAGGCGAACGGCGCGACCCTCGTCGCCTCGCTCCATGCCGTCGACCTGGCGCTGAAGTGGTTTCCGCGGCTGATCGGAATGAAGAGCGGCGAGGTGGTGTTTGATCGTCCGACCGCGGCGGTGACGACGGCGATGCTGCACGAGCTCTACGCCACCGAGGGCCGCGCGCTGCCGGTGCAGGGGGTCGAGACCGAGGCCGCCGATCAGCCGGCGAACGTGCTCGTCCTGCGCCGCCCGGGCTGCCAGTGAGCGCATCGCTCGACTCGGTCGCGTCGGTGTTCCCACGCCTGCGCGACCCCGCGGCGCGCGGCCGGCTCGGCACGCTGCTCGCCGCCGCGGTCGTGCTCTGGCCGCTGCTCGTGCTCGCCGAGTTCCGGCCGGCTGCCCTGTTCGAGGGCGGCAACCTGCAGGTGATGGCCGACTTCCTGCGCGGCTTCCTGCCGCCCGCGACCGCGCCCGAGTTCCTCGGCCTGCTCGCCCGGGCGACGCTCGAGACATTGGCGATCGCCACCGCCGGCCTCGCCCTCGCCTTCGTCATCGCCGCGCCGCTGGCGGTGCTCGCCACGCGCACGCTGGCGGTCGCGCGCATCGGCCCCGGGCCCGGGCGGCGGCGCAACGCGCTGCTGCGCGCCGGCACGCGCGCGCTGCTGACGCTGCTGCGCGCGATCCCCGAGGTGGTGTGGGCGCTGATCTTCGTCCGCGCCCTCGGCCTCGGCCCGGGCGCCGGCGTGCTCGCCCTCGCGGTCACCTACGGCGGCATGCTCGGCAAGGTCTACACCGAGATCCTCGAATCGGGCGACACGCGCTCGGCAAGGGCCCTGCTCGAGGCCGGCAGCGGCCGGCTCGGCGCCCTGTTCTACGCGCTCGTGCCGAGCACCGCGCAGGAGCTCGCCTCGTACACCGTCTACCGCTGGGAGTGCGCGGTGCGCGCCTCGGTGGTGATGGGCTTCGTCGGTGCGGGCGGCCTGGGCCAGCTCATGGACCAGTCGATGAAGATGCTCAACGGCGGCGAAGCGAGCACCATCCTCCTCACCTTCCTGCTCCTCGTCGTCCTCGCCGACGCGGCGAGCGCTGTCATCCGCCGGGTCCTGGCGTGACGACATCGGCGCGCGAAGTCCCCGCGGCCTACGGGCCGTGCCGCGCCTGCCTGGCGCTCGCCGTCGCGCTGTTCGCCGCCATCGTCGCCAGCTTCGCCTACCTGGCGGTCGATTGGCGCCAGCTCTTCAGCGGCGAATCGATGCGCCTGATGCTCAAGTTCGTGCGCGAGTTCTTCCCGCCCGACCTCTCGCCCGCGTTCGTCGCCAAGGCCGTCTGGGGTGCGCTGCAGACCTTCGCCGTCGCCGCCATCGGCACCCTGCTCGCCGCCCTGGCGGCGAGCGCGCTGGCGCTGCCCGCGGCCGGTCGCTTCGGCCTGGCGGCGCGGCTCGCGGCCCGGCTCTCGCTCAACGTGCTGCGCAGCGTGCCCGAGCTGGTATGGGCGGCGCTGATGGTGATCGCCGCCGGCCTCGGCCCGTTCGCCGGCACGCTCGCACTGGCGTTGCACACCACCGGCGTGCTCGGCCGCCTGTACGCGGAAAGCCTCGAGAACCTGCCGCCGGCGCCGGAGCGATCGCTGCGCGAAGCGGGCAGCGGCGCGGTCGCGGCGTTCGCCTATGCCGCCCTGCCCCTCGTCACGCCACAGGGCGTGGCCTACGCGCTCTATCGCCTGGAGATGAACATCCGCATGGCCGCGGTGCTCGGCTTCGTCGGCGCCGGCGGGCTCGGGCAGATGCTCTACTTCCATCTCTCGATCTTCCAGCAGCCGCAGGCGGCGACGCTGCTGATCGCGATGTTCGTGCTCGTGTTCGCGGTCGATTCGCTCAGCGCCGCGGTGCGGTCGCGGCTGGCGCCGTCCCAGGGCTGAACCGCGTCAGGTTCGCGGGACCCACACGTAGCCGTTCTCCATCAGCCACTCCTTGCCGGCATCGCTGAGCACCGGACCGCCGACTTCCCGAGTCATCAGACCCTTCGCCACGAGCGAGTTGGCGACGACCTTGGTGATCATGGGCGTCTTCCCGCGCAGGCTCGCGCGCAGCCATGTCAGCTCGTCCGGAGTGAGTTCCATGGCCATGTCGCCTCCTTGCTTGCCAGGTGGAAGTATGAGCCGACGTCTAGCCGAGCGTCAGCTTCAGGTCGGCACGCGGCGTCCAGGCGGTGTCGCCCCCCGAGACGATCTTCGGTGCGCCGAGGAAGAGGCGGCTGGTCGGCAGCTCCCGGCTCGCGAGGTAGTCGCGCACGACCACGGCGCGACGCACCGCGAGCTGCTGCATCGCATCGTCGGCCACGACGATGCCGGCCAGGAGCAACGACTCCATCTCGGCCGGGGGCAGGTCCTGCGCGATGCCGAGCGCGTTCTTCGGCTTGACGATGTCGGCGCGCCGGTAGACCTCCTTCAGCAGCGCCGGGTACTCGGCCGCGGCGACCGTGACCTCGGCGTCCGCGTCGGCCCCCCCGGCGATCGCCTGGCGGCGCTTCTCCGAGCGCACCACCTGCCGCAGGCGCTCGCGCTTCCAGGCTTCGCGCTCGCTCTCGAGCCGGCTCTCGCCGGTGACGGTGAGGGTCAGCGCCGGCCGATCGAGCAGCGCCTTGGCGATCTTGTCGAGGCTCTCCCTGGCTTCGGGCGAGAGCGTCGCCGCGCCCGGGGCGAACGCGATCGCCGAGCTCTCGCCGCCGCCGCTCGCGCCGCGGCCGGACAGCAGCGCGAACGGCGCGGTCACCGCCTTGGCGATCAGGTTGCCGATCACCTTGAAGACCACGGAGGCGACCGAGAACTGCGGATCGTTGATCGAGCCGCTGACCGGCAGGTCGAGATCGATCACGCCGTGCTGGTCGGCGAGCAGCGCCACCGCGAGCTTGACCGGCAGGCTGGCGGTCGAGCCCTCGACCTTGTCGCCGAAGGCGAGCTGGTGGAGGACGATGCGATTGCTCGCGGTCAGTTGGCCGTCGGGCTGCACGAGGTAGGCGAGGTCGACGCTCAGCTTGCCACGATCGATGCCGTAGCCCGAGTACCTGATCGCATAGGGCGAGAGCGGCGGCAGCTCGAGGTCGCGGACCTTGGCCTTGATGTCGAGCGCCAGCGGCCGGGCCAGCGGATTGACCTTGCCGGTGATCTCGAGCGAGGCGGTGCCTTCGACCCGGCCGCGCAGCTCGAGCTCGGCCAGCTGCGGCGGCCCCGATGCCGGCGCCTGCGACGAGAACGCGCCGAGACGCCCGGTCAGCTCGCTCAGGTTGGCGCTGTAGTTGGGCTTGACGAAGCGGTCGTTGAACGCGACCCGGCCGTTGACGACCGTGATCGGCCCGAGGTTGACGACCGCCGCGGGCCCCGATGACGCCGCGCTGGCCGGCCCGGCGATCGCGACCGACGGCGCGCTCGCTCCGCCCGCGGACGCCGACGCCGCGTCGCCCGCGCGCGCCACCTGCTGCAGATTGAGCCGGCCTTCCTCGTCGAGCACGACCCCGGCGAAGAAGTCGCTGAGCGCGGTCTCGGCGATCGCCACCCGCGGCGCCGCCGCGCCGGCGAGCGCGACATCGATGCCGCGCAGCGACAGCGACTTCCAGCTCAGCAGCGCCGGGCCGGTGGCGCCTTCGCGCAGCAGCGACGGGCCGCGGCGCGGGCCGAAGCGGTTGCCGACTGGGCTCGTGGCGCGGAAGTCGTCGACGCTCGCGTCGCCGCGCAGCGCCAGGGTCGGGCCGGCGGCGCCGCCCTCCCAGGCGACCGTGCCCTTGAAGCCGGCCTGCGCCTTCTTCACGTCGAGGTTGAGGCGACCGTCGAGGTAGGGATCGAGCAGGTGCAGCGGCAGGTCCTTGAGCGCGAGCGTGGCCTTCGCGCTTTGCGGCGCACCCGCGACCAGGCCCGTCAGCTCGC
>JANMCC010000365.1:0-6009 GCA_031360885.1 Burkholderiales bacterium | reverse complement strand
GCCAGCGGCACCGAGGCGGCGGCGGCGGGTGCGGCGGTCGCCGGGCGGGGCGCCTGGCGGGCGTAGAACTGCAGCGCCAGCGCGGCGACGCCGATCAGCGCACCGGTGCCGGCGACGAGGCCATAGAGGGCGCGCTTGCCGAACAGCTTCTTCACCGGGCTCGTGCTCAGCCACGAGGGTGCGAGCTCCGCGGGCTGCGAAGGCGTGCTCTCGGCTCCGGCGCGTGCGCGCGCGCGCCGCTCGGCCGGCGCCTTGCCCGGGTTGGCGGCGGCCGCCGCGGCAGGCTTGGCGAGCACCGCCTTGACGGCGGGATCGGCGATCGTCAGCAGCGGGTGGTCGGGAACCGTGATCTGGCGATCGCCCTCGCCGCCGACGAAATGCTCGTGCATCAGGTCGCGGGGCGGCGCGAGCTCGAGCGGCTCGGGCGAATCGATGTCGCCCATCAGGGCGCGGAACTGCTGGTGGTTCTGCGGCCGGCGCTCGGGCTCGACCGCCAGGGCGGCGTCGATCGCGGCGAGGAAGCGCTCGCCGTACAGCCCGGCGGCGACGGCGGCGAGCGGCCGAACCGGGTCCTCGGCGAGGCGATCCGCGGCCGCGGCCGGGGCGCTGCCGGTGATCGCGGTGTAGATCACCGCGGCGAGGGCGTAGAGGTCGGTCCAGGCGCCGCGCTTGGTCTCCGCGGCATTGCCGTACTGCTCGATCGCGGCGAAACCGGGCTTGAGCGCGGCCGCCGGGGTGTGCTCGAGCGCGGCGATCGCCTGCTCGGCGGCGCCGAGGCCGAACAGCACCGGGCCGATCGGCGTCAGCACGATGTTGTCGGGGCCGATGTTCTGGTGCCAGACGCCGCCCTCGTGCAGCAGCGCCACCGCGTTGAGCACCGGCTTCAGCCAGGCGCGAAGCTCGGCTTCGCCCGGCACGTGGTCGAGCACGGCGAGTGCGGCCTCGAGGGTCGGACCCTCGTAGAACGGCATCACCATGTAGGCCGTGCCGTTGCCTTCCCAGAAGCGATAGACCTTGACCAGCGAGGCATGGTCGAAGCGGGCGAGCAGGCGTGCCTCGCCGACGAAGCTCTTCAGGCCGGCCTTGTACGTGTCCCACTGCCGCTCCGAGGCGACCGTCACCGTCGGCGTGCCCGCGACCCGCGTCGCCATCGACACCGGCAGGTATTCCTTGACCGCGACCTTGCGCTGCAGGGTCGAGTCCCAGGCGCGGTAGACGATGGCGAAGCCGGCCTCGCCGATCACCTCGGCGAGCTCGTACTCGCGCAGCCGCGTGCCCGCAGGCAATGCCCGGCTCTGCGGCGAGCGCGCGCTCTCGGGACCCGCCCTGTCGTCGATCGCGTGTGCCGGATTCATCGCTGCGCTTGCGCTGGGCTCCTGCCGGAAGGTTGGGCCATCTCGGCCGGCCGGCGCGCGCCGGGCTGTCGCCGTGCCGAGCGAGGTCGTGATTGTCGCGCCTGACGCCCGTGCCGGGCCCCCGCAGGAGGCGTGGCGCGACGAACTAAGTCACGCCAATCCGGCGGGCGGCGCCCCAATGTCGCGTCGGCGAAAGAAACCGACGCCTTCCATGCTCAGGACGACCTGGCCGTCCTGGTTCAGCACTTCGCTGCGGCTGCGCACCAGGCCGACCTGCGGCCGGCTCGTCAGCGGCCGGGCCTCGAGCACGGTGTTTCGCATCGACAGGACATCGCCCGGGAAGACCGGCGCCGGCCAGGTGAGCCGTTCGACGCCGGGCGAGCCGAGGGCCGCCGACTCGAGCAGGTAGCCCTCGCACATCATCCGCATCGCCATCGCGCAGGTATGCCAGCCGCTGGCGGCAAGGCGGCCGAACAGGGAGGCGGCCGCGGCGTCGTCGTCGAGATGGAAGGGCTGCGGGTCGTAGCGCTCCGCGAACTCGAGCACGGCCTCGCGCGTCACCTCGCAGCGGCCGAACTCGCGCACCTTGCCGACTTCGAAGTCTTCCCAGTAGTTGCGGATCGGGCGGGCGGTGGGGGCTGACGAAAGGGGGTCGTTCACGGGCGCGGCGAAGAATTGGGTCGGGCGCCCAGCATAGCGAGGGCGCGGCCGTCCGGCCGCGGGCGGATCGCGGGTTCAGGTGCCGAAGAAGTGGCGGAACACGTCGGGCTCGTTGACCTCGCGGATCGCCAGGCCGTCGACCGGCTCGCGGAACGGCTGCGAAGGCACCGGGACATCGAGCTCGGCCGGGCGGGTGGCGTCCCACGGGGCATGGGTCGCCGCGGCGATGCGCTTGGCGAGCGAACCGGCGAGCGACGGCAGCTCTTCCCATTCGATCGCCCCGGCGACGGCGGGCCGAAAGCCGCGCGCCGCGAAGGCGTGCGAAAAGTGCATGGTGGACGGGGCGTGGCGCATGGTCGGTGGCTCCAGGGGGCTTGCCCGAACCATATCGGCACTCGGGCGCGACCGGTTGCCCGAACAGGGCCCGGGTTCCGGCGCAGATCGGAGGCGCTCGCTGGCCGCCGACGGGGGCGTGACCTTGTACCGGGGCGGCCCAGGAGCGCGTCAGCGCATCCGGACTTCGCCGTGCTCGCCGAGATCGGTCGGCGGCTTGCCCGTGACCACCGCCTTGGCCATCTCGTAGAGCTGGACGATCTTGCTTTCCTTCACGTCCCAGTAGTTGGCGTGGACGATCTGCACCTGCACCAGGGCGAGGTCCGGGTCGGTCGGTCCGCCGGGGAACCAGGCCTCGGCCATCTTGCTCCAGAGCTGCTCCTTCTTCGCCGTGTCCTCGATCATCGCGGCGGTGCCGGAGACCGACACGTAGGTGTCCTCGGAGGGGTCGGCGTAGACGACACTGACCACCGGGTCGGCTTTCAGGTCGCCGACCGGATCGCCGGACTTGGACATGAAGAACCACAGGCTCTCGTCGGCCTCGAGGCCCTTGTTCTGGGTCGTCATCGGCCGGGAATGCAGGTGCCCGTTGCCGTGCCGCGTGGTGAACATCGCGAAGCGGATGTTCTTGATGAGCTTCCAGAGCAGCTCGCGCTTGTCTTTCGTGTCGTTCATTTCCGTGCTTCCGGTTCGAGCCCGAGGGCGATCGAACCATTGAAGCACCGGGGCGACGGCCGCCCGGTCAGGCGTGGCCCGAGCGGGCTGTAGGACGGCTTCGTCTCCTCGCCGCGCTACTTCTTCATCGGCTCGTCCTTCTTCATCATCGCGCCGTCTTTCTTCATCATCTCGTCCTTCTTCATCATCGCGTCGCAGGCGGCGTCCTTCTTCATCATCGCGTCGTCTTTCTTGGCCATCGTGTCCTTCTTGGCCATCGCCATGTGGTCCTTGCAGTCCTGCATCGACATCTCCTTCTTCATCATGCCGTCCGAGGCCATCGCCGCAGAGGCGCCTTTCTCCGTGTGGCTGGCGGCCGCGGCGGTGCCGGCGACGAGGGTCATGCTGGTGCACATCAGGATGGCGGCGAGTGTTTTCATGGGAAGACTCCGGGTTGGCTGAAACGAGGCAGGTTCGCGGCCCATCGGCCACGCCTTGCAGTCGCCGGCCCGGCCCGGGTTCTTACAGTCCGCCGCCGCTCGGCGGAGCGAGCGTGGCCGCCGCCTGGCGCAGGTCGGCGAGCCAGGCCGCCCAGGCCGCTTCCTGGTGCTCGGGCTCCATCCGCAGCAGCGCCGAGGGGTGCAGCGTGATCAGCACGCGGCGGCCGTCGGCGCGGCGCAGCCAGCGGCCGCGCTCGCGGGTGACGGCGATCGGCGAGCCCATGAGCTGCCGGGCCGCCGTCGCGCCGAGGGCGACGAGCGCGCCGGGGTCGACCAGCGCGATCTCGCTTTCGAGCCAGTGCAGGCAGGCCGCGGCCTCTTCCTGCGCCGGGGTCTTGTGGATCCGGCGCCTGCCGCGCAGCTCGAACTTGAAGTGCTTGACCGCGTTGCTGATGTAGGTGTCGCGGCGATCGATGCCGAGCGCGGCGAGCGCGCGGGCGAAGAGCTGGCCCGCGGGGCCGACGAAAGGACGGCCCTGCAGGTCTTCCTGATCGCCGGGCTGCTCGCCGACGAACATCAGCCTGGCGTGCTGCGGGCCCTCGCCGGGCACGGCCTGCGTGGCGTGCTCGCCGATCGGGCATTCGCGGCAGCGCTCGAGCGCCTCGCGCAGTGCGGGCAGGCTGCGCGGCGCCTCGCCGTGCGGCGCCGGTTCCTCGCCGGGGGGCGGCGGCGGACGGACCGGAATCCTTCGCGTCGGTTCGCCGGGGTCCCGTTGCACCATGGTCTGAGTGCGTTCGGCGGCGCTGGCGGCGAGGGGGTCGATCAGCGCGGCCTCGGGCAGGTTGGCCCAGTACTTCCTGGGCATCTCCTTCTGCATCATCGCCAGCTTGAGGCGCGCCGGGTTGAAGATGCTCCGGTAGTAGGTGAGCCAGAGCGCTTCGCCGGCGTCGGCCGGCGGTGCCTGGTCGCGGCGCGCGCCGGGGCCGAACGCGAGCCGCTCGCCGTCCCAGCGCACGCTGCGCTCCGGCGTGAGGATCGCCCAGCGCATGGCCGTGAAGCGGCGGGCGAAGAACGGCGCTGTCGCCTCGACGATGTGATGCTCGGGCTCGAACCAGGCGACGTGCAGCGGCGGCTCGCCCGCGCCCTGTTCCAGGGTGCGAAAGCGCACGAAGGCCTTCATCTTGTGCATGTCGCGATGCACCGCCTGCGCCAGCAGCTGCGCCGCGACCCAGTCGGCGTCGAGGGCGTCGTTACGCAGGCCCGGCTCGGTCTGCAGGCGCCAGAGCAGGCGATAGAGCAGGCCGAAGCGGCCCGGGTCGCTGTGCAGGATCACGCTCTCGCACAGCGGCATGAAGGCGGCCGGCGCGCGGACGGGCGGTGCTTCGGGGCCTGTGTTCACCCTCGCCGGCGCGGCGGTCCCGGCGGCCTCGAACAGGTCGCCCTCGGCATCGTCGGCGGCATGCCAGGCGACCCGGCCGGGCTCGACCTGCTCGGCCCACAGGCGCCGGCAGGCGGCGCGAAAGCCGTCGAGGTCGACCGCGCTCGCCAGCGTGACCGTGCGCGGCGCGTCGTCTGCGCCGGGCACTGCGCGCGGCGGGGAACGGGCAAAGTCGTCGTCGGGTTCCATGCGGCGCGTCAACAGCGAATCGTGTCGGGCACGATCGCCCTTGTACCGCGGCGGCGGTGAAAACGCTTCAGGCGAAGAGCGATTCCTGTCGCGGTGGCGGTGACAGCCGCCGCGCCAGGCCGGCGGCGTCGAGCTCGCGCCCCGGCCGGTGGTCGGCGACGACGACGAAGGGCAGCAGCTTGGCGAGCGGCAGGTGCATCCGTTCGAGGTCGGCGGCGCGAAGCCGCCGCACCCGCCGCGCCTGCAGCACGCGGCCCACCGACTTGACGCCCAGGCCCGGCACGCGCAACAGCATCTCCTTCGGCGCGCTGTTCAGGTCGACCGGGAAGCGCTCGCGGTGCGCCAGCGCCCAGGCGAGCTTGGGGTCGACCTCGAGCGAGAGCATGCCGCTCGCCGCCGGCACGATCTCGTCATGCTCGAAGCCGTAGAAGCGCATCAACCAGTCGGCCTGGTAGAGCCGGTGCTCGCGCAGCAGCGGCGGCGACTTCAGCGGCAGCGCGCGGGCCGCGTCGGGGATCGGGCTGAACGCGGAGTAGTAGACGCGCTTCAGGCGGTACGAGCCGTACAGCGTGGCGCTGGCCGAGAGAATCGCGCCGTCGGAGGTGGCGTCGGCGCCGACGATCATCTGCGTGCTCTGGCCCGCGGGCGCGAACCGGGGCGCGCGGGCGCGCCGCGGCGGCAACATCGGCTGCGCCACCACCGGCCGCGGCCGGCGCGCCTCCTTCGCCTCGTCGATCGAGACGCGCAGGCGCGCCATCGAGCGGCGGATCGCCGCGCCGTCCTTCTCCGGCGCCAGCGCGGCAAGCGACTGCACGGTCGGCAGCTCGACGTTGATGCTGAGGCGGTCGGCGTATCGGCCGGCGCGCGCAAGCAGCTCGGGGCTCGCCTCGGGGATCGTCTTCAGGTGGATGTAGCCGCGAAAGTCGTGCTCTTCGCGCAG
>JANMCC010000336.1:0-18425 GCA_031360885.1 Burkholderiales bacterium | reverse complement strand
CAGAAATTCGCGCTGGCGGCGCGCGAGCGCGAGATCACGCTCGAGGTGCGAGTCGCGCCCGACACCGCGCCGGCTGAAGCCGACCTTCGCCTGACCGAGCGGGTTCTCGAGAACCTGGTCGGCAACGCCCTCAGGCACACGCCCCGCGGCGGCCGCGTGCAGGTCCGGGTCTCGCCGCGCGAAGGCGGCGTCGAGGTCGCGGTGGTCGACAGCGGCAGCGGCATCGCCGCCGACGAGCTGCCCTTCGTCTTCGAGCGCCACTTCCGCGGCGCCGCGGTCCGCCGCGACGGCGCCGACGGCGCCGGGCTCGGCCTGGCGATCGCGAAGAGGATCGTCGAGCTGCACGGCGGCTCGATCGGCGTCGAGAGCGAGGCCGGCCGCGGCTGCCGGTTCTTCTTCCACCTGCCGGCGCCGCGCTGAGCCGCCCCTTGCCCTTTCCGCACCCGACTCCCGAATGAAATTCGAGCACGCCGCCCTCCCCCTGCCGCTCCTCTGGTCCTCGCCCTTCGTGCGCTGGCAGGGCAGCCTCGCCGACGTCTCCAGCCTCGACCTCGCCGCCGCGGTGACCGGCGATGCGCTGAGCGAGCGCCGGGTCGACCGCGCGGCGATCGATCGCATCGTCCTCGGCCTGACCATCCCGCAGCCGAACAGCTTCTACGCAGCGCCGTGGCTGGCCGCGCGCCTCGGCCTGCCGGGCGTGAGCGGGCCGCTGCTCGCGCAGGCCTGCGCCACCTCGGTGGCCTGCCTGGCGGCGGCCGCCGCCGATGTCGAAGCCGATGCTGAGGCGCTGCCGCTGGTGGTGACGACCGACCGCACCAGCAACGGTCCCCTGCTCGTCTATCCGCGCAGTCAGGGCATGGGCGGCAGCCCGCTGACGGAGCACTGGGTCCTCGACAGCTTCGCCGCCGATCCGAACACCGGCCAGGCGATGGTCGCGACCGCCGAGAACGTCGCCCGAGACGGCGCGATGAGCCGCGCCGCGCTCGCCGAGCTGACCCTGGTGCGCTGGCAGCAGTACCGGGCGGCGCTCGCCGACGACCGGCGCTTCCAGCGCCGCTATCTTCAGGCGGTGGTCCTGCCGCGCGGCAAGGGCAAGGCCCTGCGCGTCGAGGCCGACGAGGGCGTGCATCCCTACACCGCCGAAGGCCTGGCCGCGCTCAAGCCCGTGCAGGAAGGCGGCGTCGTCACCTTCGGCAGCCAGACGCACCCGGCCGACGGCTGCGCCGGCGCGCTGCTCGCGCGTGGCGACCGGGCGCGCGCGCTGGCCGCGGGCGAAGGCGTGGTCCGGCTGCTCTCCGCCGCGTTCAGCCGCGTCGACAAGGCCGAGATGCCGAAGGCGGCGACAACCGCGGCCCTGCTCGCGTTGCGCGACGCCGAGGTGCGGATCGAGGACGTTCGCTTCGTCGTCAGCCACAACCCGTTCGCGGTCAACGACCTGTGGTTCGCGCAGCAGACCGGCTTTCCGCTCGAGCGAATGAACCCCTACGGCTGCAGCCTGATCTACGGCCATCCGCAGGGGCCGACCGGGCTGCGCGGCATTGTCGAGCTGGCGCACGCGCTGCGCGAGGCCGGCGGCGGCATCGGCCTGTTCACCGGCTGCGCCGCTGGCGACACCGGGGCGGCGATGGTGCTGCGCCTCGACTGACGTCACTCGGCCGAGGTCAGGGTCCCCATCGTCGAGATGTACGCATCCAGTTGCTCGCTCGCGTCTTCGGCCGAGGTGAACGGCCCGAGCGGGCCGCGCTCGCGCGTCAGGCAATACCAGCCGCCCTCGACCTGGTAGACGCGGTCGCTGCGGAAGTGGCGCTCGTCGGGCTCGCCGGCGCGATGCGCGGCTTGCCTGCTGAACTCGCCGCCCCAGAACTGGCTGCAGGCCTGGATGACTTCCGCGGGTCGGCTCGAAGGGAAGAAGTGGCCGGCGTCGCGCACCCGGCGGAACTCGGCATGCGGCCAGACACGCAGCAGCTCCTCGCCGGTGAGACGCGCCTGGGAGTTGTCGCCGTACATCGCCAGGATCGGAAACCGCATCTCGCGCAAGGATTCGAGCGTGAGGCCGTCCTGGCTCATCAGCTCCGCCTCCGCCGAGGTGGTTTCCATCAGGCGCAGCCATTTCGCCGCGGTCTTGCTGCCCACCATGGCGACCAGCGGGCCGACCACCTTGTCGAGGCTGGGCGGCACGGGTCGTCCCTCGATCTGCATCCGCGCCACCTCGGTGAGCAGGCGATAGCCGAAGTACGGATCGCGGGTGTCGAGCTTCACCCCGGCCTCGTCGATGAGGTGCTGCATGCTCGAGCCGTAGTCCCAGCCCTGACCGGCCGCCCCACGGGCAGCAGAGATGTGGGTGTCGGCGAGCACCAGGCTGGCGATCCGCTCCGGCGCGACCTGCGCCAGGTTGAGCGTGACCGCGCCGCCGAAGCTGTGCACCAGGAAATGCGCGCGCGCAATGCCGAGATGGTCGAGCAGCCCTTCGAGATCGCGCGCCAGGTTCTGCGCGGTGTAACCGGCGGCCGGCATCTCCGAGCGGCCATGGCCTCGCAGGTCGTACACCGTGACCCGATAGCGGCGGGCGAAGACGGCGGCGTAGTGGAAGTACCAGAACGCCATGTTCGTGGCCAGCCCGTGGACCATGACCAGGTCTTCGTACGGGCCGCCCGCTTCGGGTGCCGCCATCTGCACATGGTTCAGGCGAACGCCGTTGACCAGCGCAGTCGGCACGTTGCTAAGGGCTCAGGGTTTCAGGACGCCAGTCGCAGACGCGGGCGATGCCGCTGATGGTGCTGACGACGATCGGAGAATAGTAGCCGAAGTTGTTTCTCGCCGGCCCGTTGGTCCAGATGCGTGTACGACGGGGTGCAGAGCGGAAGAACAGTGGCCGGCCAAGGCACGAGGTCGCGAGCAAGGCCGCGACGGCTGGGACGCCGATTCGCGGGGGGTGGGCGATCTCCACGTCGCGCGGGCGGGGTGCGATGGTTACCATTGCCACCTGTCTGCATTCGACTGGAGCTCGCCTTGACCGCTTCCGCGACCCCTCGTTCGAAGTTCCTTCGGCGCCCCTCGCTGCGCCCGGTAAGCGTCGGGGCAGCCGCGCTGCTGGCCGCGCTCTCGCTCGTCGTCTCGATCGACGTCCCGGCCCAGGCCTCGCCGGAGGTGCAGATCACGACGGCGCCCGTCTGGGACTTCGAGTTCGATTCGGCACGCAACGGCAAGGAATGCCCGAGCTGCAACTACAACACCGGCAACTCGCGATTCGCGTGGATCGACAACGACCGCAACTTGTGGCTCGGCTGGGTCGACTTCCAGACCGGCGCCTTCATTCCGCCGGACGGCAGGGGCCAGCTGCTCGATGTGGGCGGCGTTCCGATCGCTGTCTACGGCAACGGCCCCGAATGGATGTCTTCCTCGACCTGGGGCTCGCAGATCGTCTACTCCAGGTACGTCCCCGGACAGGAGGGCAGGCCGGGCCAGGGCACGATCGCGGTCGCGACGACCCAACCCGACGGAACATGGACGACGACCGTGCTGCCCGATTCCGTCGGTCGCGCCACGCCTGTCGGCACGCTCGACGAGAACGACCCCGATCCGCGCGTCAACTACATCAAGTACGACAAGACAGGAATGTTCTGGCGGAAGATGTCGGAAGCCGGCATCGAACACGAGATGCCGATCTCCGACGTCACCGACGGAAATTCGCGCCGCTGGGTTCCTGGCACGCGCAAGCTGATTTTCCATGGCACGCCGCGGACCAGCGCTGCGAGCGGTCTTGCGCCGGATGCCAGGGGCGCCAGAAAGAACCCGACCCAGATCTTCACCTACGACACCGACACCGGGGCGCTGGAGCAGCTCACGGACGACCCGGAGGGATACGTCGGCGCCTTCATGTGGAATGCGCCGGAATACGACAACGAACTGGTATTCATGACCACGCCCAACGGGCGTGAGTCGGTCAAGGTGTTCCGCAACGTCCAGACCACCGGCGGTGCCATGCGCTGGAAGGTCGTCAAGACGGTCGCAGCCCCGGTGGGGGCGGGGCTGCCGTACTTCTGGTCCCCCGAACCCTTCGTCCACAACGGGCGTTCCTACCTGGTGTTCCAGCTCAGCCCCACCGTTTCCTTCTTCGACAAGAGCTCTCCGACGCACGTCGGGATCTCCGGCATCGGCCGGCGGGACGAAGTGCAGGTGCTGACCGCGGGCGGCCCGCCGCGGCTGCGGCTGGACCCGGAGTACTTCATCACCGCGAAGGGTCCGCTCATCTATTACAAGCGCTCGATTCCGGAGACGCCGACGAGTCCGGCGATCAACGACGGCGTCTGGTACATCGACACCAAGCTCGGCCCGCCTCGGCGATAGGCAATCAGCGGCCGGGCACTGCGGCGCCGAGCTGATCGACCCAATCCTTGAGGCCCGGATCGGCGAACCACACTCCGAGCGAGCACTCGGCATCCCGGCACGATCTCGGGTTGGTGCCTGATGAATCAGGCGTGAACCTGTTGAAGTAGATCAGCGGCCCCTTGTCGGTGATGAACACCTCGGGGTCGGCTCGCTGGACCACCGGATCGGTAGGCGTGATGCGCCGGAAGAGCGGATTGGCGGGGTCGGCGCTCGCGATCCAGGCCTCGGTGCGGATGGAGAGCGGCCGCACGGTATGGGACATGAAGATGAACGAACGCCCTCTGTAGACGAACGGCTCTGGCGACCAGATCTTGTTCCCGGCGGGCGCCTTGTAGCTCAGCACCGGTTTCCATGGCCGCGGGTCGTCGGCGCCGTCGGGCAGGTTGCGGTAGATGCGCAGCTCGGTGTTGTTCACGAGGGTATAGAAGACGAGCTCGTTGTTGAACTCGGGCGCGCACCACATCCAGACCTCGTACTTCTTGCCCGCATCGAAGGTGAGCTGGACCGGCACGTTGACGTCGAAGTTGCTGTAGAAGACCTGCTCCGTGCCGGTGCCGTCGTCGATCGGGTAGACGATGCCTCGCACGCCCGGCTTGCTCGGGTCGTTGCAGACCACGTGGCGCACCGGGAAGTTGTTGGGCGGCATGCCGACGATCGGCCGCTCGGTGCTCGGGTTGAACACCTCCCTCCAGTAGTGGTTGCCAGCGTCGTCCACGTAGCTGATGCGCGGCGCGGGGTCGTTGTCGACGTGGCTGCCGTAGGGTGAGAAGCGAATGTGGTTGGCATCCAGGTAGTTCGTGCACCAGAGGCCGTCGGCGCTGATGTAGGTGCACGGGCTGGACGGCAGCAGAGGAGCGGTGACGCTGATGCGGGCGTTGCGCGCAATGTGCTTGGAAGTGGTGAACTTCGTGGTGACGATGACGTCGCCGCCAGCTGCCAAGGCGAACTCGGGACCGTTCTTGGTGAGCTGCGAGTCGTCTCTCTTCATGGAGTCGGGATCGAGGAGCATCCCCTTCCCGTTCAACGGGACAAACATGCCGGTCGCCAGGTCGATCCATGCCAGCCAGAGCTTGCCGTCGGTGTCGTTCCAGGTCAGCGAGCCGCGCGACTGGCTGAACTCGTAGTCGAAGAGGTCCTTTTGCGGGCTGGCCTGCACCTCGTTGGGCGTGAACGTCTGCGCCAGTGCAGGCGTAGACAGCCATGCCGCGGCGGCGATGCAGAGCGCCAGGCAGCGGGACGTGACGGTCCTCTGCGAACCAATTCTCTCGGTCGTCATTCGCTCCTCCCTATGCGCCGGCTCGCGCCGGCAGTTTTCTTCGAAAGTGCCACCACGGACGGGCTCACTGACCCAGCAACGCGCCGGGCGTGTGGTTGCCCAGTAGGGCCCTCGGACTCGACTCCACAGGATGCGGGGGCGCGCGTCAAGACAACGCCAAGCCAGCCGACGAAGATCCATGGCAAACCTCCCAACGCTTCTTGTCGCGGCCTCGCAGCCGGCCGCGAACGGCTGCGAGACTTTCAGGAGACGCTAGCAGCATGCGTCCCAATGGAAAAGAGGCTGTCCCCTGAACAAGGGTGTCTCGCGCTGCTCCGGCGCGACGGGCGGGCTCCCCGGAGGCGAGGCGAAACGCCTAGTCGACCGCCTTGGCCGCCGCTTTGCGCCTGCGTGCGCCCACCGGCGTGATGACCGGCCCGACGAGCATCGAGTCTTCCGGCTGAAGCAGCATGAAGACGATGAGGTCGGCGACGCGCTCGGGCGGCATGGCGTCGCCCGGCATCGGCGCCGGCAGGTTCTGCTCCCAGAACGGGGTAGCGACGGCGCCCGGCATCAGGGCCTGGACCTTCACGCCGAAGCTCTTCACCTCGTCGGCGACCGCCTGCGTGAGGCCGATGACGCCGAACTTCGACGCGCAGTAGGGACTGTCATAGGCCCGCCCCTGCAGCCCCTGCACGGACGACACGTTCACGATCAGGCCCGAGCGCTGCGACGTCATGGTCGGCAGGACGGCGCGGTTGGCCAGGAAGACGCCGCGCAGGTTGATCGCCATCACGTCGTCCCACTCGTCGACGCCGGTGTCGACGGCGAGCTTGGGCGCCGTCCCGCGCTTGCGCAGGATGCCGGCGCAGACGATGAGCGCATCGATGCGGCCGAAGCGCTCGAGCGTGGTCTGCACCAGGCGCGCGTGGTCTTCCTCGCGCCGGACGTCGATCGCGACGCCGAGCGTGGCGGCAGCGCCGAGGCCGGCGATCTCGGTCGCCGCGGCTTCGACGCGCGCGGCATCGAGATCGGCCACGACGACCGTGCCGCCGAGTTCGCCGACGGCGCATGCGGTGGCGAAGCCGATGCCTCCGGCGCCCCCGGAAACGATGACGACCTTGCCGCGGAGGTCGGTCGCGGCTCGAGTGACGTTGGTTCTCATGGTGGACTCGGGTTGGGACAAATTGGCACCGTGGCGTCCAGCCGCCGGCGCGGCCGAACCTCTGGCCGACATCGCGCCGGCTGCGGCGTTTGCGCCCACGCCTTCGAGAACGGGGCACGCCATCCTGACATCGGCTGGCATCGACAGCATCCAGACGATGACGTCGGCGACGCGCGAGCCCGGTGGAATGCCGCCCGGCGTGGGCAGCGGCCCGGTCTGGCGGAGTACCTCGGTGGCGAACCGCCCGGGCGCCATCACCTGCACGCGCACGCCGGCGCCGGCCACCTCTTCGGCGAGCGACTCGCTGAAGCCGATGACGCCGAATTTCGAGGCGCAATACGGCGCGTCGAACGCGATACCCTGGCGGCCGGACTTCGACGACACGTTGAGGATGTCGCCGCGACCCGCCTGCAGCATCGCCGGAAGAACCGCGCGGTTGGCGAAATAGGTGCCGCGCAGATTGGTATCCACCACCTCATCCCACTCGTCGCAGGAAAGCTGCGCGACCGTGCGCAGGGTCGAGCCCGCGGCGCGCAGGATTCCTGCTGCGTGAACAAGGATGTCGATGCGGCCGTGCCGTTCCAGCGTGGCAGCGGCCATGCGCGCCATGTCGTTCTCGACGCGCACGTCGAGCGGGAGCAACAGGGGAGCGGCCACCATGCCGGCCTCGGCCACCGCATCTGCCGTAGCCGCCAATCGCCCGGCATCGCGGCCCACCAGGACCGGAATCGCGCCGGCGCGTGCCAACGAGACGCAGGTGTCGCGGCCGATGCCGCTGCTCGCGCCGGTGACGATCGCGACCCGGCCCGCCAATGGGCCGCCTGCGATCACGTTGCCAGTTGCTCCATCAGGAAGTCGACGATCTGCTTGACCTGAAGCTCCATCACGTAGCGACCGTCCACCATCAGGAGGTTCTCGAAATGCAGATGCCGTCGCTGCACGAGCGCTTCCAGGCCCACGACGAGCTGGACGACGTCGATCGAATTGAAGGCCAGGTCGGCCATCAGGCGGGTCTCGCCGGTGATCGGCTCGCTGGAATCGAGGTCCCAGTCCGCCGTCATGTCGGCCAGGAGCGCGCAGACGCCGGTCTCGAGCTCTTGCCGCGTGAACGTCTTGGTGGCGGTGGTGGGATCGGACATGGTGAAAAACTCCAATGGAAAATCTTGCGGCCGGGTGGCCGACTCGGGCTCAGTGGCTGCGCTTGATCGCGCAGGCCTCGAGCCAGTTGTGTTGAACGCTGGGCACGCCCGCGCTTTCGAGTGCGGACGCGGCCGTGGCCGCCAGCGCCTGCGACGCGATCCCCTCGGGATAGCCGCCCAGCTGCGCTTCCGCCAGGCCACTATACGAGCCGATCGCCGCCAGCGAATTCTGGTCGAAGAGCACGGGACGCTCGACCAGCTGCTGCACCTCCAGCCCGTGACTGCCAAGCAGCGCGCGCCACTCCTCGGGCGTCAGCCAGCGGTTCTGGAAGGCCACCGAGGACAGCTGCGACTTGATCCGCTGACGCTTGATGGCCGGCCCGCCGGCGGCGACCTGCTCCGCGCTGAGCCGGGCGATCCAGGTCATCGCGTCCTTCGTCCATTCATAGTAGACCTGCTGCGTCAACGGCGGCCAGCACCCCGCGTAGAAGCCGGAGCTGAACGAGAACATGCCGCCGGGCCGCAGCACGCGCGAGATCGCGCCGACGAGCTCGTCCTTGGCGCCGATCAGGTGAATCGCGTTGGCGATGTTGACGAAGTCGAAGGTGCCTTCGTGAAAGGGCAGGTCGGTGGCCGACCCGACCTGCAGCGTCACGCCGCGGGAAACCGGCACGTAGCCGGGATCGGGCGCGTCGAGCGTGCGCACCGCGTACCCGAGCCGCGTGTAGTTCTGGGCGGCAAGGCCGATCTGCACCGGATCGAGGTCGATCTGGTACAGGCTCGCCTCGGGCGCGGCAGCCAGAAGGAGCTTCCCGACGGCGCCGGTACCGCCGCAAAGGTCGAGGATGCGAGTCACCCGGCCCAGGGGCAGGCCGTTGACGAAGCCTTCGTTGGCAGCGACGTAGGCGGGGTCGGTCGAGAAGCGGTCGTAGGTCGTATCGACTTCGGCAACGGTCATGCCGCTACTCCATGTAGCCCAGCATCTGCAGCTGGGCCATGATCTGCGCCTTCTCGTCCTGGCCCATGCCGGCGGCCTCGTCGACCTTGTTCGCGCCCGCGGTCGAGGCGCCGATGACCACCGGGCGCCGCTCGAGTTGCTCGGCCGTGAACATCGCCTGCGGCACCTTGCCTTCGAAGTCGGACGGCACGTTCAGGCCCAGGCTGTACAGGAGGGTCGAGCACACGTCGGTGATGTTGCGCCGAGCGATCGTCGCGCCCTTGGAAATGCCGGGGCCGTAGGCAAGGAACACACCGTCGGGATGATGCGTGCCGGCGATCTCCGTGCGCGGCTGGACAACCGGCAGCTTGTTCTTGATCGAGACGAACCCGAAGTCGCGCAGCACGAGCAACAGGTCGGGCGCGTCGTGCATCGCTTCGCCGGGGAACACGTCCTCGCGCAGGTGGATCTCGGTGATGATGCGCTCGCCGGTGGCCGGATCCTTCAGGTCCTCGAGGTCGCGGATGAGGCGCTTGCGCAAGGCCTCGTACTGATCGGGCGCCACGCCGGTCTCACCCGGATTGCGGGCAACGCGGATGTTGATGCCGTTGCTCGAGGGCGTGCGGCAATACGCGAAGGTGTGCTGCCAGTCGAGGTAGGCGAACATGCTGTCCTCGCGGCGCCGGCCGGCGTCGGTGTCGGGCACTTCCTTCCATTTGAGGTAGCCCTTCTCGTGCAGGTAGGCGTTGATGCGCACGATCTCGGTGGTGGCGGTGAAGCCATGGTCGGAGGCGAGGAACACCTGCACCTCGGGACCGGCCGCGGTGACCAGCTTCTCGATGAAGCCGTCGAGTTGGCGGAAGTAGTCGAGGCAGAGCACGCGCATGCGCTTGTGGTAGTCGCTCAGTTCGCCCGACTGCTGCTTCGGGTCGACGTACAGCCAGGCCTGGTGCTGCAGCTTGTCGACGCCGTCGAACATCACCGCCATCAGCTCCGGTGACTCCTCGCGCAGCAGGTGGTCGGCGATGCGGAACCACTGCATCTCGCGCGGCAGGTGGTACTTCACCCAGTTCTCGCGATCTTCCTGGGTGAGCTCTTCCATCGCCTGCTTTTCCTGCTCGAAGTCCCAGGCGAGCTCCTTCGGGTTGAAGTCGGGGATCGTCTTCAGCCGGTCGTAGAGATCGGCCGGCGCGGAGCTGCGGCGCAGGTGCCGCCACGGAATGAAGCCGGGGACCAGGAAGCCGTTCAAGTCCTTCGGCGGCGGCGCGGTGAACGGAAAGTTGAGCGCGGCAACCTTCAGGCCCTGACGGCTGGCGATCGACCAGATCGTCTCCACCCGGCAATCGCGCGAGTCGTAGAGGGTGATGTAGACATCTTCCCCCCGTTCCTCGGCGCGGATGAAGTCGAACACGCCGTGATGACCCGGCGAACGCCCGGTCATCAGCGACACCCACGCCGGCGGCGTCAGCGGATTGGGCGTGGAGCGCAGCTTGGCCCGCGTGCCTTCCTCGAAGATCTTCGCCAGAAAAGGCATGACCGGCCCTTCTCCGGTGCGCGCGGTCAGGTCGTTGAGGACCGTGAACGTGGCGCCGTCCATGCCGATGAAGAGGGTGCGTACGCTCATGGTGCTTCCTTTGGCAACTCGTCAATGAATCTCTACGGCCGCAACCTCGCCCGACGCCACTGCGATTACCGCCGCGCCGTCGCGGACGATGCGGACCTGGGTCGCCGCACCCTCGAAGACAACCTGCGCGCGGGCGCAGGCGTCGTCGACGAAGCCGACCTCGAAGGCCTCGGGTTGGCCCTGCAGGCCGAGGCCAAGGTACTTGGCCGCCGCCTCCTTGGCGCACCAGAGGCGAAGCAGACGCTCGTCGAGCGCCGCGCCGGCCAGGCCTTCGACGGTGGCGCGCTCGCCGGCAGTGAGGATGCCGATCATGAGCTCGGGTTGACGGATGTTGCCCATGTCCTCGAAGTCGACGCCAACCGGCGAATCGGCCGCGGCCACCGCGACCAGGCAGGCGCGTGCGGTGTGCGAGAGCGACACCTGCGGCGCCTCGGCCAGATCGCCGCGCCACCAGCCGTCGACAAAGGGGGCGCCGAGATCGTCGTGCAGCACGGTGATGTCGGAAGGATAGAGGAGCCTTCCTGTCTGCTGGAACAAGGTCATCCGCACCGCCTCCTTAACGGCGGCGCGGCCGAACAGCCACTCACGCCTGCGCCGCACCGTGCCCGAAAGCGCGCGCCACTCGGCCCGCTCCTCGGCTCCGAGCAAGGCGTGCGCCAGGATGCGCAGGAAGATCGCATTCGACTGGGCGCAGAAATCCTCGGCGAAGTGCGGCACCTCCCAGAGCGACACGCCGACGCTCGGCCGGGCCGCGCTCGCCTGCCCGAGCACGCCGCGCAGCGGATCGCGCCGGACTTCGTAGAAGGTGTGCGGCACCGCGAAGAAGACGTTGACGAGGCCGCTGACCCGCAGCAGCGGCGCGCCCTCGGCGTCCAGGCACTCGAAGTCCCAGGAACGCGGCGCCGAGATCTCGCCGGCGCCGGCTTCGAGCGGGCTCTGCCGCGCCTGCATCGTCAGGCCGGCCTGCCCCGCCGGGCACGGCGCATACAGCTCGATCCGGGCAATGGTCGACGGGAAGCAGTTGAAGTCGACGCCGGCCTGCTGCGCGACCCAGTAGGCCGCGACCTGGCCGACGGCGTCGAGGAGCACCGGATTGAGGATCAGGCGCGGCGTCTCGCCGACGACGAAGAAGTCCTGCAGGCCGGCGTCGAACAGCTCGGCGTCGATGCCGGCTTCGTTCCAGCCGGCGATGCGGCGCACGCTCTGGAACACCGGCCCGTGGAACATGCCGGTGGTGTAGAGCTCGGGGCCGCTCCACACTGACTCCCGCGTCGCAGCGAGCGGCGCGAGCCCGCCGAGCCGCCAGCCGGGCTCGAACTGGAAGTCGGCGCTGACCACCGGCTCGGCGCCATTGAAGATCGTCGCCCGATAGAGATGGCGCGCGGCGTCGTGCAGCTCGGCGCGCACTTCCAGCGTCAGGGCCCCGTCGTCGAGGGCAATCCAGTCGAAGGCGCGCACGTTCTCGATCGCTTGCAACGCCACGCTTCCGCTCAGCAGGCTGCAGGCTTCGGCCATGATCTCGACGCTGACCATCAGCGGCACGCACGTCAGCCCCGAGAGCTCGGCGTCTATCTCCGACACGCGACCGGAGAGCACGTGGCTCTTGAGGAAGTTGTCGGCGAAGCTCAGATGGCAGCGGGCGACGAGATGGCCCTCCTCCTGCTCGACGATCTCGTCGAGAAACGGCAGGTCCCTGCCCGCCTCCGCCGGCGACGCCGCCGCCGCGGCCGGCGAGCCTTGCCACGCCTCGACGACCGCCCTCTGCTGCTCGAGAAAGCCGCGCATGACGCCGAAGTACTCCGCCATGACGTCTGCGCGCGGATCGCGCGTGGCGTGGGTCCCCGCACCGCCCGACTCCTCGGCGGCGGCGGTCGAAGCGGCCGACGCCGCCGCGACGAGGGCCGCATTCACGATGGCTGCGTCGTCGGCCGCCGGCGACCCGGCTGCTTCGGCGACGAGCTTGCGCAACGCCTCGCGGTCTTCCGCCGAGTAGCGGAGCACGGGCATGGTGTTGTCGAGCAGCACGCCGTGCGGCCGGGCATCGACCGGCCGGTCCAGGTCGAGCGTCGCGATCCGCCGGCCGGTGAACAGCGACTTGAGCCGCACCGGCCGACCACTCGCATAGAGCTGGGCCAGCACCGCCAAGAGCTGCTCGACGCCGTCGCGGCGGCGCAGATTGCTGGCGATCGCGGTCTGTGCCCTTCCGGCCGGGATGTCGTTGACGAACGCGGTGAGGTTGCCCGAAGGGCCCACTTCGACGAAGCAGCCGACACCGTCGGCGACCATCTGCTCGATCGTCTCGCGAAAGCGCACCTTCTGCGACCATTGCGCTGCGGCGAGCTTGCGCACGCCGGCGGCGGCGTTGGGGAAGGGCTTCGCCGAGGCGCAGGAGTAGAGGGGCACGCGCGGCGGACGCAGCTTGATGCTGCCGTAAAAGGCGTGGAAGGCGGCACTGACGTCAGCGAAGTCTGCGGTGTGATAGCCGCGATCGAACGGCAGCGGCAGGCAGATCGCGCCGGCGGCGGCGAGCACGCCCTGGAGCGAGCCGATCGCCGCCGGCGCGCCGTAGAGCACGAGCTGGTTCGCGCAGTTGTCCATGGCGATCGCGACCGCGGCGCCGGTGGCGGCGATGTGCGCCTGCACCGCCTCGGCCGACATCGCGCCGACGGCGAGCAAGGCGCCGGTGGGGATCTTCCCCTCGCCCAGCACCCGCTCGTAGACGGCGTTGAGCTCGCGCACGAACGCTGCCAGCTCGAGCGGCGTCTCCGCCGGCACCGCGCCCGAAGCGGCCAGCGCCGCCGACTCGCCCGAGCTGTGACCCATCATCACGTCGGGCTCGATGCCGAGCGAGCGCAGCAGCGAGTGCATCGCCATGCCGGCGACGAACACCGCTTCGCTGCCGACGTCCATGTCGTGCAGGCGCGCATCGAGGCGCCTGCGGCTCGCCTCGTCGTTTTCGCTGGCGTGCGGGAACAGGACGTCGGTGCGGTTGTCGCCGCGCGCCTGGTCGTAGAGCGAATGCCAGAAGTCGAGCCACTGCTGCACTTCGCCGAAGCACATCGCCAGATCGGCGAGCATGTTGGTGTACTGCGAGCCTTCGCCGGGAAAGAGGAAGGCGAGCTTGCCGGTGTCGGGCGCGCTGCCGTAGAAGGCGCCGCTGCGCAGCGACCAGCACGGCGCGGGCTTGTCGCGCAGGCGGGTGCATGCCCGCTCCACGGCCTTGGCAAGCGCCTTCACGTCCTTGGCGACGAGGGCGAGGCGGACGGGTTCGCCCCGATCCGCGCGGGCCAGCGACGCGGCGATCGCCGGCAGCGGCGTGGCCTCGTGTCGGACCAGCGTTTGCGAGAGCGCCTCGAGCTTGTCGAGCAGCAAGGCCGGCGTCGCCGCGGAGAGCACCACGAGCTCGGCCGGCCAAGGCGTGCAGCGCTCCGGCCGCTGCGCCGGAACCGGCGCTTCCTCGACGATCGCATGCACGTTGATGCCGCCGAAGCCGAACGAGTCGATGCCGGCGCGCCGGACGCCGCCCATGCGGGCGATCCAGGGCCCCGCTTCGGTGTTCACATAGAACGGCGTCGCAGCGATGCCGAGCTCGGGATTGACCTCCTCGCACAGCGTCGGCGGCAGCACCCGATGGTGCAGGGCCAGCGCCGTCTTGATCAGGCCGGCGATGCCGGCGGCCGGAATGCAGTGGCTGATCATCGACTTGACCGAGCCGATCGCGATCGCGCCCTGCGCGGTGCGGCGCTCGCCGAACACGTTCTTCAGCGCCGCGATCTCGGTCTTGTCGCCGAGCGGTATGCCGGTGCCGTGCGCCTCGACCAGGCTGATGCTCGCCGGGTCGACGCCGGTGCTGTCGTAGGCGCGGCGGATCGCCAGGGTCTCGCCCTCGACGCTGGGCGCGAGCAGGCCGTGGCCCCGGCCGTCGCTGGCCTGGCCGACGCCGCGCACCACCGCATAGATCCGGTCGCCGTCGGCCAGCGCATCGGCCAGGCGCTTCAAGACGACGACGCCCAGGCCCTCGCCGAGCAAGGTGCCGTCGCTGCCGGTGGCGAAGGGTCTGACCTTGCCGCGCCCGCTGAGCGCGCCGAGCTGCGTGAAGATGACCGCCACCTCGGCCGGCAGCGAAGCGTTCACCCCGCCGGCGAGCATCATCCGGCTGCGGCCGCTGCGTAGCTCGTCGATGGCGGCGTTCACCGCCAGCAGCGACGACGAGCAGGCGGCGTCGAGCAGGTAGTTCGGGCCCTTCAGGTTGAGCCGGTTGGCGATTCGCCCGGTCATGACGTTGGGCACCAGGCCGGGGGCGATGTCGGCGTTGCTCGGCGGGAGCTTGCTCTTCATCAGCGCGCGGATCTCGGCGAGCTGCTCGGGAGCGATCGTCGGGCACACCGAGGCGAGCAGCTCCATCGTCTGGTCGAGCACGAGCGTGTTCTGCAGGATCGCGCCCTGGCCGCGATGCAGGTAGGTGCTGTGGCCGAGAACGATGCCGGTGTCGCGGTGGTCGCGGTCGCCCAGGTAGCCGGCATCGGCGAGCGCGTCGCGGGCGATGCGCAGGGCGACGAACTGGTCGGGCTCGCCGCCGTCGAGCGAGTTCGGCATGATTCCGAACTCGCGCGGATCGAAGCGGAACAGCTCCTTGAGGTAGCCGCCGAACGCGGTCTTGATGCGCCCCGATTGCAGGTAGCGCTCGGCGTCCCACGCCGCCGCCGGTTCGGTCACGGCGTCGACGCCGGCGACGATGTTGCGCCAGAACGATGCCAGGTCGGGCGCCTGCGGAAAGAGGCACGCCATGCCGATGATCGCGATCGGCTCCAGGCCCGGCGCGCCGCTGTCACGGCGCTCGATGATGTCGGCTGGGACGGTCATCGATCAGGCGGGAAGCGCCACCGCCCTTTTCTCCGCGGTGCCGCCGAGGCGGTTGAGGGCGGCGCTCGCGATGCACTCCATCTCCTCGATCAGCAGCACGACCTGGCCGGCGGCGTCGAGGAAGTACACGTTGGCGCGGACCATGCTCGGGTCAGGCACCGGGATCAGCTCGAACTCCATCGTCATCCGCGCCGGCAGCGCCTCGCGCAGGCGGGCGATGCGGCCGAAGCGCGCCGGCAGGCACGATTCGCCGCGCAGGCTGCGCGCCCAGAGCAGCGCCATCTGCGCCGCCGCATCGACCAGCGCCGGATCGAAGGTCCACTGGTCGTGCGCCTCGGGAATGCCGGAGAGCCACTCGCTGGGGCGGGACGGCCGCACGCGCGCGATCGAGCCGCGGTCCGAGAGACCGTCGATCGCCTCGATCACCTGGAAGCACGGGCCGTGGAACAGCAGCTCGTCGTAGGCCGACGCGACGCTGAGCGTCTTCGCCGAATGCGGTACCGGGGTGCGCGCGAACTCGCCCTGCACCTGCTGCTCGAGCCGGACGACGGCGCGATAGTGAACAAGCGCGCGGCCGCCGCCGAGGTCGGAGCGGATCGTCGCCGTGACCTCGAAGCCTTCGCTGCTGCCGTAGGGCGGCGGCTGGATGACAACCTGGAGCGTGCGCGCCGGGTCCTTCATCTCGACGCCCTTGATCAGGCGGAAGTCGCGCGTCTCGACCACCTTCCAGCCGGGCCAGAGCCAGCGCGCCGCGTCGCCCATGATGGACATGGCCACGGCCGCCGGCAGGACCGGCACGCCGTCGATGCGGTGCTGGCCGAGGTAGCCGTGGCGCGAATCGATGTTCACGGCGAGAACCTGCTCGCCGGTCGGCATCGTCGTGACCGCGGCGTCGCCGATCAGCGGTCCGCGCAGATCGGCGAGCACCGTATGCGCGGCGTTTTCGAACGCTCCGACCGCGGCTTCGTGCGCTTCCCAGGGGCCTTGGCCGCAGACCAGCTCGACCTGCGCGCCCGGCTCCCGCGTCAAGGCGTCGAGGAAGAGCCGCCGGCCGGCGGCGGCGCTGACCAGCGCCACGCCCTTGGCCGCGAACTTGGCTTCGGTCTCCACGGTGACCATGCCGGCGCCGAACTGCGTCGGCCCCCAGGGGCCCCAGCACAGCGCGTTCACCTCGACCTGCCCTCGCCACTGGTCACGCAGCTGGCAGCAGAGTCGGTTCATCAGCTCGTTGGCGGTGGCGTAGTCCGATTGGCCGCTGTTGCCGAAGCGACCGGCGACCGAGCTGAACACCGAGAGGAAGCGCAGCGACTCGGCTTTCAGGTGCCGCTGCAGCAGCAGCAGACCCAGCACCTTGGTCTCGACGACGCGCGACCAGCTCTCGCTGGTCTTGTCGGCGAGCAGCTTGTCCTCGATGACGCCGGCGCCGTGGACGACGCCGTTGATCGTCGTGTGCCGGGCTTCGATGTCGGCGATCAGGTGGGCCAGCGCACATTCGTCGAGCACGTCGACGACGTGGTACTCGACGGTGGCGCCGCGCCGACGGAAGTCGTCGATGTTGGCGCGCATCTCGCGGCCGGCGAGCACCGCGGCGGTCTTGCGCTGGATGTCGGCGGGCTTGAGCTTCGACGCGCCCGCGCGAACCTCGGCGATGAAGCGCTGGCGAATCTGCTCGGCGTCGGCGCAGGCGGCGAGCGCCTCGGACTCGTCGACCAGCGGCGAGCGTCCGGTGAGGATCAAGGTATTGCCCGGCAGCGCGAGCTCGCGCAAGGTCTCGGCGGTGACGCCGCGGGCGCCGCCGGTGGCGAGAACGACGAGCGAGTGCAGGCGCTCGCCTTGCACCGCCTCGCCGGACGACGCCGCGGCCACGGTGCGAAACACGGTACGCACGCCTTCGGGATAGCCGACCTCTTGGCGCCCGCCGACGAGCTCGAGCTCCTGCATCAACTCGGCGGCAAGACGGGCGGGCGGCGCGGCCGGATCGACATCGACCGCCTTGACGCGCAGCGTGGGCCGCTCTTCGCGCAGCGACTTGAGCAGGCCGACGGCGCCGCCCTGCAGGCTCAGGCCGCGCGGCTCGCCGGCGCCGCGGCCGAAGGAGCCGCCGAGCGCGCTGAGCGAGAGCACGTGGGCATCGTCGGCCATTCGGGCGGCGAATTCGCGCAGCAGGATGAACAGCGACTTCTCGCTGCGAAAGAGCTGGCCGCGCCAGGTGGCCACGGGTGCATCGGCGGCGAGCCAGGATGCATCGATCGCGGCGAGATGAACCATCCCGGCCAGCGCCTCGATGCCGGCACCGGGCCCGGCGATCCAGGCGGCGAGCCGCTCCTCGCTGGCGAGCACGTCGCCGGCGATCAGCGTCGAAGTGCAGCCCCGGTCCATCAGAAGCGAGGCCACCTGCAGCGCGAGGCCGAGGCCGTCTTCGGTGATGAGGAAATGGCCGCGCGTGAGCCGCCTATGCGCAGAGGCGGCGATCGTTTCGGCTTCGGCAGCGACGACATGCCGGGACGGAAGGCTCTGCACAGCCTGTGTCTCCGTCCCGGCAACTTCAAAAGGGACGGTCGCGGCCCCCTCTTTTCCCGCGGCGCTCATCATGCTGAGCATGCCTTCCAGCGTCGCCTGGGTGTTGAGCTTGCTCCGACTCGCGCTCAACGCCTCCCGGTATCGCTCGGGCAGCGCCTGCAGCATCGCGCCGACGACCTCGATGCGCTTGATCGAATCGATGCCGAGGTCCGACTCCAGGCTCTGGTCGAGGCCGACCATGTCGCGCGGATAGCCGGTCTTCTCCTCGACGATCGCGAGCAGCATGTCGGTCAGCTTGTCGCGGCTGATCTCGCCGCCGGACTTTTCCTTGGCCCTCGCCGCGCCGTTCGCGCCGCCGGGAACATGCACGCCGTTCGCGCCGTTCGCGCCGTTGACACCCGCGCCGTTGGCTCCATTGGCGCCGTGGGAGCCGTTCGCGCCGTTGGCTGCCTTAGGAGCGCTGGCGCCGTTGCCGGCATGCGTCTCGGCTGCCACGGGAGCCGGCCGCGGCGTAGCGATGATCGGCTGCGGAA
>JANMCC010000334.1:0-5833 GCA_031360885.1 Burkholderiales bacterium | reverse complement strand
GTGCAGTTGCCGCCGATGTAGTTGCGCACGCCGCGGCGCATCGCGTCCTTGATCACGCCGAGGTTCACCGGGTCGAGGACGATGACCGCGTCGTCCTGCATGCGCAGGGTCTTGGCGGCGTCGATCCACCAGCCGTTCCAGCCGGCGGCGCGCAGCCGCGGGTAGACGTCCTTGGTGTACTCGCCGCCCTGGCAGGTGATGATGGTGCGGCAGCGCTTGAGCGCCTCGATGTCGTAGGCGTCCTGCAGCCGGGTTTCGTTCTTCGCGAACTTCGGTGCGCTGCCGCCCTTGTCGCTGGTGCTGAAGAAGAGAGGCTCGATCAGCTGGAAGTCGCCTTCGGCCTGCATTCGGTCGAGCAGCACGGAGCCGACCATGCCGCGCCAACCGACCAATCCTGTGAGTTCCATCGCTTGTGCCCTGAGTTGAAGTGTGGGGTTTCCTTCGTTCCACCCGGCCATCGGGCCGGAGGACAGGGCACGACGAACCGGAGCGGACTAGCTCTTGGTGATCGCCTTTTTGGTGCCGACGGCGTTTGTCGCCGTCGTCCGAGCCAGCGCGGCGACGACCGCGTCACCCATGGCACGCGAGCCGACCTTCGTGCCGCCCTCGGCCCAGATGTCGGCCGTGCGCAGCCCGGAGGCGAGCACGGCCTGCACTGCCTGCTCGATGCGAGCGGCGGCTTCCGGCTGGTTGAGGGTGAAACGAAGCATCATGGCGACGGACAGAATTGTAGCCAGCGGATTGGCCAGGTCCTTGCCCGCGATGTCGGGGGCGCTGCCGTGGCTGGGCTCGTACAGGCCCTTGCCGTGGGCGTCGAGCGAGGCCGAGGGCAGCATGCCGATCGAACCGGTGAGCATCGCCGCCTCGTCCGACAGGATGTCGCCGAACATGTTGCCGGTGACGACCACGTCGAACTTCTTCGGCGCCCGCACCAGCTGCATCGCCGCGTTGTCGACGTACATGTGGTCGAGGGCGACGTCGGGGTACTGGGCATGAACCTCGGTGACGACGTCCTTCCAGAACTGGAAGGTCTCGAGCACGTTGGCCTTGTCGACGCTGGTCAGCCGCTTGCTGCGCTTTCGAGCCGCCTTGAAGGCGACGTGGGCGATGCGCTCGATCTCCGGGCGCGTGTAGCGCATCGTGTCGAACGCCTCCTCGGCGCCGGGGAAGGCGCCGTCGGGCGCGCTTCGCCGGCCGCGCGGCTGGCCGAAGTAGATGTCGCCGGTGAGCTCGCGGATGATCAGGATGTCGAGGCCGCCGACCAGCTCGGGCTTGAGGCTCGACGCCGCGGTGAGCTCGGTGTAGCAGATCGCCGGGCGGAAGTTGGCGAACAGGCCCAGCGACTTGCGCAGGCCGAGGATCGCCTGCTCGGGGCGCAGCGCCCGCTCGAGCTTGTCGTACTTCCAGTCGCCGACCGCGCCGAACAGCACTGCGTCGGCGGCCTTGGCCAGCGCCAGCGTCGCTTCGGGCAGCGGGTGGCCGTGCGCCTCGTAGGCCGCGCCGCCGACCAGCGCATGCTCGGTCTCGAAGCGCAGGTCGAGCGCGCCCATCACCCGCTCGGCCTGGGCGACGATCTCCGTGCCGATGCCGTCGCCGGGGAGGATCGCGATCTTCATCGGACGGTCGTGGCGAGCCACGGCTGCTTCAGCAACCGCTCCGCCTCGAAGGCGCGGATGGTGTCGGCATGTCGCAAGGTGAGCGCGATGTCGTCGTAGCCGCCGAGCAGGCAGTACTTGCGAAACGGCTCGACCTCGAAGGCAAGCTCGCCGCCGTCGGGCTTGACCACGACCTGGCGTTCGAGGTCGATCGTCAACCGGTAGCCGACGAAGGCCTTGGCCTCGTCGAACAGCGCGGACACCTGGTGCTCCGAGAGGACGATCGGCAGCAGGCCGTTCTTGAAGCAGTTGTTGAAGAAGATGTCGGCATAACTCGGCGCGACCAGGGCGCGAAAGCCGAACTGCTGCAGAGCCCACGGCGCATGCTCGCGCGACGAGCCGCAGCCGAAGTTCTTGCGCGCCAGCAGGACCGAAGCGCCCTCGTAGCGCGGCTGGTTGAGCACGAAGTCGGGGTTGGGCCGGCGCGTGCGCGGGTCCTGCCCCGGCTCGCCGTGGTCGAGGTAGCGCCACTCGTCGAACAGGTTGGGGCCGAAGCCCGACTTCCTGATCGACTTCAGGAACTGCTTGGGAATGATCGCGTCGGTATCGACGTTCTCCCGATCCATCGGGGCGACCAGGCCGGTGTGGACGTGAAAGGCTTCCATGTCAGGACAGTCGGCGGACGTCGACGAAATGCCCTTCGATCGCGGCCGCCGCCGCCATCGCCGGGCTGACCAGATGGGTGCGTCCGCCCGCCCCCTGGCGGCCTTCGATGTTGCGGTTGCTGGTCGCGGCGCAACGCTCGCCCGGCTCGAGCCGGTCGGCGTTCATGGCCAGGCACATCGAGCAGCCGGGTTCGCGCCACTCGAAGCCGGCGCCCTTGAACACGAGGTCCAGCCCTTCCAGCTCGGCCTGCTTCTTGACCAGCCCCGAGCCCGGCACCACCAGGGCGAGCTTGACGTTGCCGGCGATCCGGCGGCCGAGGCGGCGGACCACCGCCGCGGCCTCGCGCAGGTCCTCGATCCGCGAGTTGGTGCACGAGCCGATGAAGACCTTGTCGATGCGGATGTCGTCTATCCGCTGGTTGGGCTCGAGCGCCATGTACTTGAGCGCGCGCTCGATCGCGTCGCGCTTGCCCGCGTCCTTCTCGCGCTCGGGATCGGGCACGCGCTCGTCGATCGAGGTGACCATCTCCGGCGAGGTGCCCCAGGTCACTTGCGGCACGAGCAGGCTCGCGTCGATCTCGACGATGCGGTCCCAGTGCGCGCCGGGGTCGGAATGAAACCCCTTCCAGTAGCGCACGGCCGCGTCCCACTCCAGGCCTGCCGGCGTGTACGGCCGGCCTTTCACGTAGGCCAGGGTCGTCTCGTCCACGCCCACGAGCCCGGCACGGGCGCCGGCCTCGATCGCCATGTTGCAGACCGTCATCCGGCCTTCCATCGACAGGGCGCGGATCGCCGAGCCGGCGAATTCGATCGTGTAGCCGGTGCCGCCGGCGGTGCCGATCGTGCCGATGATCGCCAGCGCGATGTCCTTGGCCGAGCAGCCGCGCGGGAGCTTCCCCTCGACCCGGACCAGCATGTTCTTTGCCTTGCGCGCGAGCAGCGTCTGGGTCGCCAGCACGTGCTCGACCTCGCTCGTGCCGATGCCGTGCGCAAGCGCGCCGAATGCACCGTGGGTGGAGGTGTGCGAGTCGCCGCAGACGACGGTCATGCCGGGCAGCGTGGCGCCCTGCTCCGGGCCTATCACGTGGACGATGCCCTGGCGAAGGTCGTTCATCTTGAACTGGGTGACGCCCCATTTGTCGCAGTTGGCGTCGAGCGTGTCGACCTGGAGCTTCGAAATCGGATCGGCGATGCCGTGCGAGCGGTCGGTCGTGGGCACGTTGTGGTCGCTCACCGCCAGGTTGGCCGAGACGCGCCAGACCTTGCGCCCGGCCTGCTCGATGCCGTCGAAGGCCTGCGGGCTCGTCACCTCGTGGACGAGGTGGCGGTCGATGTAGAGCAGCGCGGTGCCGTCGTCCTCGGTCCGGACGACGTGCTCGTCCCACAGCTTGTCGTAGAGGGTTCGGTTCGTCACCCGGTCGATTCTAGGTGCGCTGCAGGAACGAAGAGGGGCACGTCGCGTGCCCCTCTCGCCGCGCTGCCTGCCCGCCGGCGGCTCAGCCGCGTTCGGCGATCGCCTTGACGCTGCGCTGCGCGGCGCCGTTGTAGAGCTGGCGCGGCCGGCCGATCTTGTATTCCGGGTCGCCGATCATCTCGTTGAGCTGGGCGATCCAGCCGACCGTGCGCGCCAGGGCGAAGATGGCGGTGAACAGGCTCACCGGAATGCCGATCGCCCGCTGCACGATGCCCGAATAGAAGTCGACGTTCGGATAGAGCTTGCGCGCCACGAAGTACTCGTCCTCGAGGGCGATCTTCTCCAGCGCCATCGCCAGCTTGAAGATCGGGTCGTCGTGCAGGCCGAGCGTGTCGAGCACCTCGTGGCAGGTCTCGCGCATCAGCTTGGCACGCGGGTCGTAGTTCTTGTAGACGCGGTGGCCGAAGCCCATCAGCTTGATGCCCGAGTTCTTGTCCTTGACCTGCTTGATGAACTCGCCGATCTTCTCGACCCCGCCCATCTTCTGTACGTCCTCGAGCATGTTGAGCGCCGCCTCGTTGGCGCCGCCGTGCGCCGGGCCCCAGAGGCAGGCCACGCCGGCGGCGATCGCCGCGAACGGGTTGGTGCCGGAGGAGCCGCACAGGCGCACCGTCGAGGTCGAGGCGTTCTGCTCGTGGTCGGCATGGAGGATGAAGATCCGGTCCATCGCCCGCACCAGCACCTCGTTCGGGTTGTAGTCCTCGCACGGCGTGGCGAACATCATGCGCATGAAGTTGCCGGCGTACGAGAGATCGTTCTTCGGATAGATGTAGGGCTGGCCGACCGTGTACTTGTAGGCCATCGAGACCAGCGTCGGCATCTTGGCGATCAGGCGGATCGCCGAGATTGCGCGGTGCTCGGCGTTGTGGATGTCGGTGCTGTCGTGATAGAAGGCCGAGAGCCCGCCCACCAGCCCGGTCAGGATCGCCATCGGATGCGCGTCGCGGCGAAAGCCGCGCAGGAAGAACTGCATCTGCTCGTTGACCATCGTATGGTGGGTGACGAGATGCGTGAAGTCGGCCTTCTCGGTCGCGCTCGGCAGCTCGCCGTTGAGCAGCAGGTAGCAGGTCTCGAGGTAGTCGCACTGGGTGGCGAGCTGCTCGATCGGATAGCCGCGGTACAGCAGCTCGCCCTTGTCGCCGTCGATGTAGGTGATGGTCGAGTTGCACGACGCGGTCGAGAGGAACCCCGGGTCGTACGTGAACTTGCCGGTCTGGCCGTAGAGCTTGCGGATGTCGATGACATCCGGGCCGATCGTGCCCTTGTAGATGGGCAGGTCCATGCTCGGACTTCCATCCGAGAACGAAAGGGTGGCTTTGACGTCCGACGGGGTCATGACGAGGTCCTCGAAAAAGTGACGGAAGACAAACGGTTGTCGGGCCTTGTCCCCTGCGCCCTGACGGCCTCGAGCACCTGATGAACCTCGGGCCTGTCGAGGTTCGCGGTCGGCTTCTGGCGGCCGAGAAAGAGATCGAGCAGGTCGTTGTCGGCCAGCTCCATCAGCAGATAGAGGCCGTTCGCTTCGGCCTGCGTGACCGGAGCGGCGCGGGTGAAGAGCCGGTCGATCAGGATGTCGTTCTCGAGCAGGCCGCGCCGGCAGCGCCAGCGCAGCTTGCTGAACGCCGCGGCGTCGATCGGGCGCGCCGAGCTCGACGGTTCGCCGATGGCAGGCGCGCTTCGCATCAGACTGCGCGCCTCACCATCAGCTCCTTGATCTTGCCGATGGCGCGCGTCGGATTCAGGCCCTTGGGACAGACGTCGACGCAGTTCATGATCGTGTGGCAGCGGAACAGGCGGTACGGGTCCTCGAGGTTGTCGAGGCGCGCGCCGGTCGCCTGGTCGCGGCTGTCGGAAATGAAGCGGTAGGCCTGCAGCAGCCCGGCCGGGCCGACGAACTTGTCGGGGTTCCACCAGAAGCTCGGGCAGGCGGTGGAGCAGCTCGCGCAGAGGATGCACTCGTACAGGCCGTTCAGCTCCTCGCGCTCCTCGGGCGACTGCAGCCGCTCCTTCTCGGGCGGAACCTCGTCGTTGATCAGGTAGGGCTTGATCGACTCGTACTGCTTGAAGAACTGCGTCATGTCGACGATCAGGTCGCGCAC
>JANMCC010000243.1:0-9352 GCA_031360885.1 Burkholderiales bacterium | reverse complement strand
GGTGCGCGCGATCGCGCTCGACATGGCTTGCGAGATCCATCCGCTCGACAACCTGCGGGTGCTGCGCTATCTGGTCAGGGAGATGGGCCTCTCCGAGGACGACAAGAACCGCTGGTACCGGCACTGGGTCGAGACCGGACTCGAGACCGTCGAGCGGCAGCTCGCCGGCCATGCCGGCACCGGGCGCTTCTGCCACGGCGACACGCCGGGGCTGGCCGATTGCGTGCTGGTGCCGCAGATCCACAACGCGCAGCGCATGAACTGCCGGCTCGAGCACGTGCCGACGGTGATGCGCATCTTCGAGACCTGCATGGCCGAGCCGGCGTTCGCCACCACCCAGGCCTCGGCCTGTCCGGACGCGGCGTGATCCCTCCGGCGATCTGGCTCGCTCCAGCGTGGGCGAACGGCCGGGTCGGCGCGCTGATGTCCACGCGCGAGGGCGGTCAGAGCGTCGGCCCGTACGCCTCGATGAACCTGGGCGTCGCGGTCGGCGACGACCCGGACCGGGTCGCCGCCAACCGCGCCCGGTTCGCCGTGGCCTGCGGTGCCGCGCCGGTGTTCCTGCGCCAGGTGCACGGCACGCGGGTCGTGCGCATCGACGCCGCCGACGCGGCGCCCTCCGCCGAGGCGCACGAGGCCGACGCGAGCCTGACCACCGAGCCTGGAATCGCCTGCACGGTGCAGGTCGCCGATTGCCTGCCGGTGCTGTTCGCCGCGCCCGCAGCGCGAGGCGTCGCCGCCGCGCACGCCGGCTGGCGCGGCCTGGCCGCGGGCGTGCTCGAGGCGACGGTCGATTCGCTGTGCACGGCCGCGGGCAGCCGGCCCGGCGAGCTCGAGGCCTGGCTCGGCGTCTGCATCGGGCCGACCGCCTTCGAGGTCGGGCCGGACGTTCTGGAGGCGTTCGGCGTGGCGCCGACGAGAGCCGACAGCGCGCGATTCAAGGCCGCCGATCCCGGCAAATGGCTGGCCGACCTGTCCGGCCTGGCCCGAGACCGGCTGCGAGCTTGCGGCCTGCAGCGCATCAGCGCGGCGAGCGGGTGCGCCTTCAGCGAGCCGTCAAGGTTCTTTTCCTACCGGCGCGACCGGGTCACCGGCCGCATGGCCGCCGCCGTCTGGATCGGCGGCGCGGCCGCCCGCGGCTGAGGCGAGCTCGGCGCGGCGCCGGGCCGGGCGCCGCGCGGGCGTCGCCAGCAGGTAGAGCGAGATGCCGAGCGGCAGGGCGCCGTAGAGCAGGAAAGTGAAGGCTGCCCCGAGCCAGCTGCCGCCCACGGCCGTGCCTTCGGCGATGGCCATGAGGACGACGACATACAGCCAGGCGATCGCGAGCAGATACATATTTGCGCTGAAGGGTTTTGTCTCCGTCCCACACGATAATCGTTCGATGGAAACGACAGGCGATGTCCGGGGAGCCCCGGTACTGAGTGGATTCAACGTGCCCGGCGACGCCTTGGCGAAGCTGCAGGCCGACTACCTGGCTGGCGCCATGGAGGTATGGAACCGGGTGCTGCAGCCCGGGGCTGCGCCTTCCGGCCGGGCGAGCGACCGGCGCTTCGCCGCCAGCGAATGGTCGGCCACGCCCGGCAGTGCCTTCATGGCGGAGATGTACCTGCTGAACGCCCGCACGATGCTGGGCATGGTGGAGCAGCTCCAGGCCGACGAGAAGACCCGGTCGCGAGTGCGCTTCGCGGTGCTGCAGTGGATCGACGCGGCGTCGCCGAGCAACTACCTCGCGCTCAACCCCGAAGCGCAGAAGAAGGCGATCGAGACCCACGGCGAGAGCCTCGCCGTCGGCATGCGCCAGCTCTGGCACGACGTGCAGCAGGGCCACCTTTCGCAGACCGACGAGAGCGCGTTCGAGGTCGGCCGCAACGTCGCCACGACCGAGGGTTCGGTCGTGTTCGAGAACGAGTTCTTCCAGCTGCTCGAGTACAAGCCGCTGACGGCCAAGGTCCACGAGCGGCCGCTGCTGATCGTGCCGCCCTGCATCAACAAGTTCTACATCCTCGACCTGCAGCCCGAGAACTCGCTGATCCGCTACGCCGTCGGCGAGGGCCATCGCGTGTTCGTCGTGAGCTGGAAGAACGCGAAAGAGGACCTCGCCCAGCGCACCTGGGACGACTACATCGAGAACGCGGCGATCAGGGCGATCGGCCTGGCGCAGGAGATCTCGGGCAGCGAGGAGATCAACACGCTGGGCTTCTGCATCGGCGGGACCATCCTCGCCACCGCCCTCGCGGTGCTCGAGGCGCGCGGCGAGCGGCCGGCGGCGAGCATGACGCTCCTGACCTCGTTCCTCGACTTCTCCGACACCGGCATCCTCGACATCTTCATCGACGAAGGCTCGGTCAAGATGCGCGAGATGACGATAGGCGCCGAGAGCGCCGGCGGAGGCGGCCTTCTCAAGGGCCAGGAGCTGGCCACGACCTTCAGCTTCCTGCGGCCGAACGACCTGGTCTGGAACTACGTCGTCGGCAACTACCTCAAGGGCGAGACGCCGCCGCCGTTCGACCTGCTGTACTGGAACGGCGACGGCACCAACCAGCCCGGGCCGATGTACTGCTGGTACCTGCGCAACACCTATCTCGAGAACAAGCTGAAGGAGCCGGGCGCGCTCACCGTCTGCGGCGAGAAGATCGACATCTCGAAGATCACGGCGCCCGCTTACCTGTACGCCTCGCGCGAGGACCATATCGTGCCCTGGGCCGGCGCCTACCGGAGCACCGCCATCCTGAAGGGCAAGCGCCGCTTCGTGCTCGGCGCCTCGGGCCACATCGCCGGCGTGATCAATCCGCCGCTGAAGAAGAAGCGCAGCCACTGGATCGGCAAGACGGCGGCGCTGCCGGCGAGCGCGGAAGCCTGGCTCGCGCAGGCCGAAGAGCACCCCGGGAGCTGGTGGACCGACTGGTCGAACTGGCTCAAGCCGTTCGGTGGAAAGCAGGTGGCCGCGCCCAAGGCGCCGGGCAACCGCAAGTGGAAGGCGATCGAGCCCGCGCCCGGTCGCTACGTGAAAGAGAAAGCCTGAATGCACATCCTGGAGCAACCGACATGAGTACAGACATCGTCATCGTCGCCGCCGCGCGCACCGCGGTCGGCAAGTTCGGCGGCACCCTTTCCAAGACGCCGGCCCCGGAGCTCGGCGCCGCCGTCATCGTCAGCCTGCTCGAGCGGGCCAGGCTCACCGGCGACCAGATCGGCGAGGTCATCCTCGGCCAGGTGCTGACGGCAGGCTCGGGCCAGAACCCGGCGCGCCAGACCGTCGTCAAGAGCGGCCTGCCGCAGAGCGTGCCGGGGCTGACGATCAACGCGGTCTGCGGCTCGGGCCTCAAGGCCGTGATGCTCGCGGCGCAGGCGATCCGCGACGGCGACTACGAGATCGGCATCGCCGGCGGCCAGGAGAACATGAGCCTGGCGCCGCACGTGCTGCTCGGCTCGCGCGAAGGCCAGCGCATGGGCGACTGGAAGATGGTCGACTCGATGATCACCGACGGCCTCTGGGATGTCTACAACAAGTACCACATGGGCATCACGGCCGAGAACGTGGCCAGGAAGTACGAGGTCAGCCGCGAGAAGCAGGACGCGCTCGCCCTCGGCTCACAGCAGAAGGCGGCGGCAGCCCAGGAAGGCGGCCGTTTCAAGGACGAGATCGTGCCGTTCTCGATCGCGCAGAGAAAGGGCGATCCGGTCGTCTTCGCCGCCGACGAGTTCATCAACCGCAAGACCAGCGCCGAAGCGCTCTCGGGTCTGAAGCCCGCGTTCGACAAGGCCGGCTCCGTCACCGCCGGCAACGCCTCGGGGCTCAACGACGGCGCTGCCGGCGTGGTCGTCATGACCGCCAAGCGCGCCGAGCAGCTCGGCCTGACGCCGCTGGCGCGGATCGCCAGCTACGCCACCGTCGCGCTCGACCCGGCCTTGATGGGCATGGGCCCGGTGCCGGCATCGCAGAAGGCGCTGCAGCGCGCCGGCTGGAAGGCCCAGGACCTCGACCTGCTCGAGATCAACGAGGCGTTCGCCGCGCAGGCCTGCGCGGTCAACAACGAAATGGGCTGGGACACGAGCAAGGTCAACGTCAACGGCGGCGCGATCGCCATCGGCCACCCGATCGGCGCCTCGGGTTGCCGCATCCTCGTGACGCTCCTGCACGAGATGGGCAAGCGCAACGCGAAGAAGGGCATTGCCTCGCTCTGCATCGGCGGTGGCATGGGTGTTGCAATGTGCGTAGAGAGATGAACCAGGGAAAGATCGCTTACGTCACGGGAGGAATGGGGGGCATAGGCACCAGTTTGTGCCAGCGCCTGCACCAGGACGGGTTCAAGGTCATCGCCGGCTGCGGTCCGAGCCGCGACCACGCCAAGTGGCTGGGCGAGCAGGCTGCGCTCGGCTTCGAGTTCCACTGCTCGGTCGGCAACGTCGGCGACTGGGACTCGACCGTCGAGGCCTTCGCCAAGGTCAAGGCCGAGCACGGCCCGGTCGACGTGCTCGTCAACAACGCCGGCATCACCCGCGACGGCATGTTCCGCAAGATGACCCGCGCCGACTGGGACGCGGTCATCGAGACCAACCTCACCAGCCTGTTCAACGTCACCAAGCAGGTGATCGACGAGATGGTCGAGCGCGGCTGGGGCCGCATCATCAACATCTCGTCGGTGAACGGCGAGAAGGGCCAGTTCGGGCAGACCAACTACTCGGCCGCGAAGGCCGGCATGCACGGCTTCACGATGGCCCTCGCCCAGGAAGTGGCGAGCAAGGGCGTGACAGTCAATACCGTGAGCCCCGGCTACATCGCCACCGACATGGTGAAGTCGATCAGGAAGGAAGTGCTCGACAAGATCGTCTCGGGCATTCCGGTCAAGCGCCTGGGCACGCCGCAGGACATCGCTTCGATGGTGTCGTGGGTGGCGTCGGACGAGTCGGGCTTCGCGACCGGCGCCGATTTCTCGGTCAACGGCGGCTTGCACATGGGCTAGTCGGGCACGGCGGATGCTGGCTGGAGGGCCCCAGCCGGCCCGAGACCCTGCCATGTCCGAACCAAGCCTTCCCAACCGCGAAGGGCAGACCGTCCCCGACGTCAGCTTCAAGATCCGCCGCAACGACGGCTGGGCGACGCTGACGACCGACGAGCTGTTCGCCGGCAAGAACGTCGTCGTTTTCTCGCTGCCCGGCGCCTTCACGCCGACCTGCTCCTCCACCCACCTGCCGCGCTACAACGAGCTGGCGCCGGCGTTCACGAAGGCGGGAATCGACACCATCGTCTGCGTCGCGGTCAACGACCCGTTCGTGATGGAGGAGTGGGGCAAGGACCAGGAGGCCGAGAACGTGCTGCTCCTTCCCGACGGCAACGGCGCGTTCACCGAGGCGATGGGCCTGCTGGTCGACAAGAGCGACCTCAATTTCGGCAAGCGCTCGTGGCGCTACTCGATGCTGGTGCGCGACAAGAGAATAGAGAAGATGTTCCTCGAGCCGCAGAAGCCGGGCGATCCGTTCGAGGTGTCCGACGCCGACACGATGCTCGACTACCTCGCCCCCGGCACGAAGCGGCCCGACCAGGTTGCAATCCTCACCCGCGAGGGCTGCCCGTTCTGCGCCAAGGCGAAGAAGATGCTCGACGAGGCCGGCTACGAGTATGCGGAGGTGCCGCTGCCGCACACCGTGCGCAGCAAGGTGCTGGGCGCGATCGCGAAGGCAGGGACGGTGCCGCAGGTGTTCGTCAACGGCGAGCTGATCGGCGATTCGGAGAGGCTCGGCAAGTGGCTGGCAAGCCGGGATCCCTGAGGAGATTCCGCTACCGGGTCGTCGAGCCCGTTGTCCCGAGCGCGGCGGCCGCCGCTTCGGCGGCGGCCCGGAGTCCTTCGTCGCCGCCGTCCCAGGTCAGCCGGGCGAGCGGCATCGCGCTGCCGGTGAAGTTGCGCGCCATCGATTGCAGATAGATCGGGTCGTAGTGCGAGACCAGCAGGTCGCGCACTACCGATTCGATCCGGCCGGTGCGTGCCGCCTCCTGCCAGGCGTTGACGACCTCGTGGCCGCGCAGGACCCGGAGCGCGTCGAGGCGAGCGCAGAAGGCTCCGACGTCGCGAACGAAGAATGCGTACTCGCGCAGCAGCAGCGCGACACGCGCGTCGATCGGCAGGTCGAGCATGAGACAGGGCGCCCCGCGCATGCGCTCGACCAGCGACGGCGGCACGCGCAGGTCGCCGACCTTCGCGCTCTCGCTTTCGACGAACACCGGCCGCGCCGGATCGAATCGGCGCAGCACGTCCCAGACGGCGGTGTCGAAGGCCTTCTGCGACGGCTGCGCCTCCCCCGGCACCAGCCCGAGCACCGAGCCGCGATGGTTCGCCAGCGTCTCGAGGTCGAGCACCTGCCCGCCGCGCTCGGCGAGTGCACGCAGCAGGAGGCTCTTGCCCGAGCCGGTGGTGCCGCAGACGACGACCAGCGACAGGGTCGCCGGCAGCGTCTCGAGCGCGGCGACGACGGCGCGGCGAAACGCCTGGTAGCCGCCTTCCAGCACGTGGACGCGAAAGCCGATCTGCCCGAGCACCAGCCCGAGCGCGCCGCTGCGCTGGCCGCCGCGCCAGCAGTAGACGAGCGGCGACCAGTCGCGCGGCAGCTCGAGTACGTGGCGCTCGATGTGCGCCGCGATGTTGCGGGCGACGAGCGCCGCGCCGCGCTTCCTCGCCGCGAACGGCGAGACCTGCTTGTATTCGGTGCCGACCGACGCCCGCTCGCCGTCGTTCAGCGAAGGCCAATTCACCGCGCCAGGCAGACGGTCGAGCGCGTATTCGCCCTCCGAGCGGGCATCGACGATCGCGCTGAAGGAATCGAGCCGCCCGAGCGCCTCGGGCGCCGCGATCGGGATCAAAGGCATCGTCAGGCGCTGATCGCGTCGAGCATCTCGGTCTCGATCTGCAGCTGCAGCTTGTTCTGCTGCAGCGCCGAGCCGTCGATCAGGAAGGTGTCCTCGACCCGCTCGCCGAGGGTGGTGATCTTGGCGAGCTGCAGGTTGATGTTGTGGTTGGCGAGCACGCGCGAGATCGCATAGAGCAGCCCCGAGCGGTCGCTCGCCGAGACGCCGAGCAGCCAGTGCTGGGCGCGCTCGTCGGGCCTGAGCGTCACCCGCGGCGTCACCGGGAACGAGCGCACCCGGCGCGAGATCCGGCCGCGGCTCGGCTCGGGCAGCGGCCCGGTCGCGTTCAGCGCCAGCGTGAGCTGCGTCTCCACGTAGGCGATCAGGTCGCGGTAGTGGCTGTCGAAGTGCGGGCTGACGACGAGGAACGTGTCGAGCGCGTAGCCGCTGGTCGTGGTGTGGACCTTGGCGTCGAGGATGTTGAAGTTGGCGCCGTCGAAGTAGCCGCAGGTGCGGGCGAACAGGTCCTGGCGGTCGGGCGCGTAGACGAGCACCTGAAGGCCCTCGCCGAACGGGCTCACCCGCGCGCGCACCACGGGCGTCGGCGAGTCGACGAGGTCGACCAGCGAGCGCGTATGCCAGGCGATTTCGCCGGCCTCGTGACGGGCGAAGTCGCTGAGCTCGAGCGTGCGCCAGAGCGACACCTCCACCGTGCCGGGCAGCGAGGCGAGGTTGAGGAGGAGGCGCGCCTCGAGCTTGGTCGCCTCGATCTCGGCGTCGAGGTTCGGCCGCGCGCCGCCGAGGGCGCGCAGCGTCAGCCGGTACAGGTCCTCGAGGAGCTTGCCCTTCCAGGCGTTCCAGACCTTGGGGCTGGTGCCGCGGATGTCGGCCACGGTGAGCAGGTAGAGCGCGGTCAGGCGCCGCTCGTTGCCGATCGCCTTGGCGAAGGCGGCGATCACGTCGGGATCGGAGAGGTCTTCCTTCTGCGCAATGCGCGACATCGTCAGGTGCTGGCCGACCAGGAACTCGATCAGCTGCGTGTCCTCGCGCTCGACGCCGTGGTCGCGGCAGAAGCGTCGCGCCTCGCGCTCGCCGAGCACCGAATGGTCGCCGCCGCGGCCCTTGGCGACGTCGTGGAACAGCGCGGCGATGAACAGCACCCATGGCCGGTCGAAGGTGGAGGCGAGCTGCGAGCAGAACGGGTACTCGTGGGCGTGCTCGGGAATGAAGAAGCGGCGCACGTTGCGCAGCACCATCAGGATGTGCTGGTCGACCGTATAGACGTGGAACAGGTCGTGCTGCATCTGGCCGACGATGCGGCGGAACACCCAGAGGTAGCGGCCGAGCACGCTGGTCTCGTTCATGAGGCGAAAGGCGTGCGTCTGCCCGGCATCGGCGCGCAGCATCTTCATGAAGGTGGCATGGTTCACCGGGTCGCGCCGGAACTTGCCGTCCATCAGGTTGCGCGCGTTGTAGAGGGCGCGCAGCGTCCGCGCCGAGAGCCCCTTGGGCCCGACCGTCTGCTGGTAGACGAGAAAGGTGTCGAGGATCGCGTGCGGGTCGCGCTGGTAGAGGTCGTCGCTCGCGACCTCGAGCATGCCGCCCTTCTCGAGGAACTTGTCGTTGATCGGCCGCATCGGCGCGTCCTGCAGGCCGTTGACGCGCTCCTCGATGTTGAGCATCAGGATCTGGTTGAGCTGCGTCACCGCCTTGGCCGCCCAGTAGTAGCGGCGCATCAGCCGCTCCGAGGCGCGCTGCCCGTGCGCCGACTTGTAGCCGAAGCTCTCGGCGACGGCGGTCTGCAGGTCGAACACCAGCCGGTCCTCGCGCCGCCCGGCGATCATGTGCAGCCGGGCGCGGATCAGCTTGAGCACGCCTTCGTTGCGCTGCAGCTGGCGCACCTCGAACGGCGTGATCAGGCCGTGCGCCGCGAGCTGCTGCCAGGTGCGGCCGAGGCCGGCGGCACGCGCCACCCAGATGACGGTCTGCAGGTCGCGCAGGCCGCCCGGGCTTTCCTTGCAGTTCGGCTCGAGCGAGTAGGGCGTGTTCTCGTACTTCTGGTGGCGCTGGTTCAGCTCCAGCGACTTGGCGCGCAGGAACGCCTTGGCGTCCATCGCCTTGGCCGTCGCCTTCTGGAAGGCGGTGAAGACCTTGCGGTCGCCGTCGAGGAAGCGCGCCTCGAGCAGGGCGGTCTGCACCGTGACGTCGGACTGGGCCATCGCCACGCACTCGTCGACCGTGCGCACGCTCGAGCCGATCACCAGGCCGGCATCCCAGCAGTAGGTGATTAAGCGCTCGGTGGCGCGACGCATGCGGTCGAGGCCGTCGGTGCCGTCGACCGGCAGGATCACGAGCACGTCGACGTCGGAATGCGGGAACAGCTCGCCGCGGCCGTAGCCGCCGACGGCCACGAGCGAGCTGCCGGCCGGCATGCCCGAGCGCTGCCAGAGGCCGAGCAGGGTCTCGTCGACCTGGCCGGCGAGGGCGCGCACCAGGGTGAGCGCGGCGCGC
>JANMCC010000173.1:0-3515 GCA_031360885.1 Burkholderiales bacterium | reverse complement strand
ATCCGCCGAGAGGAGCCGCATCGCTGGGAAGAATTCCTGGCCTCGCCGCCGCGCTTCTTCGGGATCGACCCCGACGCCTTTCGCGCGACGGTGATGACGACGTTCGCCGCCCTTCTCGCCGACCCGCGGGGCAGGACGATCGCGGTGTTCTCGCATGGCATGCCGATCAAGACCATGATTGCCCACGCCTTGCGCGTCGCCGACACCGAAACCTTTTCGCTGGACCACTGCTCCGTGACCCGCCTGGTCGGCAGTTCGCTCGACGACGTGCGCCTGCGCACTCTGAACGAATCGACGCCCTAGGCACGGCGTTCAGCAGGCCCCGAACGCGCCGGCTTCGCGCAAGGCGGCCACTTCCACGGCGGTGAAGCCCCAGGGGGCCAGCGCCGCCGCGTTGACGCCGTCGTCCGAGCTCGGCGAAGTCGGCGCTGTCGGGCGATCCGGCACCGTGCGGCTGAAGCGCGGCGCGGGACCTGGCTGGACCACGCCGTCGACCTCGACGAAGGTGCCGCGCGCGCGGTTGTGCGGATGCAGGATGGCTTCGGCCAGGGTGAGCACCGGCGCGAAGCAGACATTTCCGCCTTCGAGCAGGGTGCACCATTCGGCGCGCGTCCTGCCGCGAAACAGGGTCGCCAGACGCTCGCGAAAAGCCGGCCAGTGGCTGCGGTCCGCGGGGTCGGCCGGGGCATCGGCAGGCATCCCGGTCAGCCGCAACAGCTCGGCGTAGAACTGAGGCTCGGCCGAGGCGAGGCTGATCCAGCGTCCGTCCGCCGTCTCGTAGACGCCGTACCACGGCGCGGCGTTGCCGTCGAGCACGTTGTCGCCCCGCCGCTCGCTCCAGGCGCCCGCCGCGTGGGCTGCGAACATGTCGGTCATCAGCGCCGCGGCGCCGTCCACCACCGCCGCGTCGACGACCTGGCCGCGGCCCGACTGCCGTGCCTCGAGCAAGGCGCAGACGACGCCGAACGCGAGGTACATGCCGCCACCGCCGAAATCACCGACGAGGTTCAACGGCACCGCCGGCGGACCGCCCTTGCCCCCGATCGAATGCAGCGCGCCGACGAGCGCGATGTAATTGATGTCGTGCCCCGCCGCCTGCGCGAGCGGGCCGCTCTGGCCCCAGCCGGTCATGCGGCCGTAGACCAGCTTCGGATTCGCGGCCAGGCACGGTTCGGGACCCAGGCCGAGCCGCTCCATCACGCCGGGCCGGAAGCCCTCGATGAAGGCATCGGCGCTCTCGAGGAGACGCCGCAGCGCGGCTGCGCCGGCGGCCGATTTCAGGTCGAGGGCGATCGAGCGCCGGCTCCGGTTGAGCAGTTCCAGACGCGGGTGATCGGCCGGCGCCACCTGCCCCGGCCGCTCGACGCGCAGGACCTCGGCGCCCATGTCGGCCAGCATCATCGCGGCGAACGGCCCGGGCGCGAGCCCGGCCATCTCGACCACCTTGATGCCCTTCAGCGGCCCCATGCGGCCTCAGGGCGCGGCGCCGTGTGCATGGATCCAGGCCTCTCGCAGCTGGCGCTTGAGCACCTTGCCGATGTCGCTGCGCGGCAGGCTCGTCGCGCTCTCGATCGCGGCGACACGCTGGGCCTTGCCCAGCTGCGCGTTGGTCCATTCGAGCAGGTCACCGGCCGCCGGCGCCGCGCCGGGCGCGAGAACGATGCAGGCGATCGGTGTCTCGCCCCAGCGCTCGGAGGGCACGCCGAACACGGCGACCTCCGCCACCGCGGGATGGGCGCGCATCACCGCCTCGATGTCGCTCGGGTAGACGTTGAAGCCGCCGGAGATGATCAGGTCCTTCTTGCGATCGAGCAGGATCAGGAAGCCGTCTTCGTCGAAGCGCCCGGTGTCGCCGGTGCGGATGAAGCGATGTCCCTCGGCATCGAACCACTCGGCCTCGGCGGTCTTGTCGGGCAGGTTGTGATAGCCCACCATCATCGTGCCGGATCGGCCGACGATCTCGCCGATCTCGCCACGCGGCAGCTCGCGGCCGTCCTCGTCGATGACCCGCATGTCGTGACCCGGCGCCGGCCTGCCGACCGTGTGCAGCTTGTCGGGTCGTTCATGCGCGAGCAGCGCGCAGACACCGCCGCCTTCGGTCATGCCGTAGTACTCGGTCAGCCCCCCGGGCCAGCGCGCCAGCACGTCGGCCTTCAGCTTCGCGGGGAAAGGCGCGCTGCCGCACGACTTCATGCGGAAGGCGGAAAGGTCGAAGTGGTCGAAATCCGGACGGGCCATGAGCCGCTGGAACTGCACCGGCACCATCATGCTGTGCGTCACCCGGTGCTTCTCCGCCAGCGCCAGGTAGGTGCCGGCATCGAAGCGCGCCATCAGCACCACGGTGCTGCCGAGCGAGAGCGCCGGCAGGAAGCTCGACAGGGTCATGTTCGAATAGAGCGGGATCGAGACCAGGGTCACCGCGTCGGGGCCGTAGCCGAGCGAGGTGAAGAGCTTCACCTGCGCCCACCGGAAGGCGAAGGGCATGACGATGCCCTTCGGCGTGCCGGTGGTGCCCGAGGAATAGATGATGTTGAACGGCCAGTCGGGGCGGACACCGACCGCTTGCGGGGAGGTGCCCGGCGCCGCGAGCCAGGCCGTGTAGGCCTCGCCCGCCGTCGAGTCGTCGAGCGCGATACGACGGGCGCCGATCGAAGCGGCTGCCGGCTCGATCCGGTCGGCGACTTCCCGGCTGAGAAAGAACAGCCTGGCCCCGGAGTCGGCCACCATCGCGGCCATCCCCGCGGGTGTGGAATCAGGCGCGAGCGGAGCGACCACGACGCCCGCGCGCACGCTGCCGAGAAACACCACGGCGTACTCGAGCGAGGTCGCGGCGCTGATGGCGATGACCTCGCCCGGCTCGACGCCGTCTCGTTGGAGTGCAGCCGCGACCCGGTCCACCTCGGCATCGAGCGCCGCGTAGTCGAGCTGGCGGTCGTCGAGGATCAGAGCGGGACGCTTCGGCTGCCGCGCGGCGTGCTCGCGAACGAGCTCCGCGACAGTGGAAAAGTCGTCTTTCGCCATGGCCGCCCCTTCGCTCACGGGGCCAGCCGGCATTCGCCGCGGTCGAGCGCGATCACGCCCCGCTCGACCGCGAGCGCCCTGAAACGGATCGTCTCGCCCTCGTCGAACAGCTCGACGCGGATGGTCTCGCCCGGATACGCCGGGCTGGCGAAACGCACGAACATCGATCGCAGCCGTGCGCCCTGCCCCGGGCTGAATCGCTTGAGGATGGCCCGGCAGGCCAGGCCCATCGTGTTCAGGCCATGGGAGATCGGTCGCTCGAAGCCGGCGCGCTGCGCCACCGCCGGGTCGGCGTGGATCGGCATGTAGTCGCGGCTGACCAGGCGGTACAGCAGGGCCGCCTGCGGCGCCGTGCGGTACTCGATGGTCGCGCTCGGCACCGCATCCGCGCGGAGCGGCGGCACGACCGGCGGCGCCACGCCGTGGCTGCCGCAACCGCCGTCGCCGCGCAGGAACTGCGTCGACTGCAGGCTTGCCAGCGCCTCGCCGCTCCG
>JANMCC010000169.1:0-22214 GCA_031360885.1 Burkholderiales bacterium | reverse complement strand
CGGCCGTCCTGCGGCAGCCGGCGCTCGGCGATGTCGAGCTCGGCCATGATCTTCAGGCGCGAGATCAGCGCGGCGTGCAGAGCGCGGTTGGGCTGCACCACCTCGCGCAGCGTGCCGTCGACGCGAAAGCGCACCGAGCTCGAGCGCTCGTACGGCTCGATGTGGATGTCGCTGGCGCCGTCCTTGGCGGCCTGCGTCAGCAGGGCGTTGAGCATGCGGATGATGGGCGCGTCGTTCGAGGCCTCGAGCAGGTCCTCGATCGCCGGCAGCTCCTGCATCATGCGCGACAGGTCGTCCGCGCTTTCGACCTCGCCGATCACGACCGCGGCGCTGCCCTCGCCGCCGGCGTAGGCGGCGGCGATCCGGCCGGCGAGCGTCTCGGCCGACTCGCGCTCGAAGCTGTCGACGTCGTAGAGGCGCAGCACTTCCGAGAGCGCGGGCAGGCCCACGGTCTCCGGCGCCCAGAGGACGAGGCGGGCGCCGTCGTCCTCGAGCAGCAGGGTGTGCGCCTTGGCGTAGGCGTAGGGCAGCGGGTGGCGGGCGCCCATGGCCTTCAGCCGCCCGGGGCAGACGCAGGCGCGGGTCCGGACGGCGGCTCGGCAGCCGGAGGCGGTGTCCGGGGTCGCTGCTGCGTCGTCGTGCCGGGCGAGCTCTGCGGCGCCGCGATCGGCGCGACGCTGTCCTCGAGCCGGCGCAGAGGCGGCACGACCGGCGTTTCGTTGATCGGCACGAACACGCTCGAGCGCGGCTGCTGGTCCTGCTGGAACGAGCGGATCATGTCGTAGCGGTCGACCGAGAGCTTGTTCGAGGTCTCGGCGTCGCGCAGCACGGTGGGGCGCAGGAAGACCATCAGGTTGGTCCGCTTCTTGGTCCGCAACTCGGTCCGGAACAGCGCGCCGATATAGGGAATGTCGCCGAGCAGAGGCACCTTGGACTTCTCGTCCCTGTAGGTGTCTTCGATCAGGCCGCCGAGAACCAGGATCTGGCCGTCGTCGACGACGACCGTCGATTCGATCGAGCGCTTGTTGGTGGTCGGGCCGGCGTTCGAGGTGCCGGGGGCGGTGCCCGACGCGAGGCTCGACGACTCCTGGAAGATCGTCATCCGGATCGCGCCGTTTTCGCCGATCTGCGGCTTGATGCGCAGCGTGATGCCCACGTCCTTGCGCTCGATCGTCTGGAACGGATTGGTCAGCGCGCCGCCGGTCTGGGTGAACTGGCCGGTGACGAACGGCACGTTGCTGCCGACGATGATCTTCGCTTCCTCGTTGTCGAGCGTCACCAGGTTCGGCGTCGACATGATGTTGGTGTTGGCCTGCGACTGCAGGAAGTTGGCGATCGCCGCCAGCCCGTAGGTGCCGAAGAAGTTGCGCACCAGGCCGATGTTGAGGCCCTGGCCGAGGGTGACCGTCGGCGTGCCGCCGTTGGCGACCTGCGACTGGTCGATCGAGAGCAGGTTGCCGGTGCTGCCGAAGTTGGTGCCGCCGATGACGATGTTCGAGCTGCCCTTGTTGCCCAGCACGCCCTGCCACTGGAAGCCGAACTCGGCCGTGTTGTCGCCCGAGACCTCGACGATCAGGCTCTCGATGTAGACCTGCGCGCGGCGCTCGTCGAGCTGGTCGATCATGCCGCGCACCTGGCGATAGAGCGGCTCGGGCGCGGTGATGACCAGCGAGTTGGTCGACGGGTCGGCCTGGATGAAGCCGCCGGTGGAGGGACCTGCCGAGGCGCCGATCGGCGCGGCCGCGGCCGAGACCGCGTTGGCGGTGCCCGCGGCGCCGGCGGGGTTGGCGGGCTGCGTCGTCGACGTCATCGAGCTGCCGCCCGCGGCGCCGCCGGAGCCGGCGCTGAAGGCCGCGCGCAGCACCTGCGCCAGCTTGGTCGCGTCGGCGTTCTTCAGGTGCACGACCCAGATGTTGCCGCTCGCCGCCGAGCCCTGCGGCGGGACGTCGAGCTTGGCGATCAGCGCCTTCACGCCGGCCATCTTGGTCGGGTTGGCGCTGCGCACGATCAGCGCGTTGCTGCGGCTGTCGACCAGGATCGAGGGCGCAGCGGTGCCGGTGTTCTGCCCGCCGCCGGGCACGACCGCGGCGGAGGTGCCGCCGTCGGTCAGGCGCTGCAGCAGCGGCTGGATGTCGGCGGCGACCGCGTAGCGCAGCGGGATGACCTCGATGTCGCCGGCCGCCGGCGTGTCCATCGCGGCGATGATCTGCGCGATGCGCTGCAGGTTGTCGGCGTAGTCGGTGATCACCAGGGTGTTGTTGCCCGGGTTGGCGTTGATCGTGTTGTTCGGCGTGATCAAGGGCCTCAGCACGGGCACCAGGTTGTTCGCGTTCTCGTGGTTGAGGCGAAAGATCTGGGTGATGACCTGGTCGCCGCGGCGCGAGACGCCGTCGACCGAGACCGTTCCCGCCTGAAGCTTCGCGTCGGCCTCGGGCACCACCTTGAAGATGCCGCCTACTTCGACCACGGTGAAGCCGAGGCCGCGCAGGGCGGCGAGGAAGTTCAGGTAGGCCTCGTTCGGCGTCAGCGGGTCCTCGCTGTAGAGCGTGATCGTGCCGCGCACCCGCGGATCGACGATGAACTGGTGACGCAGGATCGCGGCCATCGCCCGGGACACGCCCTCGATGTCGGCATTGACGAAGTTGAGCGTGACCGGCGCGCCGCGAAAGCGCGGCTGCGGCGTGGCCGCGGTGCGGGTGGCGGGCGTCTGCGCCGGCAGCGGCAGCGACGACAGCGCCAGCGTCGCCGCCATGGCCGCGGCGCCGGCGCGGGCGGCGGCTCGTTTGGCGTGGCGAAGTGTCATGGTCATCCGATCGAGATGATCGACCGGGCGCCGTCGCGCCGACCGATGATGTTGAGCAAGTTGGAAAGAGCGGGCTCGTCGACGCCCGCGGATCGGGCCTCGCCGCGGAACTTGACCCCGGCCGGTCCCCAGGTGCCGCTGCCGATGAGCTGCAGCGGGCCGTCGGTGGTGGTGAGCGACAGCAGCGTCGCGCTGCCCTCGCTCGAGCCGCCGGTAAGGGTGACGCGGTAGCTGCCCAGGGTCTCGAGCGTGGTCAGACGCGAGGACACGGCTTCGAGTTCCAGGTCGAGCTTGCCGTCGAGCCGCCAGCGGCCCTCGACCTGCTCGATCGAGAAGCCCGGCGATGCCAATTTCGCGGTGCCGCCGAGCTGCAGGGTGTTCCACGGCGTGCCCAGGCCGCCGAGCCAGGCGCTCGGCCACTGTCCCAAGGTTCCGGCGGCGCCGGGCGGCGGCGCGTAGGTGGCCTTGATGCGGCCGAGGCCGGGACGGATCTGCAGGCGCAGGGTGCCGTTGATGCAGCAGTCCTGGCGGGCCGCGAGCTCGACGCCGTAGAAGCGCGGCATCAGCGTCCACTCGAGCCGGCCGGGCAGGTAGCTGGCGTCGCGGCTGTCGGCGCCGCCGGTGAGGATGGGCACGGCGCTGCCCGACCAGATCGTGCCGCGCGCATCGGCGAGCACCAGGCGCTGATTGGTCGCCGAGGCCACCGCCTTGGCCAGCCAGGCCGCAGGGGCGAACAGCACCAGGCCGGCGAAGAGGCCGAACAGGACGCCGGCGATCGCCCAGCGGACCGCCGCGCCGCGCTCGACCTCCCAGGCCTGCTCGGCCAGGGTCGATTCGCTCCAGCCGCTGCCGGCGACGGTGGGCGACCAGAGCTGGCGGTTGCGCTTCCTGCGGATCACGAGGCGGCTCCGAGGCTGACGGTGATCGAGCCGCTGTAGCCGGTGGCTGCCTTGACGAGCTGCGCCTCCATCGGTCGGGCCCGTGCCGCGCTGCGCGCTTCGCCCAGCCAGGCGCGCAGGGCGTCGCCCTGGATGCCGGTGAAGGTGAGGGTCGCCCGGTCGCCCTGGACCGCGAGCTTGGCGCGCTCGCCAAGCTGCGCCGTCGCCGCGCGCAGGGCCGTGGTCGCCTGCTCGGTGGGCACTGGCGAGGCGGCGCGCAGGGTCTGCATCTCGCTCGCGGCGAGTTGCATCTGCTGCATCTGCTGGTCGAGCCGGTCGAGATCGAGCGGCGCCTCGCGCAGGGTCCGCCATGCCGGCTGGATCAGCGTCAGCCAGCCGAGGAGGAGGGCGACCGAGATCGCCATGACGAGGATCAGCTGCCGCTCGCGTGGCGCCCGCGCCTGCCAGAAGCGCCCGGCCTGCTGGCGCGCGTCGTTGAGCGCGGGCGGGAGGGAAGGCGAGTCGGTGGCCATCGGTCGTTGCTCAGGCGGCGGAGCGGCTACGGGTCACGATGATCCGACCCTCGCTCGCGTTGACCTGGAATCCGGCGGGCTGGAGCACGCCGCGGAACTGCTCGATCTGCGGGTCGGTCCAGCCGGTGGCGCTGATCGTCAGCTTGCCCGGCTCGTAGCGCAGGTTCTCGACCGGCGGCCGCTCGTTCGGCCAGGCCGCGGCGGCCGCCTGCAGCATCGGCTCGAGGTCGCTCTCGGCGGGCCTGCCGGCGGCGCTGCGCAGCGCCTGGGTCTCGCGCAGCATCACCGCGCTGGCGTCGCGCTGGATGTCGGCGTCGGCCACCCGCGGATAGCTCTGCTTCACCAGCGCCTGGATCGCGTTCTTGCGCGCCTCGACCGCGTTCTTCTGGTGCCAGGCCCAGAGATTGAGGCCGGCGATCTGGGCGACGATGAAGACGGCCAGGCCGATCCGCACCGGCCGCCACGCCGGGCTCATCGCCTGGCGCAGCCAGTCGCGGGCGGCGCGCGCGCCGCGGGTCTTGCGCGCCAGCTCGAACTGACGCAGGTTCCAGAGGCTGCGGCCGGCCTGCAGCAGGCGCTGCTCGGCCGGCATCACCATCACCGGCGCGCCCAGCCACTGCTCGGCGGCGACGGCGGCGGTGGGCGACGCGGTCCAGCGCGTCGTCACCGGCGGCGGCTGCGGCACGATCGCGCGGGCCAGGCCGCCGTCGAGGCGGACCGTGGCGACGCCATCGGTATTGGCCCACGTGAGCACGGTGCCGGCCGGCGCAGCCGGGTCGCCGGAGGCGGCGACGTGAAAGTGGCCCATCGGCGGCTCGTCCGGCCAGGCCATGGGTACGACCCGGTCGACGAACACGCCGCCTTTCTGCAGCGCCTCGAGCTCCTCCTGCAGCCAGGCGCGGTCGATCGCCGCGACCCAGGCCTGCTCGCCCGCGACCGCGAGCGGCGCGACTGCGAGGTGCACCGACTCCGCGTCTTCGAGCAGGGCGTCCTCGATCACGCCGACGAGGGCGGCGCGCAGCCGCGACACCGGCGCCTTGGGCAAGGTGATGCGGTGCCAGGCGACGTCGGTCTCGCGGACCACGGCGATCACCTGGGAGGCACGCGGCAGCAGCGCGGCGGCAGCTTCGCCCTGGGCCTCGAACTCGATGCCGTCGGCGCTGGTGACGTAGACGTACTCGCGGCGCCGCCCCGGCTCGGGCACGGCCTCGCCCGGCACCCGCGCGCGCAGGCGCGGGTGCTCGGGAAGCTGGATCACGAGGGTCGACATGGGAGAGCGGCGTAGCCTACCCGCATTTTAGAAGGCCACAGAGCCGAAAACGCCTGCAATCAAAGACTTACGTTGCTCTGTTGTAGCGTCTTCGCAGAATTGCTGCTCACTTTTGCGCATGCCTTACGAGCCGACGCCATCGCGCGCCGAGACCCGCTCGCGCTGCAGCACGACGACGTCGATGCCGCGCCGCTGCACCAGCGAGCGCTGCTCGAGCACCACGTCGCCGAGGCGCAGCCGCCCGCGAACCTCGAAGAAGTTGGAGCCCATGGCGATCCGGTCGAGGCTCGCCGCGGGCAGCGACGGTGCCACCGCCTGGAGATCGGCGCGCGACTTGATCGGCACCCGCTGGCGCGACTGGACGATGCGCTCGGCCGTCGCCAGGTCGAGGCCTTCGATCGCCGCGACCAGCACCTCGCGCGGCGCGGTATTGACGTTGACGAAGGTCCGCTCCGGCAGGATGACGACGTAGGGCGCGAGCGTCTGCACCGCACCGGGCTCGATGCCGAGCCAGGTGAGCTGACCCGCCGAGCGCGGCATGAGCGGCGGGTTGGCCGGCCGGGTCTCCGCCGCCGCGGCGGGGGCGCTCGCCCCGCTCGCGCCCGGGTCCGGCGGCGGCGGCGGCGACGCGTCGCGCAAGCCGGCCGAAATCCGCGCCGCGACGTCGACCGCGAGGCCGACGGTCTCGCACAGGCGCTGCAGCGAGGCCAGCTCGATCGGGTCGATCTTGCCGTTGCTGACGACGTTGGTCAGGTTGTAGCGACCCTGCGCGTCGGTGATCGAGCCGGAGAGGAACGCGTCGGGCGCGTCCTCGGTGTTGTCCTTGTCGGCGGCGAGGAAGGTCGAGAGCCGGGCCTCGGCCAGGGGCACGGCCCAGGGCTCGCCGAGGTGGTCGGTGCCGCCGGTCTTGGCGTCCTCGCGCAGGATCAGCCGGGCCCAGTCGAGCGCGCCCGAGAGCACCCACGCCGACTGGGTGCGGGCACGCTCGGCAGCCTCGACCTGGATCGCCCGCCACTGCTGCCAGACCATGGCGCTGGCCAGCGTCGCGACCAGTGCGACGATGATCATCGCTGTCAGCAGGGCGGCGCCCTGCTGACAGCGATGGACAGGATTGCTCCCTCCCCGCTTCGCTCCCCTCCCTCCGAGAGGGAGGGGCCGGTTCCTTCGGAACCGCTTTTGCTCGGCTCTCATGGGGCGATGAGGGTGTCGCGGACCAGGCTGCCGTTCAGGCCGCTGCCGGGGGCGAAGGCGAGGACCAGGCGCACGCCGGTCGGCAGCACCTGGCGCTGCACGCCCGAGGCGGCGGTGACGTCGGCGCTCGACTGGCAATTGGCCCAGGCGTTACCCTGGTAGAAGTAGACCTGCCACTGGTCGAGGCCGCTCAGCGCGCGCAGCTGGCCGGGCTCGTTGCCCTGGAACTGCTGGGTGCGAAACCAGCTTTCCTGCAGGGCCGTCGTCGTCGTCACCGGGGGCCCCGCCCAGCGCTGCCACATCGAGTTCGCGGTGTCAGGGCGCAGCGTCCAGGCGACGACCTGCAGCCCTCCCTCGGTCCGGCGGGTGAGGCGCACGGTCTGGCCGTCGCAGGTCAGCGCCGGCGCCGCCGGGCTTTCCTGCAGCGAGGCCAGGTCCTGCTCCCACTGCGCGATCACCGTCTCCAGGCGCAGCGTCTGCTCGAGCCGGACCTGGTTGGCGTCGCGCGAGCGGACGATGCCGTCGACGCCTTGCCAGGCCATCAGCGACATGATCGCTATCACCACGAGGGCGACGAGCACCTCGATCAGCGTGAATCCTCTGGCTCGCGAATGCCGCATGGCTAGCGCCCGAGGATGGTCGAGAGGAGGAGCAAGGTCACGCCGTTCTCGTCGAGGACCCGGGCGTCGACCCGGCGGAAGTTCGGATTGGGCGTGGTGCGCACGATCAGCTTGCCGTTGAAGGTGCGGCCGAGCTGCTCGCAGGTGAAAAGGCTGTCGCCGATGTCGGGATAGCGGCGCGCCAGCTTGAGGCCGGTGAGCTGGTTGTCGGCGCACCACTGCGCCGCGGTGATCTCGGCCAGGCGCGCGGTGTTGTTGGTGAGCGAGCCCGCGGCCTTGATGCCCGCGCCTAGCGTGACCGCGACGATCGCGAGCGCGACCAGCACCTCGATCAGCGTGAAGCCGCGGGCGGGCGCCTTGCTCACTGCGCCGCCGGACTGCCGTCGCCGACGAGGAACGGGCCGATCCCGTCGGTCGTCAGCGTCAGTCGATGGTCGTCGAGGCGAAGCACGATCCGCTGCTCGCCGATCAGCGGCTCGGGGCCGAGGACGACGGCGCGCGCGCCGATCACCTGGGCCGCGGTTCCCGGCTCGAGCCAGTGGGTCGGCAGGGGCTCGTTCGCGGAGAGGCCGACGAAACGGAAATCGCTGCCGTCGGGCTGCTTCTCGAGCGGCTCCCAGCGCGCCGGAACGCCCGACGAACGCGCCTCTGCGCGCGCAGATTCGAGGAGCGCGGCGAGCCGCGCCGCCTCCTGCTCGAGCTTGGCGGCGGTGGGGTCGCGCAGCGCCAGGCTGGCCACCGCGGTCGCGATCGCGATGATCGCGATCACGAGCATCAGTTCGATCAGCGTGAAGCCGCGAGCCGGGCCGGCCGGGCGCCGGGCCGCCCCGAGCGCGGCCGCGCCCCAAGGGCCACGAAGGGGCCCTCTCGGTCCCCAGGGAGTAGCGACCGCAGGGAGCGTGGGGGCCTTCCTACTGCCAGCTGCCGATATCCGCATTCGTCTTCTCGCCGCCGACCACGCCGTCGGCACCGAAGCTGTAGACGTCGATCTCGCCTTTCAGGCCTGGATTGGCGTACTGGTAGGGGTGGCCCCACGGGTCGCTCGGCAGCTTGTCGAGGTACGGCCGCCAGTTGGCCGGGAGCACGCCGACCGTCGGCTTGGCGACCAGCGCCTGAAGACCCTGCTCGCCGCTCGGATAACGCAGGTTGTCGAGCTTGTACAGCTTCAGCGCCTGCATCAGGTTGTTGACGTCGGTGCGCGCCGCCGTGACCCGCGCGTCGTCGGCCCGGTCGAGCATGTTGGGAACGATCAGCGCCGCCAACACGCCGATGATCACGAGCACGACCATCAGCTCGATCAGGGTGAAGCCGCGGCTTCGGCGCAGGCGTTTCATCGGCAATCGCATCGTGGAGTTCTACCGGTCGTCTGCCTCGGTGGCAGGGGCTGTGGATGATAATCGCCGCATGTTTGCGCGACTGTCTGCATTCGTGATCTGGTCGCTCGTTGCCGCCGCGGCGGTGTTCTGGGCGCTGCGCTTCGGCGTGTCGTCGCCTCAGGCTCCTGCCTACGCCGTGCCGATCGATCGCGCGGCGCCGCCGCGCGGCGACCTGGCGCGCCTGTTCGGCGCGCCCCCGGTCGTGGCCATGGCCGAAGAGGCGCGCCCGGAAGCACCGTCGCGCTTTCGCCTGGTGGGCGTGATGGCGCCGCGTTCGAGCACGCCGCAGGGCACCGGCGCCTACGGCCTGGCGCTGATCGCGGTCGACGGCAAGCCGCCGCGCGCCTTTGCCGTCGGCGCCCGGCTCGAAAGCGACCTGGTGCTGCAGTCGGTGGGCCTGCGCACCGCGTCGCTCGGCTCGGCCCAGGGCGCGCGCACCGTCCTCCTCGAACTGCCGGCCCTGCCGGCGCCCGCCACCGGCGTGCTGCCCGCACCCGGCTCGCCGGTTGCGGCCACGCCGGTGATGGCGCCGGCGATGCGGCCGAATGCCGTGCCGCCTTCGAATTTCTCGCCGCCGGCGATGTCGCCCGGCATGGCTCCCGTTCCCGCGACGGTGCCTCCGGTCATGCAGGCGCCGGGGGCAACGCCGCTGCCGGGCTCGGCCAACCAGCTGCCGGCGAATCCGAACCTGCCCTCGCCCGACAACTTCCGCTCGCAGTAGCCGCGGCTACCGGAGGAACAGCCGATAGGCAGGATTGCCGGTCTCGTCGGCGCAGGGGTAGGCGAGGGTCTCGAGGAAATCGGCGAACGCCTTTTCATCCTTCGGCGGGACCTGCAGGCCGACCAGGATGCGGCCGTAGTCGGCGCCCTGGTTGCGGTAGTGAAACAGGCTGATGTTCCAGCCCGCGGGCATGCGCGAGAGAAAGCGCATCAGCGCGCCCGGCCGCTCCGGGAACACGAACCGGTAGAGCCGCTCGTCGCGCGCCAGGGCGCTGCGGCCGCCGACCATGTGGCGCACGTGCTCCTTGGCGAGGTCGTCGCCGGTGAGGTCGAGCGCCGGAAAGCCGTGGCTCGCGAAATGATCCGCGAGCTGCGCCGACTCGGCCCGGTCGACCGTGGCGACGCCGACGAAGACGTGGGCCTCGGCGGCGTCGGAGATCCGGTAGTTGAACTCGGTGACGGCGCGCGGACCGATCAGCTCGCACAGTCGCCGGAAGCTCCCGCGCTCCTCCGGGATGGTCACCGCGAACAGGGCCTCGCGCTCCTCGCCGACCTCGGCCCGCTCGGCGACGAAGCGCAGGCGGTCGAAGTTCATGTTGGCGCCGCAGGTGATGGCGACGTAGGTCTCGCCTTTCGTGCCCTTCTGGTGAACGTACTGCTTGATCGCCGCGACGCCGAGCGCGCCGGCCGGCTCGAGGATGCTGCGCGTGTCCTCGAACACGTCCTTGATCGCGGCGCAGGCGGCGTCGCTGTCGACGACAATCCAGTCGTCGACGAGCTGGCGGGCGAGGCGAAAGGTCTCGGCGCCGACCTTCTTCACCGCGGTGCCGTCGGAAAAGAGGCCGACGTCGGCGAGCTCGATCCGCCGGCCCGCGCGCACCGAGCGCAGCATCGCGTCGGAGTCGTTCATCTGCACGCCGACGATGCGGATCCCCGGGCGCACCGCCTTGACGTAGGCGGCGATGCCCGAGACCAGGCCGCCGCCGCCGATGGCGACGAAGATCGCGTCGATCGGGCCCTGGTGCTGGCGCAGGATCTCCATCGCGATCGTGCCCTGGCCGGCGATCACGTCGGGATCGTCGAACGGGTGCACGAAGGTGAGGCCGCGGCGGCCCTCGAGCTCGAGCGCGTGGGCATAGGCGTCGGAATAGCTGTCGCCGCGCAGCACCACCTCGCCGCCGAGCGCGCGCACCGCGGCCACCTTGAGCGAGGGCGTCGTCGTCGGCATGACGATCAGCGCCTTGCAGCCGAGCTTGCGCGCGGCGAGCGCGACGCCCTGGGCGTGGTTCCCCGCCGAAGCGCAAATTACGCCCCGTGCCAGCGCCTCCTTCGAGAGGTGCGCCATCTTGTTGTAGGCGCCGCGCAGCTTGAAACTGAACACGGGCTGGGTGTCCTCGCGCTTGAACAGGACCTGATTGCCGAGGCGGGCCGAGAGACGCGGCGCGGCGTCGAGCGCCGACTCGATCGCGACGTCGTAGACGCGCGCCGTCAGGATCTTCTGCAGGTAGCCGGCGAGGGCGGGCTTGCGGCCGGCCGCCGGCTTGCGCGACGCGGGCTTGCGGGGGGAAGTCGCCATGCCTTTTCTGGTCTCCTCGCGGCTGACGATTGCGGCGCCGCATCATACGTGCCGCTGGTGTCGGCCCGGCCGCGCGGGCCGACGGGCAGGCCCCGTAAAAAAGCCCAAGGCATTGCTGCCCTGGGCTGAATCCACCAGTTGAGGAGGTGGAGGAGACAATCGCTGCAGCGACGAATCGGGCTGGTGTGAGCCTGCCTTCGCCGGCTGCTTGAAATCGAGTGTAGGACCTTTTTTGTTGCAGTGCAATATCGCGAAGGGACAGCCGTCATGGAGTGCACGATCGACTGGATGCCGGCCAACGGCATGGCGTTCTCGGCCGAGACCGGAAGCGGCCATCTGCTGACGATGGACGGCGCGCCCGACGGCGGTGGCCGCAACCTCGCGCCGCGGCCGATGGAGACGGTGCTTGCCGGCAGCGGCGCCTGCTCGGCCTACGACGTGGTGCTGATCCTGCGCCGCGGACGCCACGACGTGCGCGGCTGCCGGGTCAAGGTCACGGCCGAGCGCGCGCCTCAGGATCCGAAGATATTTACCCGGATCCAGCTGCACTTCATCGTCAGTGGCGTGGCTCTGGCTTCGAGCGCGGTCGAGCGGGCGATCGCGCTCTCGCACGAGAAGTACTGTTCGGCGACGATCATGCTCGGCAAGACGGCCGAGATCGTCACCAGCTTCGAGATCGTGCCGGCGGCCGCGGCCGCGTGACGCCTAGAAGTAGTGCGCCGTCTTCGTCATGACCCGCCCGGCGAGCCGCATCGCCATGCGGGCCGGCCACGGCAGCGGCGCGGCCCCCGCCTGCTCGGCGGCGATCGCGTGACCGGACTCGTCGCTCTTCATCTGCGTGACGATGGCGCGCGACGCGAGATCCGCCGCCGGCAGCCGGTCGAGGTGGCTGGCGAGGTGGCGCTCGACCTGACGCTCGGTCTCGACGACGAAGCCGAGGCTGGCGGCGTCGCCCAGTCGGCCGGCGACTAGGCCGATGCCGAACGCGCCCACGTACCAGAGCGGGTTCAGCAGGCTTTGCCGGGCGCCGAGCTCGCGCAGACGCTCTGCGGTCCAAGCCAAGTGGTCGGTTTCCTCGGCGGCGGCGTCCGCGAACTGGCGTCGCAAGGCCGGGTTGCTGGTGGCCAGCGCCTGCGCGCTGTAGAGCGCCTGCGCGCAGACCTCGCCGACGTGGTTGACGCGCATCAATGCGCCCGATTCGCGGCGGGCAGTGTCTTCGAGCGGCGAGTTGGGAGGGATGGCGACCGGCCTCGGCCGCGCCGCCCGCGGTGGGCTGGCCAGCGAGCGCAACGCCTGGTCGACGCCGGTCAGAAGACGATCGATGGGGGTGAGTGAAACAGGTTCCATGACGGTCGCGACGATACCTCCGGAGCACAAAAGTTCCCGCGAAAATCCTCGTTGTGCGAAGACAACATACGGGGCTTTTTTGCTCGGCAAGGCTTTGCAGCGCCGGGCCCCTCTGGTGCAATACGCACAACTTCCGCAAAGGGGGTTGTACCTGATCCGCTCCAGCGCGGGCAATCGGTGATCGGGACCTCTTGTTCAACCTAGGAGATAGTCGCAATGAAAAAATCTCTGCTCGCTCTCGCGGTATTGGGCGCTTTTGCCGGCGTCGCGTCGGCGCAGTCTTCGGTCACGCTGTTCGGCACGGTCGACCTGAACGGCCGCTACGTCAAGGCTGACGGTCGAGACCGTCGCCTCACGCTCAGCCAGGACGGCATCAACAGCAGCCAGCTCGGCTTCCGCGGTGTCGAGGATCTTGGCGGCGGCCTCAAGGCCGGCTTCAACTTGACGGCCGGCGTCAATGCCGACACCGGCACGACGAACTCCAAGTTCTTCAATCGTCGTTCGACCATCAGCCTGTTCAGCAACATGGGTGAGTTGCGCCTCGGCCGCGACTACACGCCGACGTTCTGGAACCAGACGATTTTCGACGCGTTCGGCACGAACGGCCTGGGCAGCTCGCTCAATGTCCGCCAGGCCTACAGCGGCACCCGTCAAGACAACTCGATCGGCTACTTCCTGCCGTCGAACCTGGGCGGCTTCTACGGCCAGGCCATGGTCGGCGCTTCCGAAGGCGGCACCTCGGGCGACCGCGCTGCTCGCTACTACGGCGGCCGGATCGGCTTCGCAGCCGGCCCGTTCGACGTGGCTGGCTCGTACGGCGAAGAGTTGTTCCGTGCAAACCAGGGGCTCGCCCTGTCCGGCGACAAACAGAAGACGTGGAACGTCGGCGGCTCGTGGGACTTCGGTTTCATGAAGCTGTTGGGCTACTACGATCACGAGAAGCTTCCCAACATCAAGGAAGATACCTACTCGATCAGCGGTGTGGTTCCTTTCGGCCAGGCCGAAGTCCACGTCGGCTACGACCGCAGCAAGCTCAAGGGCTCGACTTCGACTTCGGTCGAGCAGTTCAAGGCGACGCTGCAGTACAACATCTCCAAGCGGACTGCGATGTACACGACGGCTTCGTGGCTGAAGAACAAGGACGGCACCACCCTGACGCTGCCTGGCGCCCAGGGTGCCACGACGCCTGGCGACGCCTCGAAGGGCTTCGAGGTCGGCGTTCGTCACTTCTTCTGATCGCACGCTCGCCTCGCGCGAGCTGCAATCCAGAGCTTAAAGGCCGCCTTCGGGCGGCCTTTTTCATGCCCGCGGCAAAGTGCGGTGCTTCGGGCATTCCCCTTTGACGCGCTGCGTGCGTTTTGCTCTGATCGTCCCCTTCCCCATGCTTGCCTTCGTTCTCCGCCGCCTCGTGCAGGCCGTCCTCGTGATGCTGACGGTCGCCTTCATCGCCTTCATGCTGTTCCAGTATGTCGGCGATCCGGTCACCAACATCCTCGGCCAGGACGCGACGCCGCAGCAGCGGCTGCAGTTGCGCGCCGATCTCGGCCTGGACCAACCCTTTCCGGTCCAGTTCGCGCGTTTCGTCGGCAACGCGGTTCGCGGCGAGTTCGGCCTGAGTCTTCGACAAGGCCGCAAGGTGTCCTCGCTGATCGCAGAACGGCTACCGGCCACGCTCGAGCTCTCGCTGCTGGCGGCGCTGATCGCGCTGGTCTTCGGCATTCCGATGGGCGTCTACGCGGCGCTCAAGCGCGGGACCTTCTTCTCGCAGACGCTGATGACGCTCTCGCTGATCGGCGTCTCGCTGCCGACCTTCCTCATCGGCATCCTGCTGATCCTCGTGTTCGCCGTGACGCTGAAGTGGCTGCCGAGCTACGGTCGCGGCCAGGATCTGCTGATGCTCGGGCCGTGGAGCACCGGCTTGGCCAGCGTTGACGGCTGGAAGCACCTGATCCTTCCGGCGGTGACGCTCGCGGTCTTCCAGCTCACGCTGATCATGCGGCTGGTGCGCGCCGAGATGCTCGAGGTGCTGCGCGCCGACTACATCAAGTTCGCGCGCGCCCGCGGCCTGCCGAATCGTTCGGTCTACTTCGGCCACGCGCTCAAGAACACCCTCGTGCCGGTGATCACCATCACCGGCCTGCAACTCGGCTCGCTGATCGCCTTCGCGATCATCACCGAGACGGTGTTCCAGTGGCCCGGGATGGGCCTGCTCTTCATCCAGGCCGTCACCTTCGCCGACATCCCGGTGATGGCGGCCTACCTGTGTCTGATTGCGCTGATCTTCGTCGTCATCAACCTCGTCGTCGATCTGCTCTACTTCGCCGTCGACCCGCGCCTGCGTGTCGAAAGACCCGCGGGCGCGCATTGAATCGAATCGTCACCTGGAACTTCCCATGAAAAGACTCTTCTCCGCCGCTCTCGTCGCTTCGCTCGCGCTTGCCGCCGCCTCGGTCGAGGCCGTGACCCTGCGCGTCTCCAACCAGGGCGATGTGCAGTCGATGGATCCGCACTCGCTCAACGAGAGCCTGCAGCTCAGCTTCACCGGGAACGTCTACGAGTCGCTGATCGAGCGCGACAAGAAGATGGGTCTGGCGCCGGCGCTGGCCACCAAGTGGACGCAGACCAGCCCGACGGTCTGGCGCTTCGACCTGCGGCCCGGCGTCAAATTCCACGACGGCACGCCGTTCACCGCCGACGACGTGGTGTTCACCTTCAAGCGCGCCGCCGGCGACGGCTCCGACATGAAGGGCTACACCAATCCGATCAAGGAAGTGCGCAAGGTCGGCGATCTCGCGATCGAGATCGAGACCACGGCCCCGTATCCGATCCTGCCGGACACGCTCACGACGCTGGCGATGATGAGCAGGAAATGGTGCGAGGACAACAAGGCGGAAAAGCCCGTCGATCGCCGCAAGGGCATCGAGAACACCGCCAGCTTCAAGGCCAACGGCACCGGGCCCTACCGCCTCAAGGAGCGCCAGCCCTCGGTGCGGACCGTGCTGGTGAAGAACTTCAACTGGTGGGGCAAGTCCGAGAGCAACGTCGACGAGGTCGTCTTCACGCCGATCGGCAACGACGCGACCCGCGTTGCCGCGCTGCTCTCCGGCGAGACCGACGTGATGGAGCCGGTGCCGCTGCAGGATGTCGAGCGAATCAAGTCGGCCGGCAGCTTCACCGTGCTGCAAGGCCCCGAGCTGCGCACGATCTTCCTGGGCATGGACCAGAAGCGCGACGAGCTGCTGCTCTCCAGCGTCAAGGGCAAGAACCCGTTCAAGGACGTTCGTGTCCGCAAGGCCTTCTATCAGGCGATCGACATCGAGACGATCAAGTCGCGGGTCATGCGCGGGGCGGCGCTGCCGACCGGCCAGATGATCGGCGCGGCGGTGCGCGGCTTCCAGCCCGACATGAACAAGCGCTTCCCGTACGACGTCGAGGCGGCGAAGAAGCTGCTCGCCGAAGCCGGCTATCCGAACGGCTTCGAGGTGACGATGAACTGCCCCAACGACCGCTACGTCAACGACTCGGCGATCTGCCAGGCGGTGGCAGCGAACCTGGCGCGGATCGGCGTCAAGATCAACCTGCAGGCCGAGACCAAGGTCAGCTACTTCCCCAAGATCCTGCGCCGTGACACCAGCTTCTACCTGCTCGGCTGGACGCCGAGCACGGTCGATGCACACGACGTGCTCTCCTCGATCATGGCGACGCCGAACGACAAGGGGCAGGGCACCTTCAACCTCGGCGCCTACAGCAATCCGAAGCTCGACGAGCTGACGGCGAAGATCCAGTCGGAGACCGACCAGAAGAAGCGCAACGATCTGATCCGCGAGGCGTTCCGCATCCACCAGGACGACGTCGGCCACATTCCGCTGCACCAGCAGGCCCTCGCCTGGGCGCACAGCGACAAGGTGAGCCTGGTCCAGCTGCCGAACAACTACATGTACTTCAAGTGGATCACGCTCAAGTCGAAGTAGTCCAGGCGCCGGGCCGCTGGGCTCGCTTCCTCGACGGCGACTTCTGGCACTCGTTTCGCGGCTCGCCGATGGCGATCGGCTCGGCCGCGGTCGCCCTGGCCTGCATCGTCTGCGCCGTCTTTGCCGGCGTGATCGCGCCGCACAACCCGACCGACCTGGCGACCCTCGAGCTCGGCGACTCGATGCTGCCTCCCGCCTGGATGGAGGGCGGCGCCACGAAGTACCTGCTCGGCACCGACGAGCAGGGGCGCGACGTCCTCTCGGCCTTGATGTACGGCGCCCGGATCTCGCTCTTCGTCGGCGGCGCATCGGTGCTGCTCTCGATGCTGATCGGCGTCAGCCTCGGCCTGGTCTCGGGCTACGTCGGCGGCCGGCTCGACGCGCTGATCATGCGCATCTGCGACGTGATGCTTTCGTTCCCCTCGATCCTGATCGCGCTCCTCATCGCCGGCGTCGGCCACGCCCTCTTTCCCGGCGCCCACGGCACTCTCGCCTTCGGCGTGCTGATCATCGCCATCGCCTTGCCGGGCTGGGTGCAGTACGCCCGGGCGGTGCGCGGCTCGACCATGGTCGAGCGGCACAAGGAGTACGTGCAGGCGGCGCGGGTGATCGGCGTTCCGCCGCTCAGGATCATGATGAAGCACGTGCTGCCCAACGTCATGGGTCCGGTGCTGGTGCTCTCGACGATCCAGGTCGCCACCGCGATCCTGGCCGAAGCGACGCTGTCCTTCCTCGGCGTCGGCGTCTCGCCGACCTCGCCCTCCCTCGGCACCTTCATCAACGAGGGCAACAAGCAACTCTTCAGCGGCGCCTGGTGGCTTGTCATCTTTCCGGGCACGATGCTCGTTCTGATAGCACTGAGCATCAACCTGTTCGGTGACTGGCTGCGCGACGCGCTGAACCCGCGCCTGCGTTGACGGTCGTAAGCTAGCCGCCCCATCCCGAGGAATCGATCATGCAGATCTCCCGCCTCTTGCGTCCCGCCGCGATCCTGGCGGCCAGTGCGATGGTCGTCGCGTGTGCAAGCACCGACTATCACTATTCGCAGCTGTCAGGCTCGCGCTACTACCACGTCCCCATCGACACCTATCCCGTCTCGATCGTCCGCGTCGACGGCAAGGACGTGATGGTCGGCCCGCTGCGACGCGTGGCCGATCTCTCCGATCCCTACCAGCGCCCGGTCTCCCTGGTCGACGCCGGCATGCGCCAGGTCACGGTCCAGGGGCCGCCCGGCGGCACCGGTGGGATCGGCGAGACGCGCACGGTCCCGCTGGAAATCGCGCCTTGCACGCGCTACTACCTGGTCGCCGTGAAGACGAACCGGCTGGCCACCGACTTCACGGTCCGCGTCGACCATCAGGAGCCGGTGAGCGGCTGCACCCCGGCCTGACCCACCGAGCCGCATGCCCGACCCGCTGCTCGACGTTCGCCATCTCCGGGTCGAGTTCCCCACGCGGCGGGGCACGCTGGTCGCGCTCGACGACATCTCGTTCGCGATCGCGCCGGGCGAGATCCTGGGCGTGGTCGGCGAGTCGGGCGCCGGCAAGTCGCTCACCGGCGCGGCGATCATCGGCCTGCTCGATCCACCCGGCCGGATCGCCGCCGGCGAGATCCGCTTCGACGGTCGGCGCATAGACAACCTGCCCTACGAGGAGATGCGCAAGGTCCGCGGCCGGTCGATCGGCGCGATCTTCCAGGACCCGCTGACCTCGCTCGACCCGCTCTACACGATCGGCCGGCAGCTGATCGAGACGATCCAGACGCATCTGCCGCTGAGCGGCGCCGAGGCGCGCCAGCGCGCGGTGCGCCTGCTCCAGGAAACCGGCATCCCCGCCGCCGAGGAACGGCTTGACCAGTATCCGCACCAGTTCTCCGGCGGCATGCGGCAGCGGGTCGTGATCGCCCTGGCCCTGGCCGGCGAGCCGAAGCTGATCGTCGCCGACGAGCCGACCACCGCGCTGGACGTCTCGATCCAGGCGCAGATCATTTCGCTGCTGAAGCGGCTGTGCAAGGAGCATGGCGCGGCAGTCATGCTGGTCACCCACGACATGGGCGTCATCGCCGAGACCTGCGACCGCGTGGCCGTGATGTACGCCGGGCGGGTGGTCGAAATCGGCCCGGTGGCGGCGGTCATCCATTCGCCGGCGCATCCCTACACCGCCGGCCTCATGGGCTCGATCCCGGCGATGGACGAGGACCGGCCGCGCCTGCTGCAGATCGACGGCGCCATGCCGCGACTGACCGCCATTCCCCGCGGTTGCGCTTTCAATCCGCGTTGTTCGCGGGCGTTCGACCGCTGCCTGGTCGAGCGGCCCGATCTCATGAACGCCGGCGCGACCCAGGCCGCGTGCTGGCTGCACGCCGCGCCGCTGCAGGCCGCGGCATGAGCGCCGTCGTCGAGGACAGGACCTCGCTGCTGGTCGAGGTCGAGGGTCTCGCCAAGACCTTCGACGTCTCCGCGCCCTGGCTCAACCGGGTGGTGGAGCGCAAGCCCCGGCAGTTCGTCCATGCCGTCGACGACGTCGCCTTCAACATCAGCCGGGGCACGACCCTCGCGCTGGTCGGCGAATCGGGTTGCGGCAAGAGCACCGTGGCGCGGCTCCTGGTCGGGCTGTACCAGCCGACGCGCGGCCGGGTTCTCTTCGACGGTCTCGACACCGCCGGCAAGGGCCGGCCGAACGCGGTGCGCCGGCGCATGCAGATGATCTTCCAGGATCCCTACGCCAGCCTCAACCCGCGCTGGAAGGTGCAGGACATCGTCGCCGAGCCCTTGCGCGAGCACGGCTTCGCCGAGGGCCGCTCGGGCGCAGAGAACGACCGGCAGCTCGCCGCGCGCGTCGCCGAACTGCTGCAGTCGGTCGGCCTCGCCGCCGCCGACGCGCAGAAGTTTCCGCACCAGTTCTCGGGCGGGCAGCGGCAGCGGATCTCGATCGCCCGGGCGCTCGCCACCGAGCCCGAGTTCCTGGTCTGCGACGAGCCGACCTCGGCGCTCGACGTCTCGGTGCAGGCGCAGGTGCTCAACATCATGAAGGACCTGCAGACGCGGCAGGGACTCACCTACCTGTTCATCTCGCACAACCTCGCGGTCGTTCGCCACGTGAGCGATCAGGTCGGGGTGATGTACCTCGGGCGCATCGTCGAGATCGCCGCCAAGTCGGCGCTGTTCGCCGCGCCGCGCCATCCGTACACGCGGATGCTGCTCGACGCCATTCCCGACATCCACATGAGCGGGCGCGCGCGCATTCCGGTGCAGGGCGAGGTGCCGAACCCGCTCAACCCGCCGGCCGGCTGCAGCTTCAACCCGCGCTGCCCGCATGCGAACGAGCGCTGTCGGGTCGAGCGGCCGAAGCTGCTGGCGTTCGGGCCGACGCGGGTCGCCTGCCACGCGGTCGAGGAAGGGCGGATCTAGCGCGGCCCTCCGTCGCGCCAGGGCGCGGCGGTTCAGCGCTCGGGCAGGAGGTGCTCGCCGCGGATCTGGTCGGCGGTGGTCTCGCGCTCGCGCACCAGCCAGGCCTGGTCGCCGCTCACCAGCACCTCGGCGGCGCGGCCGCGCGTGTTGTAGTTGCTCGACATGCTCATGGCGTACGCGCCCGCCGAGAGGATTGCGATGTGCGCGCCCGGCCGCACCGCCAGCGCCCGGTCGCGGCCGAGCCAGTCGCCCGATTCGCAGATCGGCCCGACCACGTCGAACACCTGCGGCTCGCCCCGGCCGCGCTCGCACTCGACGATGCCCATCCAGGCGCCGTACATGGCAGGGCGCGCCAGGTCGTTCATCGCCGCGTCGACGATGCAGAAATTCTTGGTCTCGCCGGGCTTGACGTAGAGCACCTCGCTGACCAGGACGCCGGCGTTGCCGACCAGCGAGCGCCCGGGCTCGAACAGGAGCTTGCGCCCGCCGTGGCCGCGCGCGTCGATGCGCTCGAGCAGGCGGCGGATCAGCTCTCCGGCATCGGGCGGCGTCTCGGTGTCGTAGGCGATGCCGAGACCGCCGCCGAGGTCGAGGTGGGGGATGGCGATGCCTTCGGCCTCGAGCGTCTCGACCAGGTCGAGCAGGCGGTCGAGCGCCTCGACATAGGGCGAGCTTTCGGTGATCTGCGAGCCGATGTGGCAGTCTATGCCTGCGACCTCGATCCCCGGCAGCTCGGCCGCGCGCCGGAACGCCGCCAGCGCTTCCGTGTGGGCGATGCCGAACTTGTTGCCGCGCAGGCCGGTGGAGATGTAAGGGTGGGTCTTGGCGTCGACGTCGGGGTTGATGCGCAGGCTGACCCGGGCGCTGCGCCCGCCCGCGCCGGCGACGCCGGACAGCGCTTCGAGCTCGCCGACGCTTTCGACGTTGAAGCAAAGCACGCCCACGGCCAGTGCCCGCGCCATCTCGGCGCGGGTCTTGCCGACGCCGGAGAAGACAACCCGCGCCGCATCGCCCCCGGCCGCCAGCACCCGCTCCAACTCGCCGCCGGAGACGATGTCGAAGCCGCAGCCCTGGCGAGCGAACCACTGCAGCACGGCCAGGTTCGAGTTCGCCTTCACGGCGTAGCAGATCAGATGCTCGCGGCCGACGAGCGCCCTCCGGTAGGCCGAGAGCGCCCGCTCCATCGACGCCGTGGAATAGGCGTAGAGGGGCGTGCCGAAGCGGCGCGCCAGCTCGCTCACCGGCAGGTCCTCGAGATGAAGCGAGTCGCCGCGATAGGCGACTTCGGGTGCGCCGGGCAGGCGCATCACCGGGGCGGAGCCGTCGAAGCGGCGATCGCCGCGGCGCTGGCCGCGGCCGCCGGCGTCGCCTGGACCAGCGGGCCCTTGAGGCCGCAGGCAGCCAGCGGCATGAACGCTGCCAGGGCCAAGGCCACGCAGGTCGCGTCCGTCGCCTTGCCCACTACACTCGACCGAAGCTGCTCCATGCGGCGATTTTATCGACCATGACCCTCGCGCCCGAACGACTTTCCGACGTCGACTACGACAGCCGCGCCCGCGCCGCCATGGCGGCGGTCGAGGCGACCGTCGATCGCCTGCTCGAGGGAGACGTGATCGACATCGACGCGAGCCGCACCGGCGGCCTGCTGGAGCTGCGCTTTCCCGCCGGCGGCACGATCGTGATCAACACCCAGCCGCCGCTGCACGAGCTCTGGCTCGCCGCGCCTTCCGGCGGCTTTCACTTCAAGGCTTCGGGCGGGCGCTGGATCGACGGCCGCGATGGCGGCGAGTTCTTCGCCGTGCTGTCGGCCTGCGCCAGCGAGCTCGGCGGCAAGGCGCTCCGCTTCGAGCCCTGAGGACGCCGCGGCGCCGGCTCAGCGCTGCTTGTTGCGGAACAGGTCGAGGATCGAGTTGCGCTCTTCCTCGCTCGGCGCGGTCGGCGCCTTCTCGTCGAGGCCGACGCTGCTGACGCCCGAGCCGCGCGCGTACTCTTCGTAGAACCACTCGCCGCCGACATTGACCACGCCTTCGGGCGCCGAGGGCTCCTGCACCGGAATGCCTTTCAGCACCGTGCTCATGAAGTCGATCCAGATCGGCAGCGACAGGCCGCCGCCGGTCTCGCGGTCGCCGAGCTTCCTCGGCTGGTCGTAGCCCATCCAGACGACGCCGACGATGTTCTTCTGCCAGCCGGCGAACCAGGCGTCGAGCGAGTCGTTGGTGGTGCCGGTCTTGCCGTAGATGTCGGGGCGCTTCAGCGCCGCCTGCGCCTTGGCGGCGGTGCCCGAGCGGGTGACCTCCTGCAGCAGGCTGGTCATGACGAAGGCGTTGCGGGCGTCGATCGTGCGCACCGATTCGTCGAGCACCGGGACGCGCGCTTGGCTGATGGCCTGGCCCTTGGAATCGGTGATCCGGCTGATCAGCATCGGGTTGACGCGATAGCCGCCATTGGCGAAGACGCTGAACGCCGAGGCCATCTGCAGCGGCGTCACCGAGCCGGCGCCGAGCGCCATCGTCAGGTAGG
>JANMCC010000161.1:0-2916 GCA_031360885.1 Burkholderiales bacterium | reverse complement strand
TTCAGCGTCAGCGAGACCTCGAACCTGCGCGTGCTCGAGCTGTTCCTGCGCTGGGTGCAGAGCGGCTTCTCGAACGACCTGCCGCCCAAGGCCGACCTGATCGTGCCGTTCTTCAAGACGGTGAGCTATCCGCTCGGCGTGTTCGGCTTCATTGCCCTGACCTACTTCGTGATCGTCGGCGCGAGCAACGCCGTCAACCTGACCGACGGCCTCGACGGGCTGGCGATCATGCCGGTGGTGATGGTCGGCTCGGCGCTCGGCGTGTTCGCGTACATCACCGGCAGCTCGGTCTATTCGCGCTACCTGCTCTTTCCCTACATTCCCGGCGCCGGCGAGCTGCTGATCTTCTGCGCGGCGATGGCCGGGGCGGGCCTGGCCTTCCTCTGGTTCAACACCCATCCGGCGCAGGTCTTCATGGGCGACGTCGGCGCGCTCGCGCTCGGCGGCGCGCTCGGCACCATCGCCGTCATCACGCGCCAGGAGATCGTCCTCGGCATCATGGGCGGCGTGTTCGTCGCCGAGGCGCTCTCGGTCATCGCCCAGGTGCTGTGGTTCAAGTACACCAGGCGCAGGTACGGCGAGGGCCGGCGCATCCTGAAGATGGCGCCGCTGCACCACCACTTCGAGAAGTCGGGCTGGCAGGAGACGCAGGTCGTGGTGCGCTTCTGGATCATCACGATGCTGCTCTGCCTCGTGGGCCTCGCGAGCCTCAAGCTCAGATGAGTACCGTCCTCGTTCTCGGTCTCGGTGCCTCGGGCCTGGCGATGGCGCGCTGGAGCGCGCGCCAGGGTGCGGAGGTCCGCGTCTGGGATTCCCGCGCCGAGCCGCCCGAGGCGATGGCGCTCGCCACGCACGTGCCGGCGGCGATGCGTCTCCCGGCGGTTGCGCTGACCGCGGATGATCTCGCCGGCATCGACCGCGTCCTGAAGAGCCCCGGCCTGGCGCCGCACGACGCCGGCATCGCCGCGCTGCTCGCCGCCGCGGCAAAGGCCGGCGTGCCGGTCGAAGGCGAGCTCGACGTCTTCGCCGATGCGCTCGAGGGCCTGCGCAGCTCCGCCGACTACCTGCCCAAGGTGATCGCTGTCACCGGCACCAACGGCAAGACGACGACGACGGCGATGACCGCGCTGCTGGTCGCGCGCAGCGGCAGGCGCGTCGCCGTCGCCGGCAACATCGGCCCGACCATGCTGCAGACCCTGGCCGACAGGGTCGATGCCGGCCCGGCCGAGACGCTGCGCGAGCGCCTGCCGGAGGTCTGGGTGCTCGAGCTCTCGAGCTTCCAGCTCGACGGCGTCGCCCGCTTCGAGGCCGACGCCGCCGCGGTGCTCAACGTCACCGAGGACCATCTCGACTGGCACGGCTCGATGGCCGCCTACGCCGCGGCCAAGGCGCGTGTCTTCGGCCACCGCGCCGTCGTCGTTCTCAACCGCGACGATCCGGCGGCGATGAAGCTGCTGCCGCCGGCGCAGACGGTGGCGACGAAGAAGGGCCGCCCGCCGCGCGTCGTGCCGCGCCGCGTCGTCGAGTTCGGCGCCGGCGCGCCGGAGCGGCCGGGCGACTGGGGCCTCGCGATCGACAACGACATGGCCTGGCTGGTGCGCGCCCGCGACGACGACGTCTCGCCGCGCGACCTGACCCTGCAGCACCTCATGCCCGCCGACGCGCTGCGCATCCGCGGCCGGCACAACGCCCTGAACGCGCTCGCCGCGCTGGCGCTGGCGAGCGCGATCGGCTGCCCGCTGGCGCCGATGCTGCATGCGCTGCGCGAGTACCGGGGCGAGCCGCACCGGGTGGAGTTCGTCGCCGGCGTCGACGGCGTCGATGCCTTCGACGACAGCAAGGGCACCAACGTCGGCGCCACCGTCGCCGCGCTCGACGGCCTGGGCGCCGACCGGGCGCCGGGCAAGCTCGTCGTCATCCTCGGCGGCGACGGCAAGGGCCAGGACTTCGCGCCCCTCGCCGCGCCGCTCGCACGCCGCGCCCGCGCGGTGCTGACGATCGGCCGCGACGCCGGGCAGATCGAAGCGGCGATCGCTTCCTCCGGCGTCGCGTTCGAGCGCTGCGCCACACTCGAGGCCGCGGTCGAGGCCGCGTTCGCGCGCGCCGAGCGCGGCGACGCGGTGCTGCTCAGCCCGGCCTGCGCCAGCCTGGACATGTTCCGCAACTACGCACACCGTGCCGAAGTGTTCGTCGCCGCGGTGCGGGCGCTGGCGCAACGCAAGGGAGGAGTCGCATGAGCGCCTCCTTCGCCGGCGTGCTCGACGGCTGGCGCGCGCGCCTCGGCCTCGCGCCGGCCGCTGGTCGCGGCGCCACTGCGCCATCGGCCACGGCCCCGCGCGCCCGTCGCACCGCGCCGTCCGAGGCGATTCCGGTGCGCGAGTGGATCAGCGTCGATCCCGGCCAGCCGGCGCGGCTGCTCGGCTTCGACCGCACCCTCGTCTGCATGGTCGTGGGCCTGCTCGCCCTCGGCCTCGTGATGGTCTACAGCGCCTCGGTGGCGTTGCCCGACAACCCGAAGTTCGCGCGCTACACGCCCACCTACTTCCTCAACCGGCACATGCTGTTCATGGCGATCTCGGTGATCGCCGCGCTCGTCGTCGTGCAGATCCCGGTCTCGTTCTGGGAGAAGCTCTCGCCCTGGATCTTCGTCGCCGCGCTGCTGCTGCTGGTGCTGGTGCTGCTGCCCTTCATCGGCAAGGGCGTCAACGGCGCGCGCCGCTGGATCCCGCTCGGCATCATGAGCTTCCAGCCTTCGGAGCTGTGCAAGCTGGCGATCGCGATGTACGCCGCCGGCTACATGGTGCGGCGCATGGACGTGAAGGAGAACTTCTTCCGCGCCGTGCTGCCGATGGCGATCTCGCTCGCCGTGGTGGGCCTCCTGCTGCTTGCCGAGCCCGACATGGGCGCCTTCCTCGT
>JANMCC010000125.1:0-19254 GCA_031360885.1 Burkholderiales bacterium | reverse complement strand
CTTCGGCGCCACCGCGATTCCCGGCATCCTCGGCGTGATGCGCACCAGCGCGCAGCTCGCGTTGCAGTGCAAGGCCCTGTACGAAGAGCTCGAGAAGACGATCAAGCTGCTGAACGCCGACCTCGCCAAGGTGTCTGCGAGATACAAGGACGCGAGCAAGGCGAAGCTCGCCGCCGCCGAGATGGGCGCGATGCTGGTGCAAAAGGTCCTCGTGGTCGAGATGGCGAGCATCAAGAGCTGCCAGGGCCTCCTCGAGCGCGGCCGCAGCAAGTGCGACGGCGTGGTGGTGAAGTCGCACGACATCGCCAAGAAGCTCGAGACCGCGCTGAAGGGCGTCGACGCGATCGGCAAGAAGGCCGACGGCAAGAGCAGGAAGAAGCTCGAGGACATCACGGCCCGCATCGAGATGATGATCTTCGCCGTGCAGGCCGAGGTGAAGCGCGCCGACGACGGCAAGCGCGCCCTCGACAACAGCGCGAAGATCGTCAAGGCGCTGGCGGCCAAGCAGCCGGGCTTCCTGGCCTATGTCGAAAAGGCCATGATCGTCATCGATCTGGCCGCTGGCGCCACCAGCTGGCAGGACGTCGCGCAGAACGCGACCGGGGTGGTGCTCGACCTCGCGGTCGACAAGATCTTCGACAAGGTCTGAGCGCGGGCGCGAACCCGCCGCGCCGCTCTGCTGCGTTCAAGGCGCAGCGCTACTTCGCCGCATATGCGCGGGTCGCGGCCTCGCGCCAGCGATCGCGCTGGCAGGGCGAGGCGGTGAATGTCCGGCCGAACAGTCGTGGACCGCGTGCCGTCATCAGCAGGGCGATTCGTGCCGCCTCGCGGTGGCCTGAGTCGGCGAGCGGCACCAGCTCCTTGAAAGCTTCCGGCCAATGGCCGTGCGCGAAGTGATCCAGGGTTCGATCGAAGGCGGCAGCAACTGCATCGTCCTCGGTCCGCAGACGCGGAGATCTGCTGCTGAAGAGCTCGAGCACCCCTTGCGGCAGCCGCTGCAAGAGTGAGTTGCCGGTCCGTTCCATGAGGGTCCTCCGTCCGTCCAGGTGCCGGGTCCGGTTGATCTTCACTCCCGCATCGCGGTGAACGTGAAGGTGTGGATGGTTCGTACGTCGCCCTGGACCTCGGTCAGGTTGCCTTCGATCGTGCGGCCGTCGTCGGAGACCGAGAGCGGGTTCGTCAGCAGGGGATAGAGCAGCCACGCCCAGGCGTTGAGGAACGTCTGCGTCTGGTCGAGGCCGAGCGCGGGGCAGACGCCGTGCGAGGTGGTGTCGATGAACGTGGTGCCGAGCAGGCTGGTGACGTTGCGATCGGCGGAAGGTATGCCTTCGGCGTCGAGGCCGAGCTGCAACCAGAGCATGCCGTCGGTCGCGGAAACGGCCTTGGTGGGACCCGTGAGGGTGACGTCGCAGACCGGCGACGCCGAGTGGGTCACGTAGCGGCCGCTCGCCTCGCCCGCGGTGGTCGCGAGCATCAGCGTGCCGGCGAACGAGCCCTGCGGCTCGAAGACCACGTTCTGTACCTGCGCGATGTAGTCGCCGGTGTTGCCGGCGCCGTCGTCGCCGAGGATGCGGTGCGTCGCCGTGCCCTGCCAGCGCCAGCAGCCGACGTTGGAGGTGCTCACCGACATCGGCTGGGTGGTCAGCACCGGCTGCGACGCGGGCACGTTGTCGCCGTTGCTGACGATCAGGATCAGCTCCTCGAGCCGCTCGCTCGCCTTGTCGCGGCAGAAGGACCTGGACACCTCGCCGGTCCAGTCCTCGACCGGCTTCCACTGCCCGCCGATCTTCGCCACCGCCTGCAGCTTCACCTCGGGCTGCTTGACGCCGGCGAACGGGATCGTGACCAGCACCGAGGCGACATTGGCGTCGTTGAAATCGAGGTGCTCGAAGGCCATGCTGCGTGGCGGCAACGAGTAGCCCGCCCCGCTCTTCAGATGCGGCATCAGCTCGAAGCGCGCGTTGCCCGCCCCCTGCTGCTGGATCTTGCGGGTGTCCAGGCGGCCCTGCGCCTTCAGGGTGTCGAAGGCGTATTGGACGCCGTAGACGTAGCCCTCCATTGGCATCCGGTTCAGGTCGTCGAGCACGTGGCGGCTGGCGTCGTTCCACATGGCGCGCGCGAACTCGGGCCAGACGTCGCGCAGGCTGCTGCCCGAGGCGCGCAGCGCGACGTCGAGCGACTGCACGCTGTCGTTGCCGGCCCAGGCATCGAACACCTGCTTGACGACCTGGGACCCGAGCTTGCGCGCGATGAACTGGAAGAAGATGTAGTCGCCGTAGCCGTTGGCCTGCTCCAGGGGTCCCCGGTGGCCGCCGAGGACGTAGTCGGCGAAGAACGTGCCGGCGCGCGGCGCGAACTCCACCTGTCGAAGGCCGTCCTCGAAGTTGTCGCCAGGGAACAGCTCGTCCATCGCCCATTGCGCGGTCGCTTCGTCGATCCACTTGTAGTCCGGGCACGCGGCCTGGCGCGTCATGCCGAACTGGATCGTGTGCGTCACCTCGTGCGCCAGAAGGCTGCGCAGGTAGCGCGGCCCGGCCGTCGCATCGGAGCCGACAAAGCTCAAGGCGAGCCCGACTTCCCCGCTGTTGATGACGATGTACGCCGGGACGTTCTGGCAGCGGCCCGGGTAGGCAATGGTTTCGGCGATCTGGCCGTACGGGAAGACGAAGACGTCGATCGAGCCGTCGCCGCCGCTGCAAGGCTCCTCCGTGTCGGGCTTGGCCGCGCGCTGCAGCAAGGCGCGCAGCCGCGAATAGATGTCCTCGACCGTGCCCGCGAGGTAGTCGATCGCCTGCACCGTGACCGGGTTCGCGAAGGTCCAGAACGTGAAGCTCAGCGTCGTGCGCTTCTCGAGCCCCGGAATCAGCACCTGCGAGCAGTTGAAGGGCGGCGCGGCAGCACGCCCGGAGCTTCCCTGTGCCGTGCGCCTGCCACCCGCCTGCTGGGCGGTCGTGCCGCTCGAAAGCCCGAGCTGGCGGCCGAACCAGCTGTCGACGTAGATCGGCGGGATGAAAAAGGGCCGCAGATCCGCCTGCGTGCTGGCGGACAGCGTGGGAAGCTGCGCCGAGAGCAGTTGCATCGAGACCGTGCCGTCGCGGTCCGGCGCGCCCTGGAGCTCAGGCGGCAGGCGATCGTCGCCGAACTGCGCGAACACGCGGTAGAGGATGGCCTGCTCGGCATCGATGCGACCGCTGGCGAAGGCCGCGTCGATCAGCGCGCCGCTGCTCGCGTCGGGCGTCGTGCCGGTCGTGTTCCAGACGCCGACCGCCGACGCGCTGGTGTGCGTGCCGTCGGTCGCGATGATGCTGGCCTGGCCGCGGCCGATGGCGGTGACGATGCCGTTCGCGTCGACCGTCGCGACGGCCGCATTGCTCGAGCTCCAGGTCACCGCGGCGCTCGCGCCGATCGCGGCGAGCGCACTCTGGCTGCCGGTGGCGAGCGAGACGCGGGCGGGCAGCGACTTGAAGGGCAGGGCGGCGGCGGGCGGCTGTGCGGCTGTCGGAGACGCCTCGTCGTTGCTGCCGCCGCAAGCGCCCAACGCGAGCAGCGCGGCGATGCAGAGTGCGGCGGTGGCAAGGCGCCGTGAGACGGCAGGCTGAGGGTGTGTCATGGGAAGCTCCAGATCTTGCGATGTGCGTCGTCGAGAGGATTCAGTCGTGCCGCGCAAGCACGCCGCCGCTGCCAGCGACGAAAGTGGTCTGGCCGGCGAAATCGACGCCCCAGAGCTGGCCGAAGGGAACGGTCGGCCCGGTTGCCCACGATGCGCCGTCGTCGTTCGAGCTCATGACGAGCCCGTTGTCGCCCACGGCCGTCATCCGGCTGCCGTGGGCGACGATGCCGAGCAGGTAGCCCGCGCCGCCCGCGGGTGCCCAGTCGAGCCCGGCGTTGACGCTGCGATACATCCCGCCGGCTCCGACCATCACCCAGTCCTGGCCGGTGCTGCCGACCGCGAGGCCGTTCGTGTACAGGCTGAACGGGAGCGCGATCTCGGTCCAGGTGAGACCCGCGTCGGTGGTGCGGAACAGCCGATAGTCGCTGGCGGCCAGGCCGAGCCCGCCGCTGTCGAAGCGCAGCGAGCGGATGCCCGCGCCGAGCGCAACGAAGTCGACGTTTCCGTGCACGCTCCAAGTGGCGCCACGGTCCGTCGAGCGCCAGACGCGGCCGTAGCCGATGGCGATCGCCGTGTTCGCGTCGACCCAGTCCACGGCATGCAGCGATTGGAAGCTGTAGGTCGCCTGTACGTCCGGGGCGTACCAGACCGTTTCCCAGGTCGCGCCGCCGTCCACTGTGCGCGCGATGTTGTTGACACCTGCGGCGACGCCGACATTCGCGTTGAGGAAGCGGACGTGGTACAGGGTGCTCAGGGCAACGAAGACCCGGGTCCACGAGGCGCCGCCGTCGGTCGATCGCAGGATGGATCCGGCTTGCCCCACGGCGACCAGCAGCTTCGGATCGCCGCCGACGATGGCGATGTCGTAGAGGTTCTCGCCCGTGCCAGTGGGCAGGAACGTCCAGTCCGACGATGCGACGATTCCCTGCACGGTGAGCACGGCGCCGCCGGCGAACACCGAACCGCCGGCATTCGTGGCGACGACGTTGTAGACGGCGCCGTTGTCGGCTGCGGTGGTCGGCGGCGTCGCGTAGGAGTCGCAGCTCGCGGCGCCGGGGATGACGATGCCGTTTCGGGTCCACTGGCATGCCGGGGACGGGTTGCCGCTGACGGCGACGCGGAATGTGGCTGCCATGCCGAGCGGCACGGTTGCGGCCGAGGGCTGGGTCGAAACGAGCGGCGGCGTCGGTGGTGTCGGTCCCGCGCTTTCGGACAGGGTGGCCGGGTTGCTCGTCGCGCTGCCGCCCGGGCCGCTCACGACCAGGCGATAGCCGGCGAGATCGAAGGGCTGTACGTTGACGAGCGTCAGCACCGGGCTCGTCGCGCCGCCGATCGGCACGCCGTCCTTCGTCCATTGGTACGAAAGCGGTGCCGTCCCTTCGGCCGCGGCGGCGAACAATGCGGTCGTGCCGATCGTCACGGCAGCCGACACCGGTTGCACGGTGAACGTCGGCGCGACGGCGATCGAGCTGACGCGCCAAACGGCGGCGTCGCTCGTGACGCTGCCGCCGGCATTGGCGACGACCGCGCGAAACAGCCAGCCGTTCGATTCGGTTCCTGCCACCGGGGTCACAAGGGTAGGCGCATTCGGCGTCGCCCCCGGCCAGTTCGCCCCTGCGCTGCCGACGTCCAGCCAAGGCCCCGCGGCGCTCGTGAGTACTTGCCACTGGATCGAGGGCGCCGGTGTTCCCGCGACGCCGACGCTGAAACTCGCCGTCTGACCGATCAGGGTGTCGATGCTCGCGGGCTGACTGGTGATCGCCGGCGCGACGACCGCCTGCGCGACCGTCAGTCGGGCAACGGCGCTGCCGGTACACGATTCGCCAGCCGCATTCGTCGACGGCGTCGGTGGCGCCGCGTAGCAAGCGCGCGCGCGAACGCGTGCGCCGTTGTCGGCGGCCCCGGTGTTCGACAGCGCCAGGACGTGCGCCCGGCCGAATGTCGCCGCCTCGTCGGCCGGCGTCGCCGATTCATGCTGATACGAGGTGCCGATCGTTCGCCAGACGGCGGCGTCGTCGTCGCCGCTGTCGCGGCGTTCCCAGAGCACCCGGTACTCGTCGGCGGCGCTGGGTGTGGGCGGGCCGCCGAAGACGCGAACGCGAAACGTCGCCGTTTGCCCCAGAGCTACCGAGACGTCGACCGGTTCCTCGGCGAAGTCGACGGCCGATGGACGCGTAATTCCGTAGTTGAGCCTTCCCGCGGCCCATCGGTAAGCAGCGATGCCGTCATCGCAATCCACAGCGACGTCGGCGAAGCCCTGCGTGGGAACGTCCAGCGGTGAATGAAGGCGCAGATCGAACGTCCACTGCCCGGTGGTCGCGGGGCGCAGGTCGTAGTTTTCGGGGCCCGTTGCTCTTGGCGGGACGATCGGACCGGCTGATCCGCCGAACGACTTCGCGTCGAAGAACGTTTGCTGCACGACCACGCCATGGGGCTTCGGACAGAACTCGACCGTATTCGCCGGAGCAAATCTCGTCAGCGTTACCGGCAGCGTGGTGGCCCCTGGATAGGCAAGGCCGTTGGCGAGGACGCCCGGAACCGTACTGCGGAAGCCCGGTGCGCTCAGGTCGAAACCCGGCGACACCTTGCTGGTCTCCAGGACGCCAACCCTCCCCGCCCTGGCTGCAGAGGGCGCCGCCCGATCGAGCCGGACGACGCGAAACAACCCGGCTGACCGCGACTCGATCTCGAGCGTCGAGCCCTGCCGGGTCGCGCGCGGATCGATGACCCAGACGCCACCCGGCACTTCCTGCGCGACGGCGAGCGGCGCGTCCGCCGGCACCGCGGGATCGATCGGAACGCGAGCCGTGATGAATGCATTCAGGACGACGCTGCCGCTCGGCGTGATCGCGTACACGTCGCCCGCCGCCGCTACGATCGATGGCAGCGGCGTCGCCCCGGTCGCGTCCCTGGCGATGCGAAAGGTGACCGGCGCCGAGGTGGCACCGTCCGGAACGAACAGCGCCGCGCCATCCGGGCCGCTGATCGTTACGCCGCTCGCCGCCACGGGCGGGGCGCTGGCGCCAGCCGCAGGCGGGGTGGCGTCGGAGCCGCCTCCGCCGCATGCGGACAACGCAAGTGCGATCCCCCACCCGCAAAGGCAGCGCAGCGTTCGCTCCACCCGGTCGTCGAGGCCTCGGGCAGTGTCCGGGACAGCGTCCGACTGTGCCGGCGTCTCGACATCGTCATGCATCTTCGTTCTCCGCGAATCTCGCGAAGGACTGTGGTCCCGGCGGTCGGCAGGCGTACTGAAACGGCTCTGAAGAAGTTCTGAAGTCGCGCTCGTCAAATGCGACGACGGCGTCGTTGTTTGATCTCGCATGGCCTGGCTCCCCTTTGGGCGATGGGAGGCGGCAGGAGTGCCTGCCTTCCTTCCTTGTCCAGACGGAATGCGCGCGCTCGATCTGACATCGCTGGCCTGCGGACGCGGGCACTGCGGCGACGTGTCAGCGACTTCCCAGGCGCCGGTCGAGGTCGAGCAACGGAGCCTTGAAGTACGGGCTGACGTTTGGCTGCTGCGCGAACGCCTGGTGCGCGGCCGCGGCGAGCTCGCCGGCCCGTTTCCGGTCGCCTGCGTCGAGTGCGCAAAGCCCGGTCAGTGCGCGCCAGCGCGCCAGCGTCGGGCTGTATTCGTAGCGCTCGCCGGCGGCTTCGCGCAGCTTCTCCTCCATGAGCGGCCATCCCGTGGCGGCATTCCCGCCCGCGCACAGGGCGAGGGCCCGGAGCGAGAGGACCGCGTCGCCATCGCTGAGATCGCCCGCGGCCGTCGCCAGCGTCGCCGGTGCCGCGTCGCCGCGCTCCAGGGCGATGACGGCGCGCAAGATCGCGATCTGCTCGCGGGCGAAGGCGACAGGTGCGGTCTGGTTGCCCTGCGACAGATCGGGCACCGCAGCGAGCACGCGCTCGGCCTCGCTCAGGTTGCCCCGACCAACCAGGTTATCGGCGACGAAGAGGTAGCCGACCGCGAGACTCGCCGGTTGCGGAGCCGAACTGCTCTTGCGGATCTCGAGGGCCTCGCGGAACAGGACATCGGCTTCGTCGTGGCGCCCGACTTGCGCTTTGGCCATGCCCAGGAGAGTGGCCAGAACGCGCCGCTCGAACGGGCTCTCGGTGCTGGCGCGCAGGATCGGAATCGACTGCGTCAGGAGGAGGTGCCCTTGGTCGATGTTCCCGTGTCGAAGGTGGATCCATCCCAGGTCGCGGTCGACACGCGCTCGCACGCCTTCAGGCGCAGCGGGGCCGAGACGGGCCAGCGTCTCCTGCGCGCGTGTCGCCAGCTCCAGGGCTTGCGGAGCCGGCATGTCGCCTCGGTCGTACATCAAGCCGGCCGAATTCGCCTGCGCCACCGCGGCGCGCACGTCGTCCGGTCCGCCGAGTGCCCGCATCGTCGCCAGCGCGGCGTCGAGATGGCCTCGCGCTTCGGCGGATCGCGAGCGACCGACGACGTAGTGCAGCAAGTTCAGTCGGCTTTCCACCGCGCGGCGCGACAGCGGCCCTTCGCTCGCCAGCGCGATCTGGATCGCCTTCTCGAACATCGGCTCCGCTGCGTCGCTCCGACCTTGCCCGTTGAGCAGCTGGGCCCGCAGCGCGGTGGCATCGGCGAGCGCGGTCGAAGGCGATCGGACCGTCGCCATCGATCGATCGACGGCGTCGAGCGTCGCGCCGGCTTCGTCGAGAGCCTCCCTGTCGAGCAGGATCCGCGCCAGGACGAGGCGGGCCTGCACCTGCAGTTCGTTGTCCTCCGCCGCCAGGGAGAGGGCGCGTCGGGCGCGCGTCTCCGCATCGGCGAGCCGATCCTCGTCGGCGAGGGCGCGCGCGAGCAGGAGCATCGCCCGGGCCAACTCGTCGGCCGAAGCGTCCACGGCGGTGAGCGCTTCCACCTGCCGGGTGGCGTACTGGGCGGCCAGCCTGGAGCTGGCCATGTCGGCGAAGATCCCGCCGACCACTCCGTAGAGCTCGGCCTGCAGCCGCGGCTGGCCCGCGAACTTGGTATCGATCAGCCGCGCGCCGCGCTCGAGCAACATCACCGCGGGAAGTTGCCGCAGCTCGTTCTTCGCCGGGTCATCGCGTGAGTTGACCTTGAAGACGTCGACCACGAAGTCCTTGACGATGCGCGCCCGCTCGGCCTCCTGGTTCGCGCGCCGGGCCTGGACCACCGACACGCCCGCGCCGAGCAGCACCGCGGCGAGCACGGCCGCCGCCGCGCCAAAGCCCACGCGATGCCGCCGGGCCGACTTGCGGAGCCGATACCACGCCGTGTCCGGCTGCGCCAGCACTCGGTCGCCGGCCAGATGGCGCTCGATGTCGTCGGCGAGGGCGTCGACGGTCGCGTAGCGCTGCCCCGGGTCGCGCTTCAGGGCCTTGGCGAGGATCGTTTCCACTTCGCCACGAAGCGCGCGCGCCGTCGCCTTGTCGCTGGCCCGGCTGCTCGCCGGCGGGGGCTCGCCTTCGAGCACCGCTTCTTCCAGCGCGCCGAGCGTCTGCCGCCTGGGTGTGTACGGCATGCTGCCGGTCAGCAGCTCGTAGAGCATCACGCCGAGCGAGTAGACATCCGACTGGACCGTGATCGCCGCGCCGCGCATCTGCTCGGGCGAGGCGAAGTGCGGCGTCAGCACGCGGCCCTGCTCCTGGGTCAGGCCGACCTCGCCCGCTGCCGCCTCGTGCAGCAGCTTGGCGATGCCGAAGTCGAGCAGATGGGTCTGGCCGTCGGCGGTGACGAGCACGTTCGAGGGCTTCAGGTCGCGATGCACCACGAGCCGGCCGTGCGCGTAGGAGACAGCGCGCGCCACCTGAACGATCAGCGCGAGCCGCTGCCGCACCGACAGCGCCCGCTCCCTGCACCAGGTATCGATAGCCTGGCCGTCGATGTATTCGAGCGCGAGGTAGGGCCGGCCGCGCTCGTCGACGCCGGCGTCGTAGAGGCGGGCGATGTTCCGGTGCTCGAGCAGGGCGCCGATCTCCCGCTCGCGCGCCATCCGCGCCGCGAGCCCCGCGCCCCAGGCCAGGCGCGGCAGCTTCAGCGCGACCTTGCGCTTCAGGCTGCCGTCGGCACGTTCGGCCAGCCACACCGAGCCCATGCCGCCCTTGCCGATCTCGCGAATCAGCTGGTACGGGCCGACCGGGTCGCCGGCTTGCGCGACCGATTCGTCCGGCTCGTCGAGACGCGGCGGGGTCGCCATGAAGCCGGCCGAGGCGGGGCGCTCGGCCAGCATCTCGCGCAGCGGCGCCAGCAGGTGCGCATGCTCGGCCGGCAAGGCGGCCAGCCAGGGCGCGAGCTGCGCCTCGGGCAGGTCGAGAGCCTCGTCGAGAAGGCGGCTCAGGCTCGACACGTCGGCAGCACTGAGGGGCATGCTTTTCCCCTGAAATGGACTCGTGCAAGACCAGACGCATTCTGCGGCGCCCTTCTGACATCGCCAAGGGCGAACGCTCCGTCGAGCGCGCCGGTTCAGGCTTTCAGCAACGCCAGAAGGAGCAGCCGCGCCTTGTCCCAGTCACGATGCACCGTGCGCTCGGTGAGGTCGAGGGCGAGCGCGATTTCCGCGACCGAATAGCCGCCGAAGTAGCGCATCTCCACCACGCTGGCGAGCCGCGGCTCGGCCCGCTCGAGCTTCGCCAGCGCCTCGTGCACATGGAGCACCTGCTCCTCGCCCGCCGGCAGGCTGTCGCCGATCTGGGTGTCCAGAGTCAGCTCGGTCAGGTCGCCGCCCCTGCGTTCGGCCCGCCGCTCGCGAACCGCGTCGATGATCACCGAACGCATGACGCGCGAGGCATAGGCGAAGAAGGCATGCCGGTCGTCTTGGCGGAGCTGGCCGCTGCCGAGAAACCGCAGGTAGGACTCGTGCACCAGCGCCGTCGTGTCGAGGAAGGTGCTGCGCCCGCCGTCGCGAAGGCGCGATCGGGCGAGCTTGCGCAGCTCGTCGTAGGCGGCGGCGAACAGGCGGTCACGCGCTCCGGGGTCGCCGGCATTCACCTGCCGGATGAGCTCAGTGAGGGTTTCCATCGTCGATGTCGGCCCTCTGCCCGCTCCGCCCCGGCCTCAGCCCCACACTTCTTGCGCGACTTCGACCACCAGCCGCAGCTTCGCCCGCTGCGCCTCGACAGCGATGTTGTTGCCGTGCACGGTGCTCGAGAAGCCGCATTGCGGCGAGAGGCAGAGCTGCTCGAGTGGAACGTATTTCGCCGCCTCGTCGATGCGGCGCTTGAGCGCGTCCTTGGATTCCATCTCGCCGAACTTGGTGGTCACCAGCCCGAGGACGACGATCTTGCCCTTCGGCAGGTAGCGCAGCGGCCGGAAGTCGCCCGAGCGCTCGTTGTCGTATTCGAGGAAGTAGGCATCGAGCTTCATCTCGCCGAGCAGCGCCTCGGCCACCGGCTCGTAGTTGCCCGCCGCCGCGTGCGTGCTCTTGAAGTTGCCGCGGCACAGGTGCATGGCCAGCGTCATGCCGGCGGGCTTTTGCGCCACCACCTTGTTGATGAAGCCGGCATAGCGGTGCGGCAGCTCGTTCGGATCGTCGCCTCGCGAGCGCGCCGCCTCGCGCATCTTCTCGTCGCACAGGTAGGCGAGGTTGGTGTCGTCCATCTGCACGTAGGTGCAGCCCGATTCGGCGAGCGAGCGCAGCTCGTCGCCGTAGGCGTTGGCGACGTCGTCGTAGAAGTCGGGCTCGAGCTCGGGATAGGCCTCGCGGCTGATGCCGGCGCGGCCGCCGCGGAAATGCAGCATCGTCGGCGAGGGAATCGTCACCTTGGCGGTGCGGCCGGGCGAGACCCGCGACTTCAGGTACTCGAAGTCGGCCTTCTGGATGTCCTGCACGTGGCGCACCTTGCCCGTCACGCGCATCACCGGCGGCGCCAGCTCCTCGCTGCCGTCGGCCTTGATCACGGTGACCGGAATGTCGGTCTTCACGCCGCCCAGCTTGTCGAGGAAGTCGATGTGAAAATAGGTGCGGCGGAACTCGCCGTCGGTGATGCTTTGCAGGCCCACGTCTTCCTGGAACTTCACGATCTCGGCGATCGCGTCGTCCTCCACGGCGCGCAGCTGCTCGGGCGTGATCTCGCCCTTGGCTCGCCGGTCGCGGGCCTCGAGCAGGCGCTTCGGGCGCAGGAAGCTGCCGACGTGGTCGGCGCGAAACGGAGGTCGGGTGCGAGAGGTCATTGCGGGATCCGTCAGCGAAGGGGCAAGTTTGACAGCGACAGGGTCAAACACTGATTATCGGACGGAGGTATTCATATGACAGGGGTTCGGGCGCTGCTCCTCACCGACGTCGTCGACAGCACGTCGCTCGCCGAGTCGCTCGGTGGGGAAGCGATGACCGCGCTGTGGCGCGCCCACGATCGCGTGGCCCGTGATTTGCTGGCCCAGTGGCGCGGGCGCGAGATCGAGAAGACTGATGGGCTCCTGGCGCTTTTCGAGCATGCCGCAGACGCGGCAGGATTTGCCCTTGCGTATCACCGGGCCTTGGCCAACTTCGAACCGCCGCTGCGAGCCCGCGCAGGTCTCCACACGGCTCATATCGACCTGCGCGAGAACGACGTATCCGACCAAGCGCGCGGCGCGATTCCGGTCGAAGTCGAGGGCATCGGAAAGGTGGTCGCCGCCAGGACGATGACGACTGCCCTGGGTGGCCAGACGTTGATGACTGGCGATGCGCGCGCGAGCCTCGGGGTGACCCGGCTGCGCTTGCAATCGCATGGTCATTGGCGCTTCAAGGGTATGACCGATCCGATCGAGCTGTTCGAGATCGGCGACGCGGCTTCGCCCTTCGTGCCTCCGCCGGATTCCGACAAGGCCTACCGCGTCGTCCGTCAAGGGGACCTGTGGCGGCCGGTGCGCCAGGTGGCCCACGACATTCCGGCCGAGCGCGACCGCTTCGTCGGCCGGCGCGAGCCGCTGCAGGACATCAAGCGGAGGCTCGACGGCGATACGCGGCTGCTGTCGATCCTGGGACCCGGCGGCTCCGGTAAGACACGTCTGGCGATCCGCTTCGGTTGGGCATGGCTCGGAGAGTTTCCGGGTGGCGTCTGGTTCTGCGACCTGTCGCAGGCGCGCTCCCTCGACGGCGTTTACTTCGCGGTGGCCAAGGCGCTCGACGTGCCTCTGGGCAAAACCGATCCGCAAATACAGCTGGCACATGCCGTTTCCGGACGTGGTGCATGCCTCGTCATCTTCGACAATTTTGAGCAGGTTGCGCGCTACGCGGAGCAGACCCTCGGCCATTGGCTCGACAAGGCGCCGCAGGCCAAGTTCCTGGTGACGACGCGCGAGGTGCTCGCCATCTCCGGCGAAGGCACCTTGGTGCTCGGGCCTTTGCCGATCGCCGAAGCGTCGGACCTCTTCCTTCGCCGCCTCGACCGGATCGGCGGCGTGGCGAAACCCGTCGGCGAAGACGCGACGATCATCGAGCAGCTCGTCAAGGTTCTCGATGGCTTGCCGCTGGCGATCGAGATCGCGGCGGCCAGGTGCCGCATCATGTCACCGCGCACGCTGCTCGCACGCATGAGCGAGCGTTTCAAGGTGCTCAAGTCTTCGGGCGCGAGGCAGGATCGGCAGGCCACCTTGCGCACCGCGCTCGACTGGTCCTGGGAGCTGCTGAGTGCAGGCGAGAAGGCGGCGCTCGCCCAGCTCTCAGTCTTCGAGGGAGGGTTCACGCTCGATTCCGCCGGCGCCGTGGTCGAACTGCCTGACGCGACCGAGCTCGTGTGGCTGCCCGACGTCATGCATGGTCTCGTCGACAAGAGCCTCGTCCGGTCGAACGGCGACGACCGGTTCGACATGCTGGAAACGATTCGCGAGTACGCGGCGGAGCATCTTTGCACGGAAGGTCGGTATCCGGGCAGCGGCCCGGCCTCGGCAGCCGGTGCGCAGCGGCGCCATTGTCGTTACTTCGCAGGCGTCGACGAGTTGTCGACGGGCTCTTGCGATCTGGCCGATGCCGACAATCTCGTCCTCGCTTGCCGTCGCGCCTGTGTGTTTGACGATGGCGCTGCGGCCGCCGGCGCACTGGGCGGCGCCTGGGGCGTCCTCAAGCTGCGCGGGCCCTTTCGAGTCGCCGTCCAGCTCGTCGAGCAGGTTGATGCGATCCCCGACCTCAGGTCGCACCACCGAACGCTCGTCGACTGGGTCGCCGGCTGTGCCCACCATGTCCTCGGCAAGGCCGACGTCGCGCGTCCGCGACTCGAAGCCGGTCTGGCGCGCGCGCGGCTCGACGCCGATCGGCTTCTCGAGGCGCGCTTTCTGTGCATGCTCGGCGAACAGCAGACCGCCAGCAGCACTCCCAACGCCGCCCTGCCGACGCTCGAACGAGCGCTTTCGCTCGCCACCGAGCTGGGAGACGGCGACCTGTGCTGCGGGACGTTGAGCGCCCAGGGCGACCTGCACTACAAGCTGGGCCAGGTCGCGCAGGCGCGTGCCTCCTGGGAGGCTGCGCTCGCCACGGCCCGAAGCACGAAGAACGAGCGCTGGGAAGGCGGCATCCTCGGCAACCTCGGCAACCTCGAATTCGGCGAAGGCAAGCTCGACGAGGCGCGTTCGCTTTACGAGCAGTGCCTCGCATCTGCCAGGCGCAGCGGCGATCGCCGCTGGGAAGGCAACATGCTCTGCAACCTCGGCATGTTGGACCACGAGCAAGGGCGCACGGCGAAAGCGCGCGCCGAGTTCGAAGAGGCGCTCGCGATGGCGCGCGCCATGGGCCATGCCCGGCTGGAATGTATGGTCCTGTGCAACCTTGGCATCGTTCTCGAGACCCTCGGCGATCCGCTCGAGGCACGCAGCCGTTACGAGGAAGCCGTTCGTCTCGCGAGCGAGCTCGTGGATCGTCGAGCCGAGGGGCAGTTCCGCGGTTATCTCGGGCTTCTTCTCGCTCGAACCGGCAATGCCGATGCGGGCCTGGCGTGTCTCGGGGTCGGCGAGAAGCTGCTGCTCCAGGCGTCGGATCCTATAAGCCTGGGTCTTCTTCTCTGCCGCCGGGCCGAGGCCGACCACCGCTCCGGCCGCCCCGTCGATGCGATGCATGCGCTGCGTCGGGTCGAGGCGATCGCCTCGGACGGGAAGGCGACGCCGCAATCGGAGCTGGGCCAGGCGCTGGCGCTGCTGGGAAAGATGCTCACGGCGCCGGACAAGCCGGGTCCGCGCAGCGCCGATATCAGTTCATATTGACGATCACCGGGTCGGCGGCCGCGCATTCCCCACCGTCGCGTCGCCGTAGGACTCTTACTTCGTACTGACGCGGCACCTTCTCGCTTGCCGTCGTGGGCTTTGACACTGTCCATCGGTAAAACCTTTGGGGGGCCCCAGCGGCAGCCGAAGCACCGCCGTGTGCGTACGTCGGAGGATCACCGTCGATCAACCGGATGCCGCGGCCCTCAGCCCCCTTGGAAAAGCGGAATCCGTCTCTGATCTCGGACTTGTCCATTTTCCAAGCGACCTCCACCTCGGCGTCTGCGGAATGTTGCACCTCGATCCTCGAGGGCACGACGGGCTTGCAGTGTCCTGTGGTGGTGGCGTCCGACTCGTCGACGGTGACGAGGATGGTGCAGTCTGGAGGACAGTACTTCGTGGATCCGTCTTCAGGAGAGGCCTGAATGTGCACTGCCAAGCCCAACAGGCCAACTCCGAGCATTCCGAGGCGCATGAGTTTCCTCCCTGGTGGTACTTCATCGTGGTCACCCGATGTGCCCGCGCGCGCATCGGAAGCTTCGATCGCAAGCGAAATATAGAAGAAGCTGATCGCGTCAGGCTAGATATTCAAGCGCGTCATTCGCCGCGAAATTCCGCGCAAAACCACCGTGGTGCCACAATCTTCCGAGCACCGGAGACCCTCACATGCACCGTCGCTTCGCACTCGTCGCGCTCGCCATGCTCCTCGTCTCAGCCCCCGGCGTCCGCGCCGCCGACGCCAAGCCGTTCAAGATCGGCTTCATCCTGCCCATGACCGGCCAGTCGGCGTCGACCGGCAAGCAGATCGAGGCCGCGGTCAAGCTGTGGATGGCGCAGAACGGAACCACCGTCGCCGGCCGCAAGATCGAGCTGATCCTGAAAGACGACGCCGGCACCGCCGACACCACCCGCCGCATCGCGCAGGAGATGGTCGTCAACGACAAGGTCGACGTGCTCGCCGGCTTCGGCCTCACGCCGCTCGCCTTCGCCACCGCGCCGATCGCCACCCAGAGCAAGACGCCGATGGTCGTGACCGCGGCGGCCACCTCGGCCATCACCGAGCAGTCGCCGTACATCGTGCGCACCAGCTTCACCCTGCCGCAGGTCTCGGTCTCGATCGCCGAGTGGGCCGGCAAGCACGGCATCAGGAGCGTGGTGACCTTCGTCGCCGACTACGGCCCGGGCATCGACGCCGAGAAGTTCTTCAAGAGCCAGTTCCTGCTCAACGGCGGCAGGGTCATCGGCGAGATCCGCTCGCCGCTGCGCAGCCCCGACTTCGCGCCCTTCCTGCAGAAGGTCGCCGACCTGAAGCCCGACGCGGTGTTCGTGTTCCTGCCCTCGGGCCAGGGGGCGGCGTTCATGAAGCAGTTCGCCGAGCGCGGCCTCGACAAGTCGGGCATCAAGCTGATCGCCACCGGCGACGTGACCGACGACGACCAGCTCAACGACATGGGCGACGTGGCGCTCGGCGTCGTCACCTCGCACCACTACTCGGCGGCGCATCCCTCGGCGGCGAACAAGAAGTTCGTCGCCGCGTTCGAGGCGGCCAACAAGTTCCGTCCCAACTTCATGGCCGTGGCCGGCTACGACGGCATGCGCGTGATCTACGCGGCACTGGCTGCGACCAAGGGCGCGGGCGGCGGCGACGCCCTGCTCGCGGCGATGAAGGGCCAGGTGTTCGAGAGCCCGCGCGGCCCGGTGCTGATCGACGCGCAGACCCGCGACATCGTCCAGGACGTCTACATCCGCAAGGTCGAGCGCGTGCCGGCCATGGGCAACCAGCTCTACAACGTCGAGTTCGACGTGCAGAAGCAGGTCAAGGATCCGGCGAAGACGAAGTAGCGCCGGGGCCGACGGAACTCGTCTCAGGCGCCGAGGATCAGCCCCTCCTGCGGGCGCAGCACCGGCCGGCCGGCGAGCTCGCCTTCGCGGTCGAGCGCGGTGGAGAGCCAGACACGCGCCTGCGGCGGAATCAGGCCGGCGGGAACCTCGGCGCGGTCGGCGCCGAAGTTCAGCACGATCCAGACCGTCTCCGCGTCTCGCACCCGGGCGAAGGCGAGCAGGTCGCCGCTCGTGCCGAGCGCCTGCCAGGCGCCGCTGTTCAGCGCCGGGTGCGTGCGTCGCAAGGCGAGCAGCCGCCGGTAGAGCTGCAGCATCGAGGCGTCTTCGGCCGCCTGCGCAGCGACGTTGCGGGCGGGCCAGTCTTCGTTCAGTCGCAACCACGGCCGGCCCGTCGTGAAGCCGCCTTGCGGCAGATCGCTCCAGGGCATGGGCGTGCGCACCGGGTCGCGGCCCAGGCCCAGGCCGGGCAGGTTCTTCTCGAACGGATCCTGCACTTCGTCGGCCGGGATCGCCACGTCGGCCAGGCCCAACTCGTCGCCGTAATAGAGCGTCGGCGTGCCGCGCAGCGTGAGCAGCAGCATCGCCGCCAGCCGCGCTCCGGCGAGACCGACCCGGCTGGCGATGCGCGAGCGATCATGGTTGCCGAGCACCCAGTTCGGCGCCGCGCCCTCGGGCAGCGCCTGCTCGTAGCGACGCACGAGCCGGTCGATCGCCTCGGCCTGCCAGGGGGCGCCGATCAGGTGGAAGTTGAAGGGAAGGTGCGCGCCGGGCGAGCCGGCCCGGCCGTAGTAGGCCGCCAGGCGTTCGATCGGCAGGTAGGTCTCGGCGACGAGCATCCGCGCCGAGTCCGCGTCGCCGAAGGCGTCGACGAGGCGACGCATCTCGGCCAGGATCTCCTGCACTTCAGGCCGGTCGGCGGTATGAACGGGAAGCAGCCGATGCGCGGGGTCGGTGCCCGGCACGAAGGCCGGGTTCGGCGGGTTGTCGCGGAACAGTTCGTCCTTGACCAGGTGGTAGATCACGTCGAGGCGAAAGCCATCCACGCCGCGCCGCAGCCAGAAGCGCATGGCCTCGAGCATTGCCGCGCGCACGTCGGGATGGCGCCAGTTCAGGTCCGGTTGCTGCGCGAGGAAGGAGTGGCAGTAGTACTGGCCGCTCGCGGGGTCCAGGGTCCACGCCGGGCCGCCGAAGCTGCTCAGCCAGTTGTTCGGCGGTCCGCCGTCCGCGGCCGGGTCGCGCCACAGATACCAGTCGCGTCGCCGCCGGTCGCGGCCGGCGCGGCTCTCGAGGAACCAGGGATGGCGGTCCGACGTGTGGTTGGGCACGAAGTCGACGATCAGCCTGAGGCCGCGCTCGTGGCAGTCGGCGACGAGCGCGTCGAAGTCGGCGAGGCCGCCGAAGTTCGGATCGACGTCGCAGTAGTCGGCGACGTCGTAGCCGAAGTCGGCCATCGGCGAAGGGTAGATCGGCGAGAGCCAGAGCGCGTCGACGCCGAGCTCGGCGAGGTGGTCGAGCCGATGGCGAACGCCCTGGAGATCGCCGATGCCGTCGCCGTCGCTGTCCTGGAACGAGCGCGGATAGATCTGGTAGATGACGCCGTGGCGCCACCACGCGTCTCGCGAGTCCGCCTCCGTGCCTTGCGCCATGCGCGCCTCCGTTGCCGCTCGTGGCGGCGACTGTGCCCGCGGGTGATGACAACTTCGCGGACTCCCGGCGGACATCGCCATGACGGCATCGTCAGCCCAAGCGCGATTCACGCCCCGCTCGCCGGCGTCAAGGCGGTGCTCGACGACGTTGCTCAAAGCTGTCGCACTGGGTCGACAAGACGGCGCCTGGCCGAACGCGTCTACCGCTACAAGCTGCGCGGCGGCGAGAGCCTGTCGCCAGCGATGGCCTGGTCGTCGTCGAGGCGATCGGTCCGTGCCTGACCCAATTCACCGAATACGGATTCTTTCAGCCGCGCTCGGGTTCGGTGCCGGCCGCGCTGGTGTGGCGTGAAAGCCTGCGTGGCGTCTTGGAGTCTGCCCGCCTGAATCGCTGCCTGGCCGAGCGCGACGATGCGGCGCTGCGCGCCGCGGCCTTGCCCGGGACGCGGGCACGCTAGGGCCGGGCCTCGAAGACGAGGTTGAACGGCGTCTCCGCCGCCCGCCGGAAGCGGCTGAAGCCGCCTTCGCTGGCGACGCCGCGCAGGCGCGTCTCGCCCGCCTGCGCGCCGAGCCCGAGGCCCACGTCCTGCGCCAGCGAGCAGGGCGTGCAGATCATTGTCGACGCCGAGTAGTAGATGCGTCCGACCGGGTTGAGGTTGTCCTCGACGCGGTCGTGGGCGAACGGCTCGACGATCATCCAGATGCCGTCGTCGGCGAGCGTCGAGCGCACGTGCCTCGCCGCGCCGACCGGATCGCCCATGTCGTGCAGGCAGTCGAAGAAGGCGACGAGGTCGAAGCCGCGCCCCGGGTAGCTCGTCGCGCCGGCGACCTCGAAGGTCACGCGTTCGGCGACGCCCGCGGCGGCAGCGCGCTGGCGGGCCGCGACGATCGAGGGCTCGTGGTAGTCGTAGCCGGTGAACTTGGACGCCGGATATGCCTTGGCGAGCACGATCGTCGAGGCGCCGAAGCCGCAGCCGACGTCGGCGACGCGCGCGCCGGCGCGC
>JANMCC010000108.1:0-11146 GCA_031360885.1 Burkholderiales bacterium | reverse complement strand
GAGCTTCTTCGACTCGGCGTAGCTGGCGGCGAGAAAGGGAATGCCGTCGGCGCCGTAGATCGGGTTCTCGTTCTCGAAGTTGACCAGCAGCACCTCGCCGATCGGCGCCTGGCCGCCCTGGACGGCGCGCTTGATCTCGTTCGCCTTGAACAGCGACGCGTTGGGATGGACCGTGATCTTCAGCTTGCCGCCCGAGGCCTTCTCGACGTCGTTGGCGAACTGCACCAGGTTCTCGGTGTGGAAGTTGGTCGCCGGGTAGGCGGCCGGCAGGTCCCACTTGGTCTGCGCCGAGGCGCCGCCGGCAAGGGCTGCGAGCGCGAGCGCCGCGACGGCTCGGGCCGCGAAGGGAAGAAGACGGGGCAAAGAACGCATGGGTACTCCGGCAAGCGGTTGGACGGTGGGCAAAAGCATAGAGCGTGCCTCGCGGCCGGCCCATCGGTTGTTCCCCGATCGCTTGCAGTCTAGGAAGCGTTCCTATAAATTGTCAATAAGTTTTCAACGAATCGAGGAAACCACCGATGCCGACCGCGGCGAGAAGTACACGCGCCCGGACCGCGAGCGGGCGACCCCGGGCGGCCGGCATCGTCTCCTCCTCGCACCTCGTCTCGCCGAAGAGCGTTGAGTTGTCGGAGCTCGAGTTCGGCCTGATCGTCGCCTGGAACGCGTTCTCGCGCTGGGCGATCCGCTGCATGGCCGCGGCCGGCTGCCCCGAGCTGACGATCACCGACGTGCTGGTGCTGCACCACATCTGCCACCGCGCGCGCAACAAGAAGCTGGGCGACATCTGCTTCGTGCTCAACGTCGAGGACACGCACGTCGTCGGCTATTCGCTGAAGAAGCTGCTCGCCGCCGGCCTGGCGCAGGGCGAGAAGGTGGGCAAGGAAGTCTTCTACAGCCCGACCGCCGCCGGCGAAGCGGCGGTGGCGAAGTACCGCGAAGTGCGCGAGGCCTGCCTGATCGCCAACCTCGACACCGACCGCAACCCCGACATCGGCGAGATGGCGCGCCTGCTGCGCACCATGTCCGGCCTGTACGACCAGGCCGCCCGGGCCGCGACCTCGCTCTGATGGCGGCGCCCTGCCTCGGCGTCGTCATGCTCGACACGCGCTTCCCGCGCCTGCCCGGCGACATCGGCAATCCAACGACCTTCGCCTTCCGGGTGCGCTATCGCGTGGTGGTGGGCGCGTTGCCGCGGCGCGTCGTGATCGATGCCGACCGTTCGCTGCTCGAGCCCTTCGTCGTCGCCGCGCGGATGCTCGAGGCCGAGGGCTGCGCCGCCATCGCCACGAGCTGCGGCTTCCTGGCGTTGTTCCAGGAGGAGATGCAGGCCGCCGTCTCGGTGCCGGTGTGGACCTCGAGCCTGCTGCTCGTCGCCGGCCTGGAGGCGGCGCTGCCGGCAGGCCGGCGGGTGGGCATCGTCACGGCCGATGCCGGCTCGCTCACGCCCGCTCACCTCGCCGCCGCGGGCGCCGCGACCGACACGCCGGTCGAAGGCCTCTCGCCCGATTCTGCGTTCCACGCCACCCTGCTCGACAATCGCTCCCACCTCGACGCCGGGCTCGCCGAGGCGGCGACGGTCGCCGCCGCGCTGCGCCTGGCGAACCGCCATCCCGGGCTCGGCGCGATCGTTCTCGAATGCACCAACATGCCTCCCTACGCTGATGCCGTGCGCGCCGCCACCGGCCTGCCGGTGCACGACATCACCACCCTGATCGCTTCGCGCTTCGCCGCGCCCGCCCGATGAATACCGACACGCGCCCCGCCCGCTGGCAGTTCTGGATCGACCGCGGCGGCACCTTCACCGACATCGTCGGCAAGCGCCCCGACGGCTCGCTGACGACGCTGAAGCTGCTCTCCGAGAACCCCGAGCAGTACCGCGACGCCGCGGTCGCCGGCATCCGCCGTCTCCTCGGCCTCGCCGCCGGCGCGCCGATCACGCCCGACCGGGTCGAGAGCGTGAAGATGGGCACCACGGTCGCGACCAACGCGTTGCTCGAGAGGAAGGGCGAGCCGACGCTGCTCGTCATCACCCGGGGCTTTCGCGACGCCCTGCGCATCGGCTACCAGGAGCGGCCGAGGCTGTTCGAGCCGCACATCGTGCTGCCCGAGCTGCTGTACGCGAAAGTCGTCGAGGCCGACGAGCGCGTCGGCGCCGACGGCACGCTGGTGCAGGCGCTCGACGAGGCAAGGCTCGCCGCCGACCTGCAGGCCGCGCGCGCCGCAGGGCTGGGCAGTGTCGCCATCGTCTTCATGCACGGCTGGCGCTTCACCGCGCACGAGCTCGCCGCCGAGCGGCTGGCCCGGGCCGCCGGCTTCAGCCAGGTGAGCGTCTCGCACCAGGTGAGCCCGCTGATGAAGCTGGTGGGGCGTGGCGACACGACCGTCGTCGACGCCTACCTCTCGCCGATCCTGCGCCGCTACGTCGATACCGTCGCCGCCGAGATGCCGGGCGTGCATCTCTACTTCATGCAGACGTCGGGCGGCCTCGCCGACGCGCAGGCCTTCCAGGGCAAGGACGCGATCCTCTCCGGGCCGGCCGGCGGCATCGTCGGCATGGTGCGGACCGCCGAGCTCGGCCTGGGCGCCGATCGCGAAGACGTTCCGATCAACGTCATCGGCTTCGACATGGGCGGCACCTCCACCGACGTGAGCCACTACGCCGGCGAGTTCGAGCGCGCGTTCGAGACCCAGGTCGCCGGCGTGCGGGTGCGCGCGCCGATGATGGCGATTCACACCGTCGCCGCCGGCGGCGGCTCGATCCTCGGCTTCGACGGCGCGCGCTTTCGCGTCGGCCCGCACAGCGCCGGCGCGAACCCGGGTCCGGCGTCGTACCGGCGCGGCGGGCCGCTGACGGTGACCGACGCCAACGTCGCCGTCGGCAAGATCCAGCCCGCGTTCTTCCCGCGCGTGTTCGGCCCGGCCGGCGACCAGCCGCTCGACGGCGAGGTCGTGCGCGAGCGCTTCGCCGCGCTCGCCGCCGAGGTCGAGCGCGCCACCGGCACGTCGCGCTCGCCCGAGCAGGTGGCCGAGGGCTTCATCGACATCGCCGTCGGCGGCATGGCCAACGCGATCAAGAAGATCTCGGTCTCGCGCGGCTACGACGTCACGAGATACACCTTGCAGTGCTTCGGCGGCGCCGGCGGCCAGCATGCCTGCCGCGTCGCCGACGCGCTCGGCATGTCGCGCGTGTTCGTGCATCCGCTGGCCGGCGTGCTCTCGGCCTACGGCATGGGCCTGGCGGACCAGGCGACCCTGCGCCAGGCGGCGATCGAGCTTCCGCTCGCTTCGGCCGGCGCCGCGCCCGGCGAGCGGCTCGATGCGCTCGCCGCCGAGGCGCTGGCCGAGCTCGAGCGCCAGGGCGTGGCGCGGGCGCAGATCGTCGTCCACCGCCGGGTCCACGTGCGCTACGAAGGCACCGATTCGGCGATCGTCGTGCCCTTCGGCGACGCTGCCGCGGTGCAGGCGGCGTACGAGGCCGTCTACCGGCAGCGCTTCGCCTTCCTGATGAGCGAGCGCCGCCTGATCGTCGAGGCGGTGTCGGTCGAGGCGGTCGGCGCCGGCGATGCGCCATCCGAGGCGCGGCACGCGCTCGCCGCCAGCGGGCCGGCGCCGACAAAGGCGAGCGTGCGACTGTTCAGCGAAGGCTGCTGGCACGACGCCGCGCTGGTGGAGCGCGACGATGCGCGGCCCGGCCACGTGATCGACGGGCCGGCGATCGTCGCCGAGCGGAACGCGACGACGATCGTCGAGCCGGGCTGGCGGGCGCGCATCACCGCGCTCGACCACCTCCTGCTCGAGCGGGTCGCGCCGCGCGCGACGCGCCAGGCGATCGGCACCACCGTCGACCCGGTGCTGCTCGAGGTGTTCAACCACCTGTTCATGAACATCGCCGAGCAGATGGGGCTGCAGCTGCAGAACACCGCCTACTCGGTGAACATCAAGGAGCGGCTCGACTTCTCCTGCGCCCTGTTCGACGCCGAAGGCAACCTGATCGCCAACGCGCCGCACATGCCGGTGCACCTGGGCTCGATGAGCGAATCGATCAAGACCGTGATCGCTCGTAACGCGGGCAAGATGTCGCCGGGCGACGTGTACGGGCTGAACGATCCGTACCACGGCGGCACGCACCTCCCGGATGTCACCGTGGTGACGCCGGTCTACCTCGAGGGCGACGCCGGCGACGCGCCGACGTTCTACGTCGGCTCGCGCGGTCACCACGCCGACATCGGCGGCACGACCCCCGGCTCGATGCCGCCGTTCTCGACCCGGATCGAGGAAGAGGGCGTGCAGATCGACAACGTCAAGCTGGTCGAAGGCGGGCGCTTTCTCGAAGCCGAGATGGGCGCGCTGCTGCGCAGCGGCGAGCATCCTTCGCGCAACCCGGAGCAGAACCTCGCCGACCTGAAGGCGCAGGTCGCGGCCAACGAGAAGGGCGTGCGCGAGCTGCGCGCCATGGTCGCGCAGTACGGGCTGGCGGTCGTGCAGAGCTACATGCGGCACGTGCAGGACAACGCCGAGGAGTCGGTCCGGCGGGTGATCACCAGGCTGAAGGACGGCGCCTTCGCCCTGCCGCTCGACAACGGCGCGGTGATCAGGGTGGCGATCCGGGTCGACGCCGCGAATCGCAGCGCCGAGATCGACTTCACCGGCACCTCGGCGCAGCTCGCCAACAACTTCAACGCGCCGACCGCGGTCTGCATGGCGGCGGTGCTGTACGTCTTTCGCACCCTGGTCGCCGACGAGATTCCGCTCAACGCCGGCTGCATGAAGCCGCTGAAGGTGATCATCCCGGCGCGCTCGATGCTCAACCCCGAGCCGCCGGCCTCGGTGGTCGCCGGCAACGTGGAGACCTCGACCTGCATCACCAACGCGCTCTACGGCGCGCTCGGCACCATGGGCTCCTCGCAGGGGACGATGAACAACTTCACCTTCGGCAACGAGCGCTACCAGTACTACGAGACGATCTCCGGCGGCTCGGGCGCCGGCGAGGGCTTCGCCGGCACCTCGGTCGTGCAGACGCACATGACCAACTCGCGCCTCACCGATCCCGAGGTGCTCGAGTTCCGCTTCCCGGTGCGACTCGACAGCTACGCGATCCGCCCGGGCTCGGGCGGGCGCGGCCGCTGGAACGGCGGCGACGGCGCGGTGCGGCGGGTGCGCTTCCTCGAGCCGATGACGGCCTCGATCCTCTCCAACAACCGCCACCAGGGCGCCTTCGGCGCGCACGGCGGCGGCGCCGGCGCGCCCGGCATCAACCGGGTGGAGCGGGCCGACGGCAGCCGGGTCGCCCTCGACCACATCGCCTCGATCGAGATGGGCGTGGACGACGTGTTCGTGATCGAGTCTCCCGGCGGCGGCAGCTACGGCACCGCCGAAGCGCCGCCGGCTTGACAATCGCTCCTTTCGCCTGTCCGGAGCCCGCCATGCTGCATCGCCTTGCCCTCGTCCTGTTCGCCACCGCCTTGCCGGCCCTGGCCTGCGCCGAGACGCTTCCGTTCCCGATCCCGATCGTTGCCGAGGGCGGCAAGCCGGCGGCGCCCTGGCGCGTGGTCGGCCTGCCGCAGCAGACCAAGCCGTTCACCCAGTTCTCGGTGGTCGAGGTCGACGGCGTACGCGCCCTGCGGGTCGAGGCCAAGGAGTCGTACGGCAACCTGGTGTATCCGGTGCGCATCGCTTCCGGCAGTGCCCAGCTCGCGTGGCAATGGCGCATGGAAAAGCCGATCGAGGCCAGCGATCTGCGCACCCGCGCCGGCGACGACACGGCGGTGAAGGTCTGCGTCTTCTTCGACCACGCGATCGAGAACGTTCCGTTCGCCGACCGGCAGATCCTGCGCATCGCCCGCTCCAAGACCCCCGACACGGTGCCGGCGGCGACGGTCTGCTACGTCTGGGACGCGAACCTCCCGGCAGGGACCATGCTCGACAACGCGTTCACCCGGCGCATGCGCTACGTCGTCGTGCGCAGCGGCACCACGCCGCTGCGCCAATGGATGAGCGAGCGGCGCGACGTTGCCGCCGACTTCGTCAAGCTCTTTGGCGGGGAGAGCCCGACCATGCCGCCCATCATCGCCATCGCCATCGGCGCCGACGCGGACAACACGCACAGCCAAAGCCTCGCCTATGTGGGCGGCCTGGTTCTCGAGCCTTGAGGCGATGGGTTGCCCATGACGCTGGATCAGATCCTCGAGCACGCGAAGACGGCCGTCGTCGCCGCGCTGTCCTCGCCGATCGAGATCGCGGCGCTGCTCGCCGTCGCGCTGGCGGCCGGGCTCACCGTCACCAGCTCCTTCGTCAAGACGATGGTGCCGCTGCGCTGGCTGGCCGTGGGCAGCAACTGCGGCTTTCTCGCCTACGGCGCGCTCCATGGCGCGCCCGTGCTGGCGGTGCTGCACGCGATCCTGCTGCCGATCAACATCGCCCGGCTGCGCGAGATGCGGCGCCTGACCCAGGACGTCTCGGCCGCCGCAGCAAGCACCGATACGTCGGGCATCTGGCTCACGCCGTACATGAAGGCGACCAAGCGCAAGAAGGGCTACGTCCTCTTCAAGAAGGGCGACGAGGCCCGCCACCTCTATCTGCTCGCTTCGGGACGGGTTGAGTTCGTCGAGATCGGGGTGACCGTGGGGCCGGGCAAGGTGTTCGGCGAGATCGCCTTCTTTTCCCCCGACAAGCGGCGGACGCTGACCGCGCGCTGCGCCGAAGACTGCAAGGTGCTGAGCGTCAACCAGAACACGGTGCGCCAGATCTACTACCAGAACCCCGGCTTCGGCTTCGAGCTGATCGGCCTGGTTGCCGGCCGGCTCTCGGCCGACATCGTCCGTCTCGAGGAACAGCTCGCCCAGGCCAAGGCCCCGGCGCGAGAAGCCTGAAGACCGGCGCGCCGTGCCCTATTCGCGCGGCCGGAAGTCGATCGACATCGAGGCCGGCACGCGGCCGTCGGTGTCGCGCGGCAGCACCTCGGTCTTGTCGATCGCGCGCAGCACGGTTTCGTCCCAGGCGGGCGAGCCGCTGCTTTTCGTGAGCTTGCGGCTGACGATGGTGCCGTCGGGCGCGAGCCGCACTTCGACCGTCGCCAGCGGGTTGCCGCTGACGTCGGCGGTGAGGACGATGTTCGGCTTGATCCGCGCCTTGATGCGGCCGGCGTAGCCCGCCGAGGGTCCCGAGGTCTGCGCCGCCTTGCCGCTGGCCGCGGGATCGTCGCTGGCGCCCGCCTGGGCCATCATCCTTCGCAGGTTGGCCTCGCGCACCGCCGCCTGCTTCGCCTCGTCCTGGCGCGCCTTCTCGGCGAGCTTCTTCTTCTCGGCCTGCTCGTCGGCGAGGCGCTGCCGATCGCGCTCCTTCTCCCGCTCGGCCTCGGCGCGGCGCGCCTCTTCGCGCTTGGCGGCCTCGGCCTTCTTCGCCGCTTCGGCGCGCTCGATCGCGATCTGCGCGTCTACGCGCGGCGGCGCCACCGGCTCGGGTCGCGGCACCGGCGGCGCCGGCCGCGGCTCGACCACCGGTGGCTGCGGCTCGGGGACCACGGCCCGCGGCGCGGCGATCTGCGGCAGCGTCGACCAGAGCTCGGCGACCACGCCCTCGGGTTCGCTCGTCTTCCAGTTCACGCTCCAGGCGAGGGCGGCGATCAGCAGCGCGTGCGCGAGCAGCGCCAGCACGAGGCCCGGGCCCATGCCCGGCGGCCTGCGCGGGGCGAACGCGTCGTGGGCGAGGGCGGCGGCGCTCATGCGGTGCCCGAGCTCACGGCGTGCCCTGCTTGACCGAGAGTCCGACCCGTTGCACGCCGGCGCGCTGCAGAACGTCCATCGCCTTGACCACGGTCTCGTACTTCACGTTGCGGTCGGCCGAGATCACGACCGGCGTGTTCGCATTGCCGGCCTGCACCGCGGTCACGCGGGCGGCGAGGTCGGCGAGGCGCAGCGGCGCCGAGTCCTTGCCGTCGACGCGCATCTTCAGCTGCTCGTCGGCGCCGACGACGATCTCGACGAAGTGCTCGGGCCGCGCCTTGCTCTTGCCCACGCTCGGCAGGTCGACGATGCCGGTGGTGATGAGCGGCGCGGTCACCATGAAGATGATCAAGAGCACCAGCATGACGTCGATGAACGGGACCATGTTGATCTCGCTGATCGTGCGTCGGCGCGAGCCGCTGCGGTGGATGGTGGAAGGCATGTCAGCGGGGAGCCGGCCGACCGCCGGGCCGCCCCAAGGCCGGCCGCGCCCCCTCGGGGGGCAGCGAACGAAGTGAGCGTGGGGGCTTCATTTCGGCATGGCGCCGGCGTTGCGCTGCAGGATGTTGGAGAACTCCTCGATGAAGCTCTCGAGCTGGGTGGCGATGCGGTCGATCTGCCGGGCGAAGCGGTTGTACGCGATCACCGCGGGGATCGCCGCGAACAGGCCGATCGCGGTGGCGACCAGCGCCTCGGCGATGCCGGGCGCCACCGTCGCCAACGTCACCTGCTGCAGGTTCGACAGGCCGATGAAGGCGTGCATGATTCCCCACACCGTGCCGAACAGGCCGACGTAGGGCGAGACCGAGCCGACCGAGGCGAGGAACGAGAGGTTCGACTCGATCGTGTCGAGCTCGCGCTGGAAGCTCGCGCGCATGGCCCGGCGGGCGCCGTCGAGCAGGGCGCCGGTGTCGGCGACGCGCTTCTCGCGCAGCTTGAAGAACTCGCGCATGCCCGAGGCGAAGATCCGCTCCATCGCCGAGCGCGGCGCCTTCTTGGTGGCGTCGGCGAACAGGTCGTTGAGGTTGCGGCCCGCCCAGAACTCGCGCTCGAACTCGTCGTTGCCGGCGCGCGCCTTGCGCAGGCCGAACAGCTTGCCGAAGATCACCGTCCAGCTCGCGAGCGAGGCGAGCAGCAGCCCGACCATGACGATCTGCACCACCAGGCTGGCATGCAGGACGAGGGTGACGATCGAGAAATCCTGGGTCATCGGTTCGGTTCTTGTTGTCGGTGGCCGCGAAGCTTCGCGAGGATGTCGTCAGGCACGCGCCGCGGCCGGAAAGTTCCGAGGTCGACGCAGCCCACCCGGATCGTGCCCTCCGCAAGCAAGCGGCCGGCCCGCCGCGCCTGCTGCGCCACGGTCATGCTCGCCAGGCCGACATGGGCGACCAGGACGGTCACCTCGAGCATGTCGTCGAGGCGCGCCGGCTCGCGGTAGTGCAGTTCCGTATCGGTGACGACGAAGCCGAGGCCGGCCTCGGCGCGCAGCACCTCCTGCTCGAAGCCGAGGCTGCGCAGCCACTCGGTGCGGGCGCGCTCGAAGAACTTGAGGTAGTTGGCGTAGAAGACGATGCCGGCGGCATCGGTGTCCTCCCAGTAGATTCGCACGGGCCAGCGGAAGGCCGTGGCGTGATCGGGCGAGCCGGCGTGGCGCGCTGCCGTCATCGAACCGCGGCGCGGTCGGCGCGATCAGTTCGGAACGACCTTGCGATACACCGGGCCCCAGACCGGATGTCCGGCCTCCGAGCGGTCGAGGGCGAAGGACGGGTCGGCCTGGCGGGCGGCCCGGAACTCGGCTGCGCACGGCTCCAGGCGGCCGGCGGCGCAATGGATGAACGCCATCCGCTTGTGCGCCTCGGCCCGGTCCTTGGCCGAAGCCAGGCCGAGGGCGAGGGCGAGCCGGAACTGGCGTTCCGCGGTGTCGTATTGGGCGTCGTCATAAGCCTTCAGGCCGTCGAGCAGGGCCTTTTCGGCCGGCCGCCCGCTCACGTCGAGCAGGCCGACCGGAGCTGTCGCCGGCGGCGTTTGCGCGCAGGCGGCGAAGAAAAGGCAGGCGGCCGATGCTAGCGCGGCTGGGAGGCGGGTCAGGGCCCCGCGCTCGGCCATCCTAGGACCCGAACTTGTGGCGGATCGACGTGGTCTGGCCGGCGACGACGTTGACCGTGGCGACGAACGGCGCGAAATCCCCGTTGCGGACGACGATCTGGTGCCGGCCCTCGCTGAGGTTCAGCTCGGTCAGGGGCGGCGCCGCGCCCGAGGCGGCACCGTCGACCTCGACCTGGCCCCAGGGGCTGACCGCGATCCGCACCAGCCCGGTGGCCGCGACGGCGGGCTGCGCTGCGGCCAGGCGCAGGTCGCGCTCTCGCTCCCTGGCCTCGCGCGCGCGCCGCTCCTTGGCCGACTCCTTCGGCTGGGCCTCCTTGGCCGGGGCCGCGGCCGGGGTCGCGTTCGTCGGCGAGGCGGAGGTCGTGGCCGTGACCAGCGACGGCGTGGGAACGATGCTCGCCAGCAGCAGCGCCTCCTGCGCCGCGGGGTTGTTCGCGCCGGTCGGGAATGGCGCGGCGGCGGTCTGAGGCGCCGCCGACTGCGGTGCCGCGGTCGGGGCGACGGTCAGGGCGGCAGGGGCCGCGAGCGGCGTCGCCGGCACCGTGGGAGCGGGCGCGGCGGCGACGGCGGGATCGGCCGCGACCGCGGGCGAAGGCACGGCCGCAAGGGCCGAAGCGGGCGCCGCCGCGACCGCCGGTGCCAGCGAGCGGGTCGCTGCCGACGGCAGGGCGGTTCTGCCGGCCGAGCCCGCAACGACGGCAAATTGCGCGGGGGTGCTGCCCTGCCACCAGATGGCGGCGCTGCCCACGGCGACGACCGCGAGCACGCCGGCGGCGATCCAGGGTGCCCGGCGGCGCGGCGGCTGCGGCGCCGCGGCAGCGCCGGCCAGCGCCTCGCCCTCGGGGCCTACCGGGTTGGCGTCGAGCCACTGGCGCAGCTCGCGGGCGAACGAGCGGGCCGAGCGGAAGCGGTGCTCCGGGTCCTTGGCCATGGCCCGGGCGGCGATCTCGGCCAGCGCCCTGGGCACGGCCTTGTCGACCTTGCTCGCCAGCGGCGGCTCGTGCTCGAGCACGGCGTTGGTGATGACCTTGAGCGATTCGCCGTCGAACGGCTTGGTGTCGGTGAGCAGCTCGTAGAGGACGACGCCGAGCGAGAACACGTCGGTGCGGCGGTCGCCCGACTCCTTGCGCACCTGCTCGGGTGCCATGTAGTAGGGCGAGCCGGCGCCGTTCATCGCATCGCCGCCTTCGCGCTGGTGCGTGATCCGGGCGATGCCGAAGTCGAGCACCCGCGGCTGGGTGCGGCCGACCATGAAGATGTTGGCCGGCTTGATGTCGCGGTGGATCACGCCCTTGGAGTGGGCGAAGGCGAGCGCGTCG
>JANMCC010000102.1:0-24715 GCA_031360885.1 Burkholderiales bacterium | reverse complement strand
CTCGATGCTCTGGAACACGGCCCCGGGCTGCGCCGCCCTCCCCTGCAGCAGCAGGTTCGCGGCGGCGAGCATCTCGTCGGCGGTGAGGGGGTCCATCGGGTGATTCACGGCGGCGCCGGCGTTCGGCCCCGCCAGGAGGACGAGGCCTGCCCAGACCAGGCCGAGCAACGACGTCGAATTCATGCGGCGACAGGCAACCATGGTCGTGGTTCTCCTCGAAGGATGGCTATTGGGCGAGGCGCAGCGTGCCGCTCGTGATCCGGAAGTTCGCGCCGATGCCCGAGGTGAGATTGCAGCTCGAGGCGCTGCAAGGCGCCGCTCCGAGCTGGTACTTGCCTTGCGCATTGGCGCCCTGCACGTTCGGCGCGAAGGTGTTGCCAACCGCGTTCACCGTCACGCCGGCGGCGACGTTGACGTTGAGCCCGCTGGTCTGGGCGCTGCTGGTGTTGCCCTGGATCAGGTTGGTGCCGGGCGAAGCGGCGGTGCCGAGGTCGAACACCGACGACGCGTTGCCGGCCATCGTCACCCCCGAGTTGCTGCTCGAGCTGGCATTGCTGCCGGCGGTGCTCTTGTTATCGACGATGATCATGTTGCGCAGCTTGAGCTGGTAGGTCTTCGTCGCCAGGCCCATCCAGACCCCGCCGTGGAACATGTTGGCGTTGGCCGCCGGATCGTTGGTCGCGTTCTCGCTCAGCTCGCCGCCTGCGAGGTCCACGTTGCAGGGGTCGCGACAGATGATGCCGCCGTGCGTGTTGATGGCGACGCTCGTGTTCGTCCCGGTCCACGTGAGCGACGAGAGCGACGAGCCGTTGTCGTTGACATGGACGCCGAGGTTGTTCGAGGTGATCGAGCTGTTCGTCGTCGCGAGCGTCAGCGCCACGCCCGGCTGGGCGAAGGTGCCGACGGAGATGCCGGCCGAGCCGTGGGTGTAGGCGTTGTCGAAGCCGGCAATTGCCGAGTTGACGAGCGTCACCTGCGGCGTGCCCTTCGCCGCGTGGATGCCGTAGCCCGGGCCGACGTTGGCCGCGGCGTTCAGCGTGGTGCCGGTGAGGTTGACCTGGGTCGCGTCGCCGTAAAGGAAGATGCCGCTCGACTCGACGTTGAGGACGACGTTGTTCAGATCGAGCCGGCTCGAGCCGGTCATGTTGAACGCGCCGCGGTTGAAGGCGCCGTTCACGCCGTCCGAGCCGCCGAGCTTGGCGCCGCCGAACAGGCCGCCGTTGACCGTCAGCCAGGCGTTGCCGGCGAGAGTGGCATAGATCGAGACGCCCTGGCCCGCCGGCGGCAGCTCGTCGGTGTAGTCGGCGATGTTGCCCGGCGTCATCGTCGCGTGCGCCGTGCCCGAGAGTGCGAGCACCGCGGGGAAGGTGCTGCCCATGGTGGACACGCCGACGGCCTTCACGCCGTCGATCGTCACGCTGCCGGCCGAGGCGGCGATCGACCCGAAGTCGCCGAAGCCGTTGCGCCGCAGCACCACGCCGACCACCGTCGCGCTCCCCTGCAGCACGATCCCCTGGCCGATGCTCGCCAGCCCCGGCGTCAGCGCACGCAGCGTCAGCCCGGCGGGAATCGCGATCGGCGCGGGCTGGGTCGTGCCGTCGTAGACGCCGTTCATCAGCCACACCGTCTTGTTCGCCTGCGCCGTCGCCGCCGCGAGGGCGATCGAGCGGCAGGGGTTGGCCTGCGCGCAGGTGGTGTTGCCGGCATCGATGCCGGTCGGGCTTGCGTAGGTGTCGCCTGCGGAAGGCGTCGTGACGAGCACGTTCACCGCCGCGCTGGTGGTGCTGTTGTTCTGGGCGTCGAACGCCTTCGCGGTGAACGTCGCCGTGCCGAGGTCGGCCGAGGTGAAGTCGACCTGGGTCTGGAACGGCGCCGCAGTGTCGGTGGCGATGAGGGTCGCGCCGCGATAGAACTCGACCTTGGTGACGCCGATGTTGTCGCTGACCGTCGCCTGCAGCGTGGTCGAGCCCGGCACCAGCACGGTGGCGGGGTTGGCGAGCAGGCTCACGGTCGGCGGCGTCACATCGGCCCCGACAGCCACGGTGACGACCGCGCTGGTCGTGCTGTTGTTCGCGGTATCGAAGGCCTTGGCGGTGAACGCGACGTTGCCGATGTCGGCCGGCGTGAAGCTCACGGCCTGCGTGTACGGCGCGGTCGTGTCGGTGCCGATCAGGGTCGCACCGCGGTAGAACTCGACCTTGGTGACCCCGGAGAGGTCGTTCGCGGTCGCCGTCAGCGTGGTCGAGCCCGGCGCGGTAACGGTCGTCAGCGCGGCAGCGAGCGAAACGCTCGGCGGTGTCACGTCGGCACCGACCGTCACGGTCGCCACGGCGGTGCGCGTCAGTCGGGTCGGATGGGTCGTGGTCAAGGTGAAGGTCGTGCCGGCGGCGACGTCGACGACCCTCGATCCGGTGCTCGCCGAGGAGGTCGACGGGTTGACCGTGATCGCGCCGACGCTCTGGTCGATGCTCGCGGCCTGCGCCCCCTTGATGCTCCACGACAGCGTCACCGGACCTCCCGGCAACTGCACCGAAGACGGCGTGACGGTGAAGCTCTCGATCGTGATGCGGTTGTAGAAGCCGAGCAGCACTTCCGACGAGTTCTTGTTGGTGCTGTTTCCGGCGCGATCGAAGACGCGGGCCCGGAAGCGCCGCTCCGGCGGATCGGTGTACGTGTAGGGGATCATGAACACGCCGCTGTCGTAGCTCGTCACCTTGCTCGCCTTGAACGGAGCCGTGGGTGCGCTCCAGCGCACCGCCACCGGCAGCTCGCCGTTGGCGGCGTCGAGGGTGCTGGAGACGAACGGCAGGATCTCGACCAGCTCGATGCCGCCGATGCCGTCGGGGTCGTTCGCCTTGAGGCGCACGTGGATCATGTCCGGCGGCCCGTTCTCCTCGAGCCAGAAGCCGATGCCGCTGCCGCTGTTGGCCAGGTCGATGTAGGGATCGGGCGGCGGCGTCTTGTCCCAGAGCACCGAATAGGTTCCGCTGGGAATCGCCGGCGCCGGGCAGATGAACTTGCCCTTGCTCGGCTGGCAGTTGACGGTCGTCCCGCGCGGGCCGACGAGCACCGGCGGCGCCTGCACCGTGTAGCGCTGGCAGATGCGGCCGTTGCCGTGCTCGGCGGCGATGTCGGCGAAGAAGGGGTCGGACGTGACCTCGACGTAACCCTCGGGGCAGACGATGTAGTCGACGGCCGGCACGATGATCACGTCCTGGACCGGCGCGCACAGCGCCTGCTGCTGATCCCCGGTGCCGAACTGGTAGATCTTCTGGCAGCCCGGCGCCGGCGAGGTCGGGCACTGGGTTCCCTGGACGATGATGTTCACGACCGGCTGCCAGGTCACGGGCGGACCGGACTGGTTGACCAGGCAGGTCGGCGGCGGCATGTAGCCGGGCGGCAGAGCCAGCGCCAGCTTGCGTCCCGGCGGGGCCACCGCCGCGCCCATCGCGGCGGGCGACTCGATCGTGATCAGCACCTGGTCGGGCACCTGGATCGCCGGCGCGGTGTAGGTGTAGGTCGTGCCGGGCACGTAGCTCGGGTCGGCGGCGGTCGCCGCGTCGGGCGTGGCGGGCGCGATCGAGATCGTCACCGGCGCCTGCAAGGCGTTGTCGCCGACGCCGACCGTGACCTTGCCGTCGCTCGAGGTGACGCTGCTCGCCACGGTGCCGAGCGTCTGCGTGTCGGGCGGCGCCGCGTCGCTGCCACCGCCGCCGCCGCACGCCGCGATGCCGGCGACGGCGAAGGAAAGAGCCAGCGCCCGCGCGGTGCGCCCGATGTCGATGAGAGTCATGCTGTCGATCTCCGTGTTGCCCGGCGCCTACTGCGCGAAGGTCGTGACGACACCCGCGGGCGTGATCTTCCGGATCGATTCGTTGCCGTTGTCGCCGACGTACAGATTCCCGGCAGCATCGACGGCAATCCCGACCGGGCTCCTGAACCGGGCCGCGCCGCCCGTGCCATTCGCACTGCCGAACGTGCCGGCCAGCCCGGCCAGCGTGGTGACCACCCCTGCGGGGGTGATCTTGCGGATGGCGTGGTTGTCCGTGTCGGCGACGTAGACATTGCCCGCCGCATCGACCGCCACGCCCTCGGGGGCGAAGAACCGGGCAGCGCTGCCGGTGCCGTCGGCCGTGCCGATATTCCCCGCCAAGCCCGCCACCGTCGTCACCGCGCCGGCAGGCGTGACCATCCGGATGGTGGCGTTCTGCCGGTCGGCGACGTAGACGTTGCCGGCGGCGTCGAGCGTCAGGCCGACCGGCTGATTGAACCGTGCGGCGGTCCCGGTGCCGTCGGCGCTGCCCGAGTTGTCGACGAGGCCAGCCAGTGTCGTCACCAGGCCGGCCGGCGTGATCTTGCGGATGGTGTGGTTGCCGGTGTCGCCCACGTACACGTTGCCCGCGGCGTCGACGGCGATGCCCTCCGGGCCGTCGAAACGGGCCGCGCTGCCGGTGCCGTCGGCGCTGCCCACGCCGGCACCCGCCTGGCCGGCCAGCGTGGTGACGACGCCGGCCGGCGTGATCTTGCGGACCGTGTTGTTGGCGCTGTCGGCGACATAGACGTTGCCGGCAGGATCGACGGCGATGCCCAACGGGTTGGCGAACCGGGCCGCGCTGCCCGTGCCATCGGCGCTGCCGCCGGTGTCCGGCAGGCCGGCCAGCACGCTGGCGACGCCGGCAGGCGTGATCCTGTAGATCGCATCGTGGCGCGCGTCGGCGGCGTAGAGGTTGCCCGCAGCGTTGAGGGCAACGCCGGCCGGGCCCTCGAACGTGTCGGCCGGAGGCGCTGCCAATACCGTCAGCGTCGCCGCGTTGCTGTTCACGCTGCCCGAGGCATTGGTGAACACCGCGCGGAAACGCTTGCCGCTGTCGGCCAGCACGGTCGCCGGGGTGGTGAAGCTCGCGCTGGTCGCCCCCGTGATGTTGGTCCAGGTCACGCCCGCATCGGTGCTTTGCTGCCACTGCGCGGTCGGCGAGGGCACGCCGTTGGCAGCGGCGCTGAAGCTTGCGGCGGCCGGCGCCACCACCGATGCGTCGGCCGGCTGCAGCGCGATGCTCGGCGCCGCGGCTGCCGCGTTGACCGTCAGCGTGGCGCCGTTGCTCGTGGCATCGGGGTTCACGCCGTTGCTGGCGACGGCGCTGAAGACCGCGCCGCTGCAACCGATGGGCACGGCCGTGAGCGCCAGCGTCGTGCTGCTGGCGCCGGCCACGGTGGTGCCCGCGCAAGCGCCGCTCGCCTGGGCGCCGTTGCTCAGGGCGACCCCGTTGATGCGCCACTGCAGCGCCGGCGCCGGGGTGCCGGTGACCGCGACGGTGAAGCTCGCCGCCGCGCCGGCGACGATCGTCTGCGATGCCGGTTGGGCGGTGAACGAGGGCGCGCTCGGCGCCGCGTTCACGGTCAGCAGCGCCGAGCTGCTGGTGACGCTGCCGGCACTGTTGCTCACCCGGACGCGATAGCGTTGTCCGTTCTGCGACGCGGCGGTGTTGGTGACTGCCAGGCTCGGTGCATTCGGGCCGCCGGCCACCGGAGTGAATGTCAGCCCGGCGTCGCTGCTCGACTGCCACTCGTACGCCAGCGTGGTGCCGGTGGCGGTGACGCTGAAGGTGGCGGTCGCCGGCGCGGTCACGGTCTGGTCGGCCGGTTGCACGGTGATCGCCGGAGCAACCACGGCGGGCGTGACGGTGAGGCGTGCCGCGCTGCTCGTGACGCTGCCCAGGCTGTTGCTGACGGTCACGCGATAGAACGTTCCGCTCTGGTTCAGCGCGGTCGCGCCGGTGTTGTAGCCGACGCCGGTGGCGCCGCCAATGGCGGTGAAGGTGGTTCCGTCGGAGCTGCTCGACCATTGGTACGCGAGCGGCGCGGCGCCGGTAGCGGCGACGCCGAAGGTGGCCGCGCTGCCCACGACCACGCTCTGGTCGACCGGTTGGGTCAGGACGACGGGAACGCTTTCCGGCGGTGGCGGCGCGTCGGCGCTGCCGCCGCATGCGGCGAGCGCCAGGCACAGGCCGGCCAGCGCCATGCGCCGGATCGCTACGCGAAAGCCGGAAAAAGCGACCGGTCGCGGGAGGGTATGAGTGGCCTTCATGATCGATCCGCTTTCAGAATGAGTACTGCGCGGCGAGACCGAGCATCTGCAACGAACCATGGGTCGTATGCACCTTGAATCGCGTCACGTCGTAGTCGAGGCCGAGGCGCAGGCTCGGCGTGACCGCGTAGCCGAGGCCGACGCCGACAAGCGGCTGGAACGTCGTCTTGCGTGCGCTTCCGAAGGCCGGATCCGCGTAGTCGAAGCGCGTGCGGACCGACGCGACCCCGGCCCGCACGCCCAGGCTCCACGCCGGCGCGAGCTGCCAGCGGTAGCCGCCGGTGAGGCCGAAGCCGCTCACCTCGAACCGGCCGCCGAACTCGGTGCCGAGCGGCGTCGTGTCGCCGCCCTTGAATCGGCCGGCGTCGAAGAAGACGGCTTGCACGTCGACCGTCTCGCTGATCCGGTAGGCGGCAAAAAGCTTCCAGTGGGCGGCGCTCCGGTCGCACGGAAACGAGTCGACGCAGTCGACACGGCCCCGGTCAGCCCCTGCACCCGCGCCGACGCTGAAGTCGGCGGCGCTGGTCACGCCGGCAGCGATCGACGCCGCCGCGGCGAGCAGGCAGCGAACGGCAGTGCGAAAGTCTCGCGGCGCACTCGGCTTGGGACAGGCAAGAGTCATGGCGTGGTTCCTTCTTGAATGGGCGGGGTGCAATCGGCTCTCTCGGTGTCTTCAGCGCAGACCGCGCGGATGCCAGTCGGGGGAATGGGACAGCTCGGTCAGATAGAGCACGAGGTCGACCGGGCGGTCGAAGCGGATCCGCTCGGCCGCTCCCGCCTGACTCACCTCGGCCTGCCAGGGTCGGTGCGGCGTCTGCGGCCAGACCGAGAGCGCGAAGCGGCGCTCGTCGGCGTCGTCCTGGCGGGGGTCGGAAAGCTCGTTCATGGGCAGCTCGCGAGCGCACTGTCGCGATCTGGCGTTTCCGCATCGTTCCCTGGCGCCGCTTTGCCGCGAGCGCTCAGGGAACGCCGTGCGCCGACCGCAGGGAGGCCCCCGGCGCGGCGCGCCCTCAGGTCAGGAGATCGCGATGCCGGCGAATGAAGGCCGCCTGCAGCGACGGCAGGCCGCGCAACGCGTCGGCGAGCGCCTGCGCGGTCGCCTGCATGCGAGCGCGCCACCGGGCCGCGTCGCGCCCGCCGGCCTGCGCCGCGAGGCTGCGCATCAGGTCCAGGGCATGCAGCGGCGGCAGGCGACCCGCGTCGAGGCAGGCGAGCGCCTCGGCGCGCAGGTCCGGGTCGTCGCGCGCCTGCTGCAGGTCGGCGTCGAGCCGCACCGCCAGCGCCGCCGACTCGAGGGCGAGGCTGTAGCGCAGGCCGCGCACCGCCTCGCGCGCCGCCTCGGGGCGGCCCGCGGCAAGCTCGCAGCGGCCGACCAGCACGCGGGCGGCGGCGATGTGCGGATGCACCAGGCGATCGGCGAGCGGCGCGGCCAGCGCCTGACGCAGCCGCGCCGCCGTGCAGGCCGGATCGCGTCGGAAGTCGGCGGCAGCGCGCAGGTTTTCCGCAGGCAGCAACAAGCGCCCGGCCGGCAACGATGCCAGCGCCTCGGCCTCGTCGGCGAGGCGCAGGGCTTGCGCCTCCGAGCCGATCTGCGCCAGCACGCCGGCGCACAGGAGCCGCGCGTCGCGCCGGTCGGCCTGTTCATCGATCGCGTCGGCGGCGGCAATGGCGGCGCGCGCCGCCTCGACGGCCGAACCGATCTCGCCGCGCAGGAGATACAGCGGCACGCCGACCATGGCAATCAGGTAGCGCGGGTACGGCGCGTCGGTCTCGGAGAAGGTGGCAATGCAGGCCGCGTAATCCGCGGCCGCCGCGTCGTGCTGGCCGTCGTCTACCAGCGTCTCGCAGCGGTTGGCGAGGATCATCTGCTCCATCAGGCTGTTGCGCAGGCGCCGGGCGATCGACAGGGCCTGGCCGCCTTCTTCCAGGCAAGCCGCGCGATCACCCTCGGCGCGCGTCACGAACGAGGCGTAGCTCAGGACGTGCGCGCGCATGATGGCCTCGGTCTCCGGAATCACCATCAGGGCGTGAATAGCGCGGTCGCGCAATGCCCTGGCCTCGTCCATCCGGTCGAGATCGACCGCGACCGACGCGGCCGAAGCTGCGGCGCGCGCGACCGCCCGCGGCTCGCTCCGCTCTGCGACCTCGAGCTGCTCCCGCCAGCGAGCCAGCGCATCCTCCCCGCGGCCGAGCTGCTTCGCTGCCGCGAACGCGGCGATCGCGAAGGCCACCAGGTGGCGACGGGGGTCGGGAGGCTGGAACTCGCGCAGCGCGCGCATCACGTGCCGTTCGCAGTCGAGGAACCTTCGCCCCTGTGCCGCGCTTTCGGCGGCACGCAGCAGGGCACGAAACATGAAGGCGTCGGACCCGATCCGCTCGGCCAGCGTCAGCATCCCGGCCAGCAAGGCGTCGCGATCGGTGTCGAGGTTCGCCCTCATCATGTGCGCGAGCCTCAGGTCGTGCCATTCGAACGCCTGCTCGGGATCGCTCGCCAGCGCCGCCGCCCGGCCGTAGTGATCGATGGCCTCGCGGTGCGCGTGCAGGGCCGCGGCCGCCTCGGCCGCGCCGACCCAGGCGCGTGCCGCGGCTCCGGCCTGCCCTGCCCGCTCCCAGTGCCGGGCGATGCGCGCCGGCGAGGCCTGCAGCGGCTCGAGCGCGGCGGCGAGCTTGGCGTGGGTCAGGCGCTGCCGCTCCGGGGAGAGACCCGAACAGATCGCGCCCCGGACCAGCGCATGCGTGAACCGGTAGCCGCTACCCGAGCGGTCGACGAGCTGCGCCGCCACCGCCCGCTCGATGCCCTCGAGCGCCTCCCAGTCGCTCAAGGCGGTCGCGCCCTGGATCTCGGCGAGCGTGCTGCCGTCCTCGGCGAGCGCCGCGGTCTCGAGCACTCGCTGCGTCGCCGGGCCGAGCCGGGCCAGGCGCGCGCGCACCGCCTCGACGACACTCGCCGGCAGCGGCATCTCCGCGTAGTCGCTGGTCGTGGGATCGTGGCGCGTGCTCCAGCCCTCGCCGGGCTCGACGCGCAGCTCGCCGCTCTCGAACAGAGCGCGAATCGTCTCCAGCGCGAAGAAGACGTTGCCGCCGGTGGCCGATCCGAGGCGCGTCGCGAAGCGCACGCCGCCCTCGCTGCCCGAAAGCCGTTGCACGAGCTGCAGCATCGACCACTCGTCGAACGGCGCGAGCGGGAGGCGCGCGAGGTGGCGCTCGGTCGCGAGCTCGCGCAGCACGGCGCCGGCGACGGGGTTGTCGGCCAGTTCGGCGCTGCGCGCCGTCGCCAGCACCCGGGCCAGGGTCGCCGACTCCTGCCGATGGCGACGGGCCAGGTGCGCCAGCAGCTCGATGCTCGACGCATCGGCCCATTGCAGGTCGTCGAACACGAGCGCGCGGGCGGGACCCGAGGCCAGCGCGAGCGCCTGCACCAGCGCTTCGAGCAAGCGGGAGCGGAATTGCGCCGGCACGGGATCGGCCGCCGCCGCTCCGGCGCTCGCATCGAGGCCCGCCTGCGGCAACCAGCGCGAGAGGTCGTTGCGATAAGCCGCGCCGAGGCCGGCGAGCCGAGCGGCGATCGAGGGCTCGCGCAAGGCGTCGATGACCGCATGGAACGGCGTCAGCGACGACATCTCGGTGAAGCGTACGCGCAGCAGCGATTCGGGCGCGGCCAGCGCGTCTTCGTCTGCGACGCGGGCTGCGCGCTGCAACGCCGCGATGGCCAGCCGCGTCTTGCCGACGCCGGCATCGCCTTCGACCAGCACCACCGATTCGGAGCACGCGGTCAGCGTCGCCAGCTCGCGATCGCGTGCGACCAGCGGCACGTTCTGCAACTCGAGCCGCGCCGCCGTCGCGCCGACCGGGGAACCCACGGTCGCGCTCGGCCGGCCCGGCCCGAGCCGCGCCCGGATCCGCTCGGCCAGCAGGCGGGTTTCGGGCAGAGGCTCGAGGTGCAGCTCGTCGCGCAGCGTCGTCGCGCAGCGATCGAACAGCTCCAGCGCCGCGCTGCGTTGGTCGAGCGCGTCGTGCAGCCGCATCAGCTCGCGGTAGGTGGCCTCGCGCAGCGGATCGTCGACGAGCAGCCGGCGTTGCAGCGCAATCGCTCCGGCCAGATCGCCGGCGGCCTCGAGCCCTTGCGCATGCGCGCTTGCCAGGCCGCTCCAGTCGTGCAGGAAGCGCTCGCGCCGGTCGCGCAGCCAGGCGTCGAACGACTCGGCGTCCTCCAACTCCAGGCCGTCGCAGAGCACACCCGAGCGCAGCGCCAGGGCCTCTGCCACCTCGCCAGCGCCGCGCAGGCGCTCGAAGACCCCGAGGCCGTGAGCGACACCGACGAGGCCGACCTTCTCGTCGTCGGCGGCCAGCACCTCGCCCAGCCCGGCGCCGCGCAGGCGATGCAACGCGCGCCGCAGGTTGCGCCGCGCGGTCGCTTCGTCGAGGCCGCCCCAGAACAGCTCGGCGAGGCGGGCGCGGGACGTTGGCCCTTCGACCGCCAGGTACACGAACAGCGCCAGCGTCTTGCGCACGGTCAGGGCCAGCTCGCGATCGCCGTGGAAGACGCGCGGCACGCCGAACAGCTGAACCCGGACAGGCGACATGCTCGGCTCGGCGTCAGGTCAGAAGGTCGCGGTGGCGGCGAATGAACGCGCCCTGCAGCGCCGGCTCCGGTCCCAGCGAATCGGCGAGGCGCTGCGCCAGGGCACGCATGCGCTCGCGCCCGCGCGCCTGGACGCGCCTGGGCAGGTGCGGCTGGAGCGCGCGCATCAGGTCGAGGGCGACGGTCGGGCGCACGCGCTCGCCCTCGAGGCAGTCGCCGGCGGCGGCCAGATCGGTGGCGTCCGGAGCGGCGTCAGCAACGGTCAGGCGCACCGCCAGGGCCGCCGCCTCCGCGGCGACGCTCGTCCGCAGCCCCGTCACGGCCGCGCGCGCCGCCGTTGGGTCGCCGAGCGCGATGTGACAGCGGCCGAGCTCGAGGCACGCTTCGGCAAGCGCCGGATGCAGCATGCGGTCGGCGAAAGGGGTGCGCAGGGCAGTGACGAGCGTGTCGCGCGCGGTGGCGGGATCGCTCGCGCGCTGCTCGGCCGCCCGCGCAACCGCGAGCGGCAGCAGGACGTTCGGCCAGTCTGCCGGCACGAGCGCGCCGGCCTCTTCGGCGACGGCAAGCGCCCGTTCGCCGACGCCTGCGCTCGCCAGCAGGCGGGCGAGGACGAACCGGGACTCGCGACGCTCGTCGAAATCGAGGTGACGATCAGCCGTCTGCACGGCGAGCCGAGCCTGCGTGATCGCCGCGCCGAGCCGGCCATGCTGCTCGTCGACGGCGGCGCGCGAGAACGCGGCAAGGTAGATGAACACACCGTCTTTCACCTCCTCCGGGTGGGTCAGGAGCTCCCGATGTCGCTCTTCTGCTTCGCCCGCGCGCCCGTCGTCGACGAGCGCTTCGCAGAGATTGGCGAGGTAGACCGGCAGGTACCCCCATGCGCGCAGCGCGGCAGCGATCGCGGTGGCCTCCTCCAGCTGGCGTACGGCGGTGGCACGGTCGCCCGTGACCAGCCAGTAGCGCGAAGTCCGGCTGAGGACGTTCGCCAGGCGAATGTCGTCGGGCATCGCCAGGCGGCCGGCGCGAAGCGCTTCTTCCACCAGAGGAGCCGCCTCGTCGATGCGGTTTCGCTGCTGCGCGACGTCGCTCGCCGAAGCCGCCATCATCGGCACGCCGCGGACGATGTCGTTATCCCGCGCGAACGCCAGCGCTTCGAGGTAGGTGGCGTAACCGGCGTCGAGCAGTCCGAGATGCGATTCGGAGAACGCCGCGATGCTCAGCGAGTGCAGGTACAAGGTCGGATGGCCCGGAATGGTCGCGGCGAGCGCGGCGCGGGCGAGGCGCAAGGCCTCGGCGTGGCGCCTCCGGTACGAGGCAGCGTGGGCGCCGTTCAGCAGCGAGGTGAATCGGGCCAGCGGCGAGCCGCGCGCCTCGAGCCGCGCCAGCAGGCGCACCAGCGCCGGATCGTCGCCACCGACGGTGACCCGAAACAGGCTCTGAGCTGCACGCTGGTAGAGCAGGACCGCGCGCTCGTCGTCCGTTGTCAGATCGCCCGCCCGCTCGAAGTGCGTCGCCCCCTCGCGGTCCGCGTGCAGGGCCAACGCCGCGTCCCCGGCGCGCTCCCATGCCGCGGCGGCACGCGCGGCGTCGCCCGACGCGTGCCAGTGCTCGGCAACGCGCGCGGCCGCCGCGCCGAGCGGTTCGAGCGCCGCCGCCAGCCGCCCATGGATGAGCCGGGCGCGCTCCGGCGACAGCGCATGCCGCACAGCCTGCGCGATCAGGTCGTGGGCGAAGCGGTAGCCGTCGCCCGCGCGTTCCAGCACCCGCGCGTCGATCGCATGCTCGATCGCGTCGAGCGCCTCCCAGTCGCTGAGCGCGGTCGCACCGCGCAGCTCGGCGAGCGTGCTGCCGGGACCGGAGAGGGACGCCGTCTCGAGCAGGCGGGCCGCGGCAGCGCCGACGCGGGCGACCCGCTCGCGCACGGCGTCGACGACGCTGCGCGGCAGCGGCAGCTCGGCATAGCCGGTCGTGCTGTCATCGAAACGGGTGCTCCAGCCGCTATCGGCATCGACGCGCAGCTCGCCGTTCTCGAGCAGCGCACGGATCGTCTCCAGGGCGAAGAAGACGTTGCCCGCCGTCGCTTCCGCCAGCCGCGCGGCGAAGCGAACGCCCCCCTCGCGCCGTGACAGCGCATGCACGAGCTGCAGCATCTGCCAGTCGTCGAAGGGCTCGAGATCGGTTCGGGCCAGCAGCTGCTCGCGCTCCAGGCCTTGCAGCGCCACGGTGGCGAACCCATTGCCGGCGAGCTCGTGCCGCCGTGCCGTGGCAACGACGCGCGGCACGGCATCGGGCTCCTGCGCATGCCGACGCACGACGTGGGCCACCGCCTCGACGGTCGACGCGTCGGCCCACTGCAGGTCATCGACGACAACTGCGCCGCCCCCGCCGGCGACGTGGGCGAGCGCCTGCGCCAACGCTTCCAGCAGCCGGGAGCGTGCTTCGTCCCGGCCGTCCGCCTGGGGCTCGGGCGATCGCGGCGCGGCAGCCGGCCCCAGCTCCGGCAGCAACGCCGCCAGGTCGCGCTTCCAGACCGCCGGAAGCGTCGCCAGCGCGGCGCGCGCCTGCGCCGACCGGAGCGCATCGGCCAGCGCGTGGAACGGCGTCGTCATCGACCCTTCGGCACAGCGCACCACCACCACGGCGGCCTGCGCCGGCGCGCCGCGCCGCGCCGCCTCGAGGGCGAGGCGCGACTTGCCCACGCCGGCCTCACCCGAGACGAGGCGCAGCGCCACGTCGGACGAGGCCAGCCGCAGCAGCTCGGCGTCGCGCGCGACGAAGGGCACGGCGCCGATCTTCGGCGGCGACAAGGCGGCGCCGGCACGCGTTGCGGCAACGACCTCGCCGTCGGCCGCCACCGCGTCCCGCGAGCGGATTCGCTCGGCCAGCAAATGCGTTTCCGGAAGCGGCTCCAGGCCGAGGTCGGTGCGCAAGGCCGCAGCGATCGTGTCGTAGGCGCCGAGCGCCTCGGCGCGCTCGCCGAGCGCGGCATGCAGCCGCATCACCTCGCGCCATTCGGCCTCCTGCAGCGGGTCGTCGTCGCACAGGCGCCGTCGCCACGACAGCGCGCCGCGCAGGTCGCCCGCCGCCTCGAGCACCGCCGCCTGGCGCGCGATCGCCTCGCGGCGCCGCGCCGCGTGCCGCTCGCGCTGCGGCTGCAGCCAGGCGTCGAAGGCCGGCGCGTCGTCGACGTCGAGGCCGTCGCCGAACGGGCCGCGGCAGAGCGCGAGCGCATCGGCGAGGGCGCCGCCGTCGACGAGCCGGTCGAAGCGACGCGAATCGACCTCGACCGCCTCGGCGAGCGCGAGCTCCTCGTCGCCGGCGACGAAGGCGTCGCCGAGGCCCGCCGCGCGCAGCCGATGCACGGCGCGGCGAAGGTTGCGGCGCGCCGTCGGCTCGTCGAGATCGCCCCACAGCACGCCTGCAAGACGCTGCCGCGACGCCCGCCCCTCGACCGCCAGCCAGGCGAGCAGCGCCCGCGTCTTCTTCACCGGCAGCTCGACGTCGCGGCCATCGGCGCGGGCGACGAAAGGGCCGAGCAGCGCGATCTGCACGCGCGCCGCCGGCACGGGATCGGAACGCTCGGGCGTCTCGGCCATCCGGTGTTTTCCCTAGCGACGATCCTGCGCCTGCACCAGCGTCAGCCCGATCAGCCGCGACACCACCGCGGCGAGGTACATCACGCCGACGAACATCTCGATCGCCGCCACCGCGCGGGTGATCGGGCTGAGCGGGATCACGTCGCCGATGCCGGTGCTCGAGAGCAGCGCGAAGCTGAGGTACATCAGCTCGGTCCAGGTGCGCAACTGGTCTGCGTTCACCGCCGCGGCGAACGAGCCGGGCCTGAGCGCCTGCAGCAGGATGAAGACCCAGGTGAACGCCCAGGCGATCAGGGTGAAGGTGGCGCCGGCGGCGAACAGCTCGTCGGTGGTGGCGTGGCGATCAGCCATCATGTAGGCGATCAGGCTGCCGGCGGCGTAGAAATAGAACAGCGCCTCCAGGCCGGCCGAGAGCGCGAGCACGCCGGGCTGCGGATGCAGCGCCTGGACGATCTGCAGCGCGATCGCCGGCAGGGCGATGCCGGCCGAGACCCAGGTGAGCCCGGGCGTCGTGCGCACGATCCGCACGGTGAAGATCAGCACCGCGATGCCGAACACGCCGAAGGCGATCCGCCCGGTCTCGGTGCCCTCGATGAACGGATAGACCAGCATCCCGAGGAGCTGGACCGAGAGCAGGATCGCCGACGGATTGCGGCGCGATCGGACCAGCCAGCGAACGTAGCTCATGGCCAGATTGTGGGAGGGCGGCCAATCCCTCCGCTGCGCAAGGCCCGGGTCAGCCGGGGGCGATCCCCGGCGTGCGGATCATGCCCGCCGCGACGGTGCGATGGCTCGCCGTGTCGACCAGCACGAAGGCGCCGCCGGCGCGAACCGCGTCGTAGGCGTCGATCGCGAGCGGCTGCTGGGTCTCGATCTCGACCCGGGCGATGTCGTTGCGCGCCAGCGCCGCATCGGCAGGGGCGGCGTCGCGCCACTCGACCTGCTGCAGGTCGAGCAGCCGGTCGACCCGGCGCACGCGCGCGGCGAGGTTGCGCGCGCCGTGGCGCAGCCACAGCTTGGCGCCCGGCCGCGCCGGCTCGTCGTCGAGCCAGGCGAGGTCGGCCTCGAACCGGCTGGCCAGCCGCGCCGGCGCCGCGGCGGCGACGATCAGGTCGCCGCGCGAGACGTCGAGCTCGCGGTCGAGGCGAAGCGAGACCGACTGGCCGGTGAACGCCTGCGCGAGCCGGCCGTCGTGGGTCTCGATCGCGGCGATGCGCGCCGTGGCGCCGTTCGGCTGCACCTGCACCTCGGCGCCCACCCGCACCGAGCCGCTTGCCACCCGGCCGGCGTAGCCGCGGGCGCTGCCGCCCTCGACGTCGTAGCCGCGCAGCGCGAGCTGGACCGGAAAGCGGAACGGCGCATCGGCGCCGCGCAGCGCGTCGATCTCCGAGGGCGCGCCCTCCAGCCAGGCGAGCAGCGCCGGTCCGGCGTACCACGGCATCCGGCCGCTCGCCGTGACGACGTTGTCGCCGTCCAGCGCCGAGACCGGAATCGCGGTGAAGGCACCGGCGCCCAGCCGCCCGGCAAGCGCCCGGTAGGCAGCGACGATCGCCTCGAAGGCATCGCGGTCGAAGCCGAGCCGGTCCATCTTGTTGACCGCCACCGCGACCTGGCGGATGCCGAGCAGGTGGGCGAGCGCGGCATGGCGCCGGGTCTGCGCGAGCAGCTCGCCGTTCTTCACCCGGGTGGCGTCGACCAAGATCACGGCGGCGTCGGCGGTGGTGGCCGCCGTCACCATGTTGCGCGTGTACTGCTCGTGGCCGGGGGTGTCGGCGATGATGAACTTGCGCTGCGCAGTGGCGAAGTAGCGGTAGGCGACGTCGATCGTGATGCCCTGCTCGCGCTCCGCCTCGAGGCCGTCGGTGAGGAGCGAGAGATCGATCGGCGCCGGACCGGCGGCGGTGTTCGCTCCGGGACGGCGCTCGGCGGCACGCGCGAGCGCGGCGAGCTGGTCCTTGAGGATGCCGCGGCTGTCGTAGAGGAGCCGGCCGATCAGCGTGCTCTTGCCGTCGTCGACGCTTCCGGCGGTGATGAAGCGGAGGACGCCGTGGTCTTCGAGAGCGTTATCGGGAAGTCTTGCGGTCATCAGAAATACCCCTCGCGCTTGCGCCGTTCCATCGACGCGTCGGAGGTCTGGTCGTCCATGCGCGTGGCGCCGCGCTCGGTCACGTCGGCGCCCGCGGTCTCGACGATGATCTGCTCCAGCGTCGCCGCGTCGCTTTCCACCGGGCAGGTGCAGGTGATGTCGCCGACGGTGCGAAAGCGCACCGACGCGGTCTCGACCGCCTCGCCCGCTTTCGGCGGCGTGAGCGGCGTCACCGGCACGAGCAGGCCGTCGCGCCGCACCACCTCGCGCCTGTGCGAGAAGTAGAGGCTCGGCAGGGCGAGGCGCTCGCGCTCGATGTACTGCCAGACGTCGAGCTCGGTCCAGTTCGAGATCGGGAACACGCGCAGGTGCTCGCCCGGATGCAGGTGGGCGTTGTAGAGGTCCCAGCACTCGGGGCGCTGCTGCTTCGGCTCCCACTGGCCGAAGGCGTCGCGGAACGAGAACACGCGCTCCTTGGCGCGCGCCTTCTCCTCGTCGCGGCGGGCACCGCCGATCAAGGCGTCGAACTTCAGCTCGGCGATCGCCTCCAGCAGGGTGACCGATTGGGCCGCGTTGCGCGAATCGAGCTCGCCGCGCAGGCGCACCGTGCCGCGGCGGATCGAGTCGTCGACCGAGCGCACGATCAGGCGCTCGCCGAGCTCGGCGGCGCGCCGGTCGCGAAACTCGATCACTTCATCGAAGTTGTGCCCGGTGTCGATGTGCAGCAGCGGAAAGCCGAAGCGCTGCGGCCGGAACGCCTTTTCCGCCAGCCGCAGCAGCACGCAGCTGTCCTTGCCGCCCGAGAAGAGCAGGGCTGGCGCGGCGCACTGCGCCGCGACCTCGCGCAGGATGAAGATCGCCTCCGACTCGAGCCATTCGAGGTGATCGAAGCGGGCGGCGGTGTCGGGGGTGGCGTTCGGTGCGAGCAGCGCGCTCATCGCGCGCCGGCCTGCTCGACCACGATCTGCGGCAGGTGCAGGCCGCATTCCTTGGCCGTGCCGCGCTCCCACCACCAGCGGCCGGCGCGCGGATCCTCGCCGGGCTTGACGGCCCGGGTGCAGGGCTCGCAGCCGATCGACGGATAGCCGCGCGCATGCAGGGCGTTGACCGGCACGTCGTGGCGCTCGATGTAGCTCTGAACCGCCTCGTCCGACCAGTCGGCGAGCGGGTTGTGCTTGGCGATGCCGCGGTCGAGGTCGGTCTCCTCGAGCTGCAGCGCGGCCCGCTCCGGCCCCTGGGAGCGGCGCTGCCCGGTGAGCCAGGCGTCGCGGCCCTCGAGCGCCCGGCCGAGCGGCTCGACCTTGCGGATGCCGCAGCACAGGTGCCGCTCGGCGACGCCGTCGTAGAAGCCGTTCAGTCCGTGCTGCCGCACGAAGTCCGCGACCGGCGCCTCGAGCGGGCGGTAGACGCGGATCGGGCGGCCGTAGCGGGCGCGGGCGACGTCGAGGAGCTGCAAGGTCTCCACGTGCAGGCGGCCGGTGTCGATGACGAACACGTCGATCTTCGCGCCGGAGCGCGCGATCGCGTCGAGCAGCACCATGTCTTCGGCGCCCAGGCTCGATGCAAGGGCGGCGCGGCCATGGCGCGCGCCGATCTGGTGCAGGCGGCGGAACAGCTCGGTTTCGATGGGCACGGCGGGGTCGGCAAGGGTTTCCATAAGCGGCGCACTCTAGGCAGGAGGCTGCGCGCCGACAACGAATTGCTTTTCATGCCCATAGACGATCCGGTAGGAAAGCGGCCCCTGCCCCAGCGAAAAGGAAGAAGCTCATGCCCATATGCAACCCTCGAATGGATGGTTCCGTTCGGCCCGGGGGTTGCATACGCTCGCGGCCTTGCACATCAGCCGGGAGGCTTAAATGTCGTTGCTAGCCCGTCGTCTCGTCCTCGCCGCCACGGCGATCGTTGCCCTCTCGGGCCCGGCGATGGCCAAGGACGTGTCGATCCTCAACGTTTCCTACGACCCGACCCGGGAGCTCTACCAGGAGTACAACGCCGCCTTCGCCAAGTACTGGAAGGCGAAGACCGGCGACACCCTGTCGGTGAAGTCCTCGCACGGCGGCTCGGGCAAACAGGCACGCTCGGTGATCGACGGGCTGGAAGCCGACGTCGTCACCCTCGCCCTCGCCTACGACATCGACGAGATCGCCGAGAAGGCCAAGCTCCTCCCCGCCGACTGGCAGAAGCGCCTGCCGCACAACAGCACGCCCTACTCGTCGACCTACATCTTCCTGGTGCGCAAAGGCAACCCGAAGGGCATCCGCAACTGGGACGACCTGGTCAAGGCCGGCGTCTCGGTCGTCACCGCCAACCCCAAGACCTCGGGCGGCGCCCGCTGGGGCTACCTCGCCGCCTACGGCTTCGCGCTCAAGCAGCCGGGCGGCAACGACGCCAAGGCGAAGGAGTTCGTCTCGAAGCTGTTCGCCAACGTGCCCGTGCTCGATTCGGGTGCCCGCGGCTCGACCGTGACCTTCGCCGAGCGGGGCGTCGGCGACGTGCTGCTCGCCTGGGAGAACGAGGCCAGGCTGTCGCTGAAGGAGTTCGGCGCCGACAAGTTCGACATCGTCTACCCGCCGATCTCGATCCTCGCCGAGCCGCCGGTCGCGGTGGTCGACAAGACGGTCGACCGGCGCGGCACCCGCGCCCTCGCCCAGGCCTACCTCGAGTACCTCTACACGCCCGAGGGCCAGGAGATCGCGGCGAAGAACTTCTACCGGCCGATCGATCCGAAGGTGGCCGAGAAGTACGCGAAGCAGTTCCCCAGGACCCACCTCTTCACCATCGACGAGGTGTTCGGCGGCTGGGCCAAGGCGCAGAAGACGCACTTCGCCGACGGCGGCGTGTTCGACCAGATCTACTCCCGCAAGTAAGTACGGGCCTGGCGGCGCGCCGGCCCGCCGCGGCCGGCCCCGGGAGGTCCGCGCGCGAGTGCTCTAAGCTCGCGCCATGACATGGTCGATCCTGGGGAGAGACGAGCGCGGGCGCCTGGGAGTGGCGGTCGCCAGCCGCTTCTTCGCCGCCGGCGCGCTGTGCATGCACAGCCGGCGCGGCGTCGGCGTGCTGTCGACGCAGGCGCTGGTCAATCCGCTCTACGGGCCCGCGGGTCTCGATGCAATGGCCGCCGGCCGCTCGGCCGAGGCGACCGTCGCCGCCCTGACCGCGGCCGACGCGGGCCGCGCCCAGCGCCAACTGCACGTCTTGCCGGCGAGCGGGCCGCCGGCCGCGCACACCGGCGCGACCTGTGTCGACTGGTGCGGTCACCAGCTGTTCGCAGACTTCAGCGTGGCCGGGAACATGCTTGCGGGGCCGCAGGTGATCGAAGCCACCGCCGCCGCCTACCGCGAGGCCAAAGGCCGGCCGTTGGCCGAGCGGCTGCTCGCCGCGATGGCGGCAGGTGAAGCCGCGGGCGGCGACAAGCGCGGCAAGCAGGCCGCGGCGCTGCGCATCCAGGGCGATGAGGACTATCCCGAGCTCGACCTGCGCGTCGATGACCACACCGAGCCGATCGTCGAGCTGCATCGCCTCTACGCGGTGAGCCTGGAGCGCTTCCAGCCCTTCGTCGCCTGCCTCGCCGGCCGCCACGACGGCGTCGGCGTCATCGACCGCGCCGAGATCGAGCAGCGGATCGAGCGCTTCCACGCCGGGCGCGCCGCCGCCGGGCAATGACGGCGCTGCTCGAGGTGCGCGGCCTGCGCACGCACTTCGCCACCGACGACGGCGAGTTCCCTGCGGTCGACGGCGTGAGCTTTTCGGTCGGGGCGGGCCGCACGCTGGCGATCGTCGGCGAGTCGGGCTGCGGCAAGAGCGTGTCCGCGCTCTCGATCATGGGCCTGGTGCCGAGCCCGCCGGGGCGCATCGTCGCCGGCTCGATCCGCTTCGAGGGCAGGGAGCTCGTCGGCGCGCCGCGGCGCCAGCTCCAGGACCTGCGCGGCAACGGCATGGCGATGATCTTCCAGGAGCCGATGTCCTCGCTCAATCCGGCGTTCAGCATCGGCGAGCAGATCGTCGAGGGTCTGCTACGGCACCGGCCGATCGGCCGCGCCGAGGCGACCGGGCGCGCCCTGACGATGCTGCGCAAGGTGCGCATCCCGGCGCCGGAGCAGCGCTTCCACGAGCATCCGCACAAGCTCTCGGGCGGGATGCGGCAGCGGGCGATGATCGCGATCGCCCTGGCCTGCGACCCGCGCCTGCTGATCGCCGACGAACCGACGACCGCGCTCGACGTCACCATCCAGGCGCAGATCCTCGAGCTGATGCGCGCGCTGCAGGCGGAGACCGGCACCGCGATCGTCCTCATCACCCACGACCTCGGCGTCGTCGCCGAGGCGGCGGACGAGGTGCTCGTGATGTACGCCGGGCGGATCGTCGAGCAGGCGCCGGTGCGCGCCCTGTACGAGCGGCCGCAGCACCCGTACACGGTCGGCCTGCTCGGTTCGATCCCGCGGCTCGACCACGAGCGCAGCCGGCTCGCTTCGATCGAGGGCCAGGTGCCGAGCCCGATGCGCCGCAGCCCGGGCTGCAGCTTCGCCGACCGCTGCCCGTTCGCCGACGCGCAATGCCGCGCCGCCGCGCCCGAGCTGCGCGAGGTCGGCGCGGGCCACTTCTCGGCGTGCTGGAAGGCGCCGCTGGATGCCGAGACCCTGCTCGCGCATCGGCCAGAGGCCGTCGCGGCATGAGCGCACAAGGCTCCCTGCTGCGCGTCGAAGGCCTGGTGAAGCACTTCCCGGTGCGCCGCGGGCTCTTCGGCCGGGCGCTGGGCACGGTGCGCGCGGTCGACGGCGTCGACCTCGAGATCGGCCGCGGGGAGACGCTCGGCGTCGTCGGCGAGTCGGGCTGCGGCAAGTCGACGCTCGGCCGGCTGGCGCTGCGCCTGATCGAGCCGACCCGCGGCCGCGTCGTCTTCGACGGCCAGGACCTCGCGGCGCTCGACGCCGCCGGCCTGCGCGCCCAGCGCCGGGCGATGCAGATCATCTTCCAGGACCCGTACTCTTCGCTCAACCCGCGGATGACGGTCGGCCAGACGCTGGCCGAGCCGCTGATGCTGCACCGCCTGCACCCCGGCCGCCAGCCCGAGCGAGTGGCCGAGCTGCTTCGCATCGTCGGCCTCGCGCCCGAGCACGCCTTGCGCTATCCGCACGAGTTCTCCGGCGGGCAGCGGCAGCGCATCGGCATTGCCCGCGCGCTCGCGGTCGAGCCGAAGCTGATCGTCTGCGACGAGGCGGTCTCGGCGCTCGACGTCTCGGTCCAGGCCCAGGTGGTCAACCTGCTCCAGGACCTGCAGCGCCGGTTCGCCATCGCCTACCTGTTCATCGCCCACGACCTGGCGGTGGTCAAGCACATCGCCACGCGCATCGCCGTGATGTACCTCGGCCGCGTGGTCGAGAGCGGCGCCAAGGGCGCGCTGTTCGCGGCGCCGCGCCATCCCTACACGCAGGCGCTGCTGGCGGCGATTCCCTTGCCGGAGCCGGGCCTGGAGCGGCAGCGAACGCTGCTCGGCGGCGACGTGCCGAGCCCGCTGGCTCCGCCTTCGGGCTGCAGCTTCCACACCCGCTGCCCGCATGCGCGGCCGCTCTGCGCGGAGCGCGAGCCGGTGCTCGAGCCGGCCGGAGAACAATGGGTGGCGTGCCACTTCTGGCGCGAGATCGACCCCCCGGCGGCGCTCGCCGGGACGCGCGCCGTGACCGTCGACCGGCAGCGGCTCGATCGCCTCCAGGCCGCCTTCGTTCCTCCCCTTCCCGCCACGCTGGAGCCCGCCTCATGAAGATCCGCATTCACCCCCTCGCGACCGCCCTCCTGCTCTCCGGTGCGACGCTCGCGGCCCAGGCGCAGACCTTGCGCGTCGGCCTCGCCGAAGACCCCGACGTGCTCGACCCGAGCCTGGCGCGCAGCTTCGTCGGCCGGGTCGTGTTCGCTGGCCTCTGCGACAAGCTGTTCGACATCGACGAGAAGCTGCAGATCGTGCCGCAGCTCGCGACCGGGTACGAGTGGTCGGCCGACAGCAAGGTGCTGACGCTGAAGATCCGCTCCGGCGTCACCTTCCACGACGGCGAGAAGCTCGACGCCGCGGCGGTCAAGTACAACATCGAGCGGCACAAGACGATGCCCGGCTCGAACCGGCGCGGCGAGCTCGCGCCGGTGGCGAGCGTCGATGTCGTCGACGCGCAGACGGTCAAGCTCAACCTCTCGGCGCCGTTCTCGCCGCTGCTCGCGCAGCTCGCCGATCGGGCCGGGATGATGGTCTCGCCGAAGGCGGCGCAGGCCGAGGGCGACAAGTTCGGCGCGAAGCCGGTCTGCTCGGGGCCGTTCAGGTTCGTCGAGCGGATCGCACAGGACCGGATCGTCCTCGAGCGCTACGCCGGCTACTGGAACAAGGACGCGATCCACTTCGACAAGCTGATCTACACGCCGATTCCCGACGCGACCGTGCGCCTGGCCAACCTGAAGTCGGGCCAGCTCGATTTCATCGAGCGGGTGGCGTCGAGCGACATCGAGAAGCTGCGCGCCGACAAGAAGCTCAAGACCTCGCGCATCACGGAAATCGGCTACCAGGGCCTGACGATCAACATCGGCAAGAGCGACAAGTCGCAGGCCACCGCGCTCGGCAAGGACGCGCGGGTGCGCGAGGCGCTCGAGCTCTCGCTCGACCGCCAGGGCCTGGCGCAGGTGGTGATGGACAACGAGGCGCAGGTCGGCAACCAGTGGGTCGCGCCGAGCAACGCCTGGTACGCGAAGAACGTGCCGCTGCCCAAGCGCGACGTGGTCCGCGCCCGCGCCCTGCTCAAGGAAGCGGGCGTCACCAACCCCAGCTTCACCCTGGTCGCGCCGACGACCTCCGACGCGCAGCGCCTCGCCGTCGTCATCCAGGCGATGGCGCGCGACGCCGGCTTCGACGTGAAGATCCAGGCGGCCGAGTTCGCGACCTCGCTCAACATGGCAGACAAGGGCGACTACGAGGCCTACCTGCTCGCCTGGAGCGGCCGCGCCGACCCCGACGGCAACCTGTTCAGCTTCCACGGCTGCAAGCAGCCGCTCAACTACGCCGGCTATTGCAATGCCGAGACCGACGCGCTGCTCGCCCAGTCGCGCAGCCTTCGCGATCCCACCGAGCGCAAGAAGGTGTTCGAGCAGATCGCGGCGCGGGTGCTGAAGGAGCGACCGGTGATCTATCTCTACCACCGCAACTGGCTCTGGGCCTACAACGCCAGGCTGAGCGGCGTGCGCGAGATTCCCGACGGGCTGCTGCGCGTCGCCGGCTTGAAACTGGCTCCCTGAGGCGGCGAAGATTCGCGACTCCGCGATGCTCGAATACCTGGTCAAGCGCCTCGTCACCATCGTACCGACGCTGGTGATGGTGTCGATGCTGATCTTCGGCCTGCAGCAACTGCTGCCCGGCGACCCGGCGAAGATCCTCGCCGGCGAGGACCAGGACCCGACCGTCGTCGCCTACCTGCACAAGAAGCTGCATCTCGACGAGCCGCTGCCGCTGCGCTACGCCTACTGGGTGGGCGGCGTCGTCCGCGGCGACCTCGGCGAATCGGTGCGCACGCAGCAGCCGGTGCTCGACCTGATCGTGCAGAAGCTGCCGGTGACGGTGGAGCTGGCACTGCTGGCGATGGCGATCGCGCTCGTCATCGGCATTCCGGCGGGCGTGGTCTCCGCCGTCGGCCGCGGCACCGCCTGGGACTACGCGGCCAACGTGTTCGCGCTCTGGGGCCTCTCGACCCCGAACTTCTGGCTCGGCATCCTGATGATCCTGCTGTTCTCGGTGCAGCTCGGCTGGCTGCCCGCCTCGGGATACGTCAGCCCGTTCGAGGACCTCGGCGCCAACCTTGCCGCGATGATCATGCCGGCGTTCGTGCTCGGCAACGCGATCGCCGCCGTGCTGATGCGCCACACCCGCAGCGCGATGCTGCAGGTGCTCTCGGCCGACTACGTGCGCACCGCCCGCGCCAAGGGCCTGCGCGAAGGCCCCGTCGTGCTCAAGCATGCGTTGCGCAACGCGCTGGTGCCGATCATCACCCTCGGCGCGCTCGAGCTCGGCACCCTGCTCTCGGGCGCGGTGCTGACCGAGCAGGTGTTCACCATTCCCGGCTTCGGCAAGCTGATCGTCGACTCGGTGTTCAACCGCGACTACTCGGTCGTGCAGGGCGTGGTGCTGGTCACCGCCACCGCCTACATCGCGCTCAACCTGCTCGCCGACCTCGCCTACTTCGCCGCCAACCCGCGGCTTCGAAGCTGATGTCGGCGGTGCTGCCGGCGGGACCCCTGCCGCCGCCCGCCGCGCCGGGCGCGGCCGGGCCGTGGCGGCGCGCGCTCAGGCGCCTGCGGCGCAGGCGCGGGGCGATGCTCGGCCTCGCCGTCGTCCTCGG
>JANMCC010000005.1:0-1998 GCA_031360885.1 Burkholderiales bacterium | reverse complement strand
ACGCGCCGTTCGACGTCGTCTGCTACATCGGCTGCGGCGTCACCACCGGCGTCGGCGCGGTGCTCTTCACGGCCAAGGTCGAGGCCGGCGCCAACGTCGTCGTGTTCGGCCTGGGCGGCATCGGCCTGAACGTGATCCAGGGCGCGAAGCTGGTCGGCGCCGACAAGATCATCGGCGTCGACCTCAACCCGGGCCGCGAAGCGATGGCGCGCCGGTTCGGCATGACGCATTTCATCAACCCGAAGGACCACGCGAACGTGGTCGACAGCGTCGTCCAGCTCACCGACGGCGGCGCCGACTACAGCTTCGAATGCATCGGCAACACGACGACGATGCGCCAGGCGCTCGAGTGCTGCCACAAGGGCTGGGGCCAGTCGATCATCATCGGCGTGGCGCCGGCGGGCGCGGAGATCGCCACCCGGCCGTTCCAGCTCGTCACCGGCCGGCAGTGGAAGGGCTCGGCCTTCGGCGGCGCACGCGGCCGCACCGACGTGCCGCGCATCGTCGACTGGTACATGGACAAGAAGATCGCGATCGACGAGCTGATCACGCACCGCCTGAAGCTCGAGGACATCAACGAAGGCTTCGCGCTGATGAAGCGCGGCGAATCGATCCGCTCGGTGGTCGTTTACTGAGGCGAGCGTCGAGACGATGAAGGCCGCGCCCTACGGCAGCTGGACTTCGGCGATCTCCGCCGAGCAGCTCGCCGCCGCGACCGTGCGCTTCGGCCAGATCGCGATTGCCGGCGACACGGTCTTCTGCAGCGAAGGGCGGCCCGGCGAAGACGGCCGCAACGTCGTCGTCGAGTGCGACGCGGCAGGGCGCGCGGCCGACGTCAACTCGGCCCCTTTCAATGCGCGGACCCGGGTTCACGAGTACGGCGGCGGCGACTTCACCGTGGCTCCCGACGGCGAAGTCTTCTTCAGCCACGACGGCGACGGCCGGATCTACCGCACCCGCCGCGGCGCGACGCCACAGCCGGTGACGAAGGGCGGCGCGCTCCGCTACGCCGACTTCGCCTTCGACCTCGCCCGCCACCGCCTGATCGCGGTGCGCGAGGACCACTCGGCGCCGGGCGAGGCGGTGAACACGATCGTCGCCATCGCGCTCGGCTCGGGCGAAGAGACCGTGCTCGCGCGCGGCCACGACTTCTTTTCCAATCCGCGCCTCTCGCCCGACGGTCGCCAGCTCGCCTGGCTGAGCTGGGACCACCCGCGCATGCCGTGGCAAGGCAGCGACCTCTGGGTCGCCGCGCTCGATGCCGGGGGCGGGCTCGCGCCGCCGCGCCACGTCGCCGGAGGCGACCGCGAGTCGATCTTCCAGCCCGAGTGGTCGCCGGCCGGCGAGCTGCATTTCGCGAGCGATCGCAGCGGCTGGTGGAACCTGCAGCGCGAGCGCGCCGGTCGCGTCGAGCCGCTGCACGCGATGGCGGCCGAGTTCGGCGAGCCGCAGTGGAACTTCGCGTTCTCGATGTACGGCTTCGAGGCCGACGGGCGGATCGTCTGCCTCTACGAGCAGGGCGGCCGCTCCCACCTGGCGCGGCTCGACCCGGCCAGCGGCGCGCTCGCCGAGCTGCAGACGCCGTACTGCTCGCTGCGCGAGCTGCACGTCGGCGCCGGATTCATCGCCTGCTTCGCCGCCTCGGAGCACGAGGCCGAGGCGCTGGTCCGCTTCGACCTGGCGCGCGGCTCGTTCGCCGCGCTGCGCCGCTCGAGCGAGACCGTGTACGACCCCGGCGACCTCTCGATCGCCGAGGCGATCGCGTTCCCGACCGAGGGCGGGCTGACCGCGCACGCCTTCTTCTACGCGCCGAGGAATGCCGCCTTCGTCGGCGAGCCCGGGGCCAAGCCGCCGCTGCTGGTGATCAGCCATGGCGGCCCGACCAGCGCCACCAGCCCCTCGCTCGGGCCGCGCCTGCAGTACTGGACGCAGCGCGGCTTCGCCGTCGTCGACGTCAACTACGGCGGCTCCTCGGGCTACGGCCGCGCCTACCGCGAG
>JANMCC010000354.1:0-2282 GCA_031360885.1 Burkholderiales bacterium | reverse complement strand
GGTCGTGACCCTGGCCGTGGCCAGCGTGTTCGGCCTCAAGCCGACGCCGGCGATCGTTGCCCTGAGCCTCGCCTTCGCCACGCTGGCGATCAGCATGTGGCTGCTGCCGCGCTTCCGGCGCGGCGCCGCACCGCACACGATGGCCCGGCTGCGCAGCCCGCAGTGGATCGCGACCATAGGCGCCGACCTGGTCTTCTTCACCGGCCTGCACCTCGCCTCGCCCGGATCGAGCTTCAACTACGTCGCCCTTCTGGTGCTGCCGGTGCTGATGGCCGGCGTGCTGACGCCGCGCGTGCTCGCGCTCGCGACCGCCGCGCTCGCCACCCTGGCCCTGCTCGCCACCGCCTGGCTGGGAGTGGTCTCGGGCGGCGACGCGACCCTGCTCATGACCCAGGCGGGTCTCGCCGGCAGCGGCTTCTTCGTCATCACCGTGCTCGCCGGCGAGCTGGCCGGCCGGCTCGCCCGCGAAGAGCTGAGCGCGCGCGGCAGCCTCGAGATGGCGCGCCAGCAGGCGGCCCTGAACCGCCTCGTGATCGAGGAGATGGAAGACGGCGTCCTGGTCGTCGACCGCGGCGGCAAGGTCCGCGCCGCCAACCCCTCGGCGCGCCGCCTGCTCGCGCCCGAGGGCACCAGCCGCGCCGCACCGTTCCAGTTGCGCGGCGTGCCGGCGTGGGGCGCTCTCGTCGATTCGGTCGAGCGCGCCTTCGCCGAGGCGTCGTGGCCCGAGGCCGGCCGCGACGTGCCGCTGCAGTTCGCGCCCGACTCGCACCGAACGCTGCGCGTGCGGGTGCGCTTCACCAGGAAGCGCGAGCCGCGCGCCAGCGAGGAGGTCTGCGTCCTGTTCCTCGAGGACGTGCGCAGCGTCCAGGCGCGCAGCCGCCAGGAAAAGCTGGCGGCGATGGGCCGCGTCTCCGCCGGCATCGCCCACGAGATCCGAAATCCCCTCGCCGCGATCGCCCAGGCGAACGCGCTGCTCGCCGAGGACGCCACCGATCCGGCCCAGCGCCAGCTGATGAAGATGGTGACCGAGAACGTCGAACGGCTGAAGCGGATCGTCGACGACGTGATGGAGGTGGCGCCGGGCCGCGTGCAGGACGTCGGCGCGATCGATGCGACCGCGCAGATCGCCGAGGTCTGCGGCGAATGGGCGCAGGCGGCCGGCGTGCAGCTCGGCGAGCAAAGCATCCTCAGGGTGGAGCTGCCGAGCGAGCCGATCGGCGTGCTGTTCGACGCCGAGCACCTGCGCCGCGTGCTCGTCAACCTGCTCGACAACGCCCGCCGCCATGCCAGCCACCGGCCCGGCGCGATCCTCCTGGCGCTGCGCGCCAACGGTGAATCGGCGGCCGAGTTCAGCGTCTTTTCCGACGGCGCGCCGATCCCGCCCGACGTCGAACCGTATTTGTTCGAGCCCTTTTTCTCGACCCGCAGCCGCGGCGCGGGCCTGGGCCTTTACATTTGCCGGGAGCTCTGCGAGAGATACGGGGCGCGCATCGACTACCGGCTGCTGCCGCCCGACGCACCGCGGCGCAACGAGTTCTTCGTCGAAGTGCGCCGTGTCGCTCTGCAACCTATGGAAGCTCGCTTGCGCCTCACCTCATGACCACCGCCTCGCATTTCAGCCTGCTCGTCGTCGACGACGAACCCGACCTGCGAACGCTGTACGAGCTGACACTGCTGCGCGAGGGATACGACCTCGACACCGCCGGCACCGTCCAGGAAGCGCTGCTTCATCTCAAGGACAGGACCTACAGCGCCGTCATCACCGACATGCGCCTGCCCGACGGCTCGGGGCTCGACGTGCTGCACTGGCTCGAGGAGAACGGCCGGCGCGAGAAGACGGTCGTCATCACCGCCTACGGCTCCTCGGAAAACGCGGTCGAGGCGCTGAAGGCCGGCGCCTACGACTACCTCACCAAGCCGGTCGACCTGAAGCAGTTCCGCGGCGTCGTCGCCTCCGCGCTCGGCCGCGGCGGCGGCGGGCCGACGGTCGACCCGGCGAGCCTGCCTTCGGAGCAGCATCGGCCGAGCGCGCCGCCGCGGCCGCCGCGCCCGGTGGCGGCGCCGGTGCCGCTGCCGGTCAGCCAGGCGCTCGGCCGGATGGCCGGCAACTCGACGGCGATGCAGCAGGTGCGCTCGCTGGTCGAGAAGGTTGCGCGCAGCATGGCGCCGGTGCTGGTGGCCGGCGAGTCGGGCACCGGCAAGGAGCTGGTCGCGCGCGCCATCCACGAGGTCAGCGTGCGCGGCGCGATGCCCTTCGTTCCGGTCAACTGCAGCGCCATTCC
>JANMCC010000322.1:0-7534 GCA_031360885.1 Burkholderiales bacterium | reverse complement strand
GGTGCCGGTGCCGGTGCCGGTGGCGCGGGTGCGGGTGCGGACGGCACGGCCGGCGCGCCCCCCTGGCCGTGCGCCGCGACGGCGACGAGCCCCGCCGCCAGCCCGGCCCCGCAGACCCGCGCCAGCCGGCAACGCAGACCGGCCCGCCGCGCGCGCCGCGCGCGCGCCGCGTGCTCGAATCCTCCCATCCCGCCAGTCTATCGACCGCCCGCACCGCCTTGCAGTCGGGCCCGCCCGAAGCGGGCCCGCGTTTTCGCTTCTTTACCGACCGATCACGCGCTCGAGCTCGGCCTTGGTCATGGTCGAGCGGCCCGAGACGTTGCGCCGCACCGCCTCGGCGTAGAGCTGGCGGAAGGTGCGGCCGCCCTCGCCCTTGTGCGAGCGCAGGCCGCCGCGCCGCTCGGGCGAGAGGTCGTCGAGCGAGGTCGCGCTCGCGGTCTTGGCCTCGCCGGCCTGCGCCCGATCCTTGTTGACCGTGCGGGCGGCGATCTCCTTGGCGGTCTCCTCGTCCCTGCCGCGCGCCTGCAGGCTCTCCCTGATGTGCTCGAACTGCCGTTCGCGCTTGTCGCTCCATTCGGTTCGAGGCATCGGGGATCTCCTGAAAGGACGGTCCGACCCCGTGGCAAGCGGAGTGCCGGGCGCACCGCAGTCGGCCCGATTGACGCCGCCGCCGGTCCGGCAAGAATCGACCGACACCCCACCGACGGAGACTCCTTCCATGTCCCTGCCCCACGACGGCGCCCGCTCCGGCCGACGCAAGCTCCTCGCCGCCGCCGGCGCCGCCCTCGTCCTGCCGTTCGTCGGCGGCGTCCGCGCCCAGGGCAGCGCCTGGCCGAACCGGCCGGTCTCCCTCATCGTGCCCTTCCCCGCGGGCGGCGGAACCGACGCGTTCGCCCGGCCGCTCACCGCCGTGCTGACCCGATCGCTCGGCCGCCAGGTGATCATCGACAACCGCGGCGGCGCCGGCGGCACGGTCGGCGCCGGCATCGCCGCCAAGGCCGCCCCCGACGGCTACACCTTCTTCATGGGCGCGGTGCATCACACGATCGCGCCCTCGATGTACCCCAAGCTCGACTACTCGCTCGAGAACGATTTCATCCCGATGGGCCTGATCTCGAGCGTGCCGCAGGTGGTGGTCGTCAACCCGCAGCGGGTCGCCGCCACCGACCTGAAGAGCTTCCTCGACTACGCGCGCAAGAACCCGGGCAAGCTCAACTACGCCTCGGCCGGCAACGGCACCTCGCACCATCTCGCGGGCGAGCTGTTCAAGCTGCAGACCAAGACCTTCATCACCCACATCCCGTACCGCGGCGCCGGGCCGGCGCTGCAGGACCTGATCACCGGCCAGGTCGACGTCATGTTCGACGGCCTCGGCTCCTCGGCGGCGCACATCAAGAGCGGCCGGATCCGCGCCCTGGGCACCGCGTCGCAGAAGCGCGCACCCGGCTTCGCCGACCTCCCGACCTGCGCCGAGCAGGGGCTGCCCGGCTACCAGGTCGCGACCTGGTACGGCCTCTGGGCGCCCAAGGGCACGCCGCGCGAGATCGTCGAGCGGATGGAAGCCGAGATGCGGAAGGCCTTCGCCACCTCCGAGCTGCAGGCCATGTGGAACGGCCTCGGCGCCGAGACGCCCAACCTCTACGGCGAGGCCTACGGACGCTTCGTCAACGGCGAGATCAAGCGCTGGGCCGAAGTCGTGAAGAGTTCCGGCGCCAAGCTCGACGGCTGAAGCGCGAGCGATGGCTGCGACGCCGGCGACCAGCGCCAACCTCTTCTCCGTCCTTCGCGCAGGCTTCCCCGAGGATCTCGACGGCACCGCGATCGAGACCGTCGGCGAGACGCCGGCCTACTACACCTGGCGCGACATCGAGCGCGCCACGGCGATGTTCGCCAACCTGCTCGATTCGCTCGCCCTGCCCGCGGGCGCGCGGATCGCGGTGCAGGCCGAGAAGTCGGTCGAATCGCTGCTGTTCTACCTGGCGGTGCTGCGCGCCGGCCATGTCTACCTGCCGCTCAACACCGCCTACAAGAGCGACGAGCTGAGCTACTTCATCGGCAACGCCGAGCCGAGCGTGCTGGTCTGCGCCCCCCGCGACTTCGCCCGCCTCTCGAAGCTCGCATTCGCCGCCGGCACGGGCTGGGTGTTCAGCCTCGGCAACGATCGCAGCGGCAGCCTGCTCGAACGGGCGACGCACTTCCCCGACACGCACGCGCCGGCAAAGCGCGGCGCCGGCGATCTCGCCGCCATCCTCTACACCAGCGGCACCACCGGGCGCAGCAAGGGGGCGATGCTCAGCCACGGCAACCTGGTCTCGAACGCGGAGACGCTGAAGACCTACTGGGGCTGGCGCGCGCCGGCCGAAGGCGCCGACGTGCTGATCCACGCGTTGCCGATCTTCCACGTGCACGGCCTGTTCGTCGCCTCGCACGGCGCCCTGCGGGCGGGCGCCAAGATGCTCTGGCTCGACCGCTTCGACGCCCGCGTCGCCGTGTCGCTGCTGCCTCGCGCCAGCGTGTTCATGGGCGTGCCGACGCTCTACGTGCGGATGCTCGCCGAGCCGGGTCTCGACCGCGTCGCCTGCCGCAACATGCGCTTGTTCATCAGCGGCTCGGCGCCGATGCTGGTCGAGACCTTCGAGGCCTGGCGCGAACGCACCGGGCACACGATCCTCGAGCGCTACGGCATGAGCGAGACCGCGATGCTCACCTCCAACCCCTACCTCGCCCGCGACGGCGAGCGGCGCGGCGGCACGGTCGGATTTCCGCTGCCCGGCGTCGAGCTGCGCATCCGCGACGACAAGGGGCAGGAGCTCGGCCGCGGCGAGATCGGCGGCATCGAGGTGCGCGGGCCGAACGTCTTCGCCGGCTACTGGCGCATGCCCGAAAAAACGAAGGACGACTTCGCCGAGGGCCGCTGGTTTCGCACCGGCGACGTCGGCAAGATCGACGAGCGCGGCTACGTCAGCATCGTCGGCCGGAGCAAGGACCTGATCATCAGCGGCGGCTTCAACGTCTACCCGGCCGAGGTGGAGGCCGCCCTGAACGAGCTGCCCGGCGTCGCCGAAAGCGCGGTGGTCGGCGTGCCGCATGCCGACTTCGGCGAAGGCGTGGTCGCCGTCGTCGTGGCAGAGGCCGGCGCCGCCCTCGACGGCGATGCGCTGCTCGCGAGCCTGAAGGAGAAGATGGCCAACTTCAAGGTGCCCAAGGCGCTGTTCATCGCCACCGAGCTGCCGCGAAACGCCATGGGCAAGGTGCAGAAGAACCTGCTGCGCGAGGAGCACTCGAGCCTTTTCCGGGCGCCCTGAAAAAAAAGGCCCGGCGCTTTCGCGCCGGGCCTCCTGATCAAGGTTCGAAATCGTTCTAGCGGTCGCCGGCGTAGATGTCGACGTCCTTGGTCTCGCGGATGAACAGCGTGCCGATGATGAAGGTCATCGAGGCGACGATGATCGGGTACCACAGGCCGTTGTACATGTTGCCCGTGGAGGCCACGATCGCGAACGCGGTGGTCGGCAGCATGCCGCCGAACCAGCCGTTGCCGAAGTGGTACGGCACGCTCATCGAGGTGTAGCGGATCCGGGTCGGGAACAGCTCGACCAGCATCGCGGCGATCGGCCCGTAGACCATCGTCACGTAGATCACGAGCACCCAGAGGATGGCGACGACGCTCCACCACTGGCCGCCCATGAAATCGATCGGCTTGGCCTTGGCCGGGTAGCCCGCGGCCGCCAGCTCGGCGCCAATCTCCTTCTTGAAGGCGGCGATCTTGGCGACGCTGTCGGCGTCGAACTTCTGGTTCACCACGGTGGCCCCGGGCGGCGTGATCGTCTTGTCGCCGACCTTGATCGTGACCGGGCTGCCGGCGGGCGCGTCGACGTTGTCGTAGCTGACCGAGCTTTGCGCCAGGAAGCGCTTGGCGATGTCGCACGGCGTCTTGAAGTCGATCTCGCGGGCGATCGGGCTGCCCTGGAACGAGCACTGCGCCGGATCGGCGGTCACGGTGACCTTGTTCTTGGTCTGCGCCGCGGCCAGCTCCGGGTTGGCGGCCTTGGTCAGTGCGCCGAACAGCGGGAAGAAGGTCAGCGCCGCCAGCAGGCAGCCGGCCATGATGATCGGCTTGCGGCCGATCTTGTCCGACAGCGTGCCGAAGACGATGAAGAACGGCGTGCCGAGCAGCAGCGAGGCGCCGATCATGAGCTGCGCCGCGGTCGGGTCCACCTTCAGCTGCGCGGTCAGGAAGAAGAGCGCATAGAACTGGCCGGTGTACCAGACCACGCCCTGGCCCGCGGTGAGGCCGAGCAGCGCAAGCAGCACGACCTTCAGGTTCTTCCACTGGCCGAGCGCTTCGGTCAGGGGCGCTTTCGAGGTTTTGCCTTCTTCCTTCATCCGCTTGAAGGCGGGCGATTCGTTCAGGCTGAGCCGGATCCAGACCGAGACGGCGAGGAGGAAGATCGACATCAGGAAGGGCACGCGCCATCCCCAGTCGTTGAAGGCCGCGTCGCCGAGCAGCGCCTTGATGGCGATGATGACGATCAGCGAGAGGAACAGGCCGAGCGTCGCCGTGGTCTGGATCCACGAGGTGTAGGCGCCGCGCTTGCCGTGCGGCGCGTGCTCGGCGACGTAGGTCGCGGCACCGCCGTACTCGCCGCCGAGCGCGAGGCCCTGCAGCAGCCGCAACGCGACCAGGATGATCGGCGCGGCGATGCCGATCGCGGCGTAGCCGGGCAAGAGGCCGACCACGAAGGTCGACAGGCCCATGATCAGGATGGTCACCAGGAAGGTGTACTTGCGACCGACGATGTCGCCGAGGCGGCCGAAGAAGATCGCGCCGAACGGACGCACCAGGAAGCCGGCGGCGAAGGCCATCAGCGAGGCGATGAACGCGGCCGTGGGATCGAGTGCGGCGAAGAACTGCTTGCCGATGAAGGCGGCGAGCGAGCCGTACAGGTAGAAGTCGTACCACTCGAAGACGGTGCCCAGGCTCGACGCGAAGATGACCTTGCGCTCCTCGCGCGTCATCGGCTTGTCGACTGCCGCACCCACCGGAACTGCTGATGTAGCCATGTGATTTTTTCCTCCCAGACGTAAGAATCGCCGTGCGGCGACGCCGACCCGGATCTTGGCGGGCGAAGACGACGTTTCCTGACGTGAAGCTGAAAAAGCGACACCCAACCGCTCGGGTGAAACCCGTAGAGCCGAGGCGACTCTTGCTGCGATTGCTGCGCTGCCGCAGCGATGTCAGGCGCGTTTCACGCCGGCGCGCGGCGCGCCTTCGCGGTCCCAGTGCGGACCCGAGAACCAGGCATCGCCGCGAATGCAGCCGGCTGCCATGTCGAGGGCATCGAAGCCCCAGAACAGCCTGTCGGCCATGCCCAGGGTCGGCACGCCGAACACGCCGCGGGCGATCGCGCCATCGGTGGCGTCGCGCAGGCGCTGCTTCGCTTCGTCGCCGGCAGGATCGATGCGCGGCGCGAGCTGCTCGCGCAGTGCCGCGAGGCGCTCGGCGGATTCGGCGTCGGCGCCGCCGATCCAGACGTGGCGCAGGATCGTCTCGCACGCATGACGGCTCGGTGTCGCGCGCGGCGGCGCCGTCGCCCAGGCGAGGCGCGAGAGCGCGATCGGGTTGAACGGATGGCGCTCGGGCGTCTCGATCGCGATGCCGTGCCTGGCGCCCAGCCAGTGGACCTGGCGAAAGGTCCAGGCGCGCTTCGGCTCGATCTCGGCCGGCCCCTTGTGCGCGTGGTGCTTGAGCAGCGCGGCGAACACGATCGGCCGGTAGCTGACGCTGTACGACAGGCCGGCCAGCGCTTCCGGCAAGCGCTGGAACGCGAGCCAGGCGTACGGCGACACCGGATCGAACCAGAAGTCGATTGTCGTCATGGTCGCGTCATCCTGAGCGAAGCGAAGGATCCGGACCCGGGCCCGGGGATCCTTCGCTTTGCTCAGGATGACAGGAGGCCCGGCGAGCCGGCAATCGCTTCCAGACCTCGCGCTTCGCGCCGTTGTCTAGCGCGCCCCAGGCGGCGATCTCGTCGATGCTGCGCAGGCAGCCTTCGCACCAGCCGGAGACCGGGTCGATGCGGCAGACGTCGATGCACGGGCTCGGCACCGGCGGCTCGGCGGCGACGCGAAGCCGCCCGATCATGATGCGGCGGGGCCGAACGCGGCGCGTGCCTCGTCGGCGCTGTAGTAGCCGAGCGCGAGGTCGCGCGCGACCGCCTCCCGCGGCCGCGCCGAGGCCGGGCCGAAGCCGCCGCCGCCGGGCGTGGAGACGGCGATGACGTCGCCCGCCTCGATCGCGATGTCCTGGTCCTTGGAGAGATGCGGCGGCACGTAGGTCACGCCCTTCCTGATGATCGCCACGGTGTTGGTGCCGCCGGCGGCGCCGCCCTGCGCGCCGGGCGGGCCGGCGCGACCGTGGTCCATGACCATCGAGACGCGGGCGTCGCCGCGGCGCAGGCGTATCCGGTAGTTGACGCCGAAGCCGCCGCGGTGCTCGCCCGCGCCACCCGAGCCTTCGTGCAGCGAGTACTCCTCGAACAGCACCGGATAGAGCTGCTCCATGATCTCGATCGGCGTGGTCTTGGAGATGCCGATGGTCGAGCAGCCGTTGCTGATGCCGTCGCCCGAGGGGCTGCCGCCGTAGCCGCCGCCGGAGATCACGTACATGACGTAGGCGCGCTTTTTCAGCGGGTCGAATCCTCCCACGCCGAGGTTGCCGCTGGTGCCGGCGGGCGCGCCGAAGAGCTGCCCCGGGATCGCCTTGCCGAGCGCGGCGAACACCGCCTCGGCGATGCGCTGGCTGACCTCGGCGGCGCAGCCCGAGACCGGCCGCGGATAGCGGGCGTAGAGGAAGGTGCCTTCGGGATCGACGATGTGCAGCGGCTCGAACGTGCCGGCGTTGATCGCCGCTTCCGGGAAGACGTGCTTGACCGCGAGGTAGATCGACGAGCGCGTGGTCGCGATCACGCTGTTCATCGGCCCCTTGCAGGGCGGCGAGGAACCGCTCATGTCGAACGCGAGCGACGCCCGTTCGATATCGCTGCCGCCGCTCTTGGTGATGCGCATGGCGATGCGCAAGGGCTCGTCGACGACGCCGTCGGAATCGACGAAGGCCTCGCCCTCGAACGTGCCGTCGGGAATGGTCGCGATCTTCTCGCGCATCTGCCGCGCGGCGCGGCGCTTGAGCTCGGTGACGGCGGCGTCGACGGTCACGTCGCCGTAGCGGTCGAGCAGCGCGGCGAGGCGTGCCTGGCCGGTGGCGAGCGCCGCCGCCTGCGCCTTGATGTCGCCGATGCGCTGGTCGGCGATGCGGATGTTGCTGAGGATGATCGACAGGATCTCCTCGTCGAGCACGCCTTGCTTGTAGAGCTTGACTGGCGGCAGGCGCAGCCCCTCCTGCTCGACCTCGGTGGCGTTGGCCGAAAAGCCGCCCGGCACCATGCCGCCGGTGTCGGGCCAGTGGCCGGTGTTGGCGAGCCAGCACCAGAGCTTGCCGTCGCGGAAGAACGGCTGCACGAACTTCACGTCCATGAGG
>JANMCC010000303.1:0-13435 GCA_031360885.1 Burkholderiales bacterium | reverse complement strand
GGCATCGGCATCGTCGTCGTCGCCACCTCGCAGCTCCCCGGCACCCACTGACCACTGGATGACACCCTCTCCCGCTTGCGGGAGAGGGCCGGGGGTGAGGGCTCTCAGTGCACCACCAGCACCGGCAGCTTCGTGTGCTTCAGCACGTCGTCGGTCTCGCTGCCGAGAAAGAGCGAGGCCAGGCCGCTGCGGCCATGCGAGCCCATGACGATCAGGTTGCAGCCCTTCGTTTCGGCATGCTCGATGATCGCCTCCCACGGCTGCACGCCCTCGATCGTTTCGGCGTGGCAGACGACGCCGGCCGCGTCGCAGGCGGCGATCACCGCGCGCACATGCTTTGCTGCCGCGCGCTCCTGCGCGTCGAAGAACTCCTGCGGCGGCGTCGGCTGCATTTCCGCGACCGCGCCGTAGGGGAAGGGTTCCTTGACGCACAGCGTGTGCAGCTCGGCGCCGAGGGCCTTCGCCAGGTCGACGCCGGCGCTGACCGCGCGGCCGCTGAGCTCGGAACCGTCGGTGGGGACCAGGATGCGTTGGTACATGGCTGGGCTCCTGATGGGAATCGTTGGATCTTCGCATCGTCGCACGCCGGCGTCGACCGGCGACGGCGAATCAGCCGCGAGCGATCGGCCGCGCCGGATCGGCCGACCATTCGCTCCACGACCCGGGGTAGAGCCGGGAGCCCGACAGGCCGGCGTGCTCCATCGCCAGCAGGTTGTGGCAGGCGGTGACGCCCGAGCCGCACGAGTGGATCACCTCGCCCGGCTCGCGGCCGCCGAGCGCGGCCTCGAATTCCTCGCGCAGCGCTTCGGCTGGCTTGAACAGTCCGCCGGGCAGCAGGTTAGCCGCATGGAAGCGGTTGAACGCGCCCGGGATGCGGCCGGCCACCGGGTCGATCGGTTCCTTCTCGCCGCGGAAGCGCTCGGGCGAGCGGGCATCGAGCACCATCGCCTGGCCGAGCCGCGGGGCGAGCTCGGCGACGGCGATGCTGCCGACGAGCGATGGCCGCTCGGGGTAGGGCGGCGCCGCGGGCACGCGCTCCGGCGTCTCGGTCGACGCTTCGAGACCGGCGGCGATCCACGCCTTGAAGCCGCCGTCGAGCACCGCGACCTCGGCGTGGCCGAGCCAGCGCAGCATCCACCAGAGCCGCGCCGCATACATGCCGCCGTTGCGGTCGAGCGCCACCACCTGCCCTCCCGGCGTGACGCCGAGAGCGGCCGCGGTGCGGGCGAGCGCCGATCGCTCGGGCAGCGGATGGCGGCCGTTGCTCCCGGTCCTGGCGGCGCACAGGTCGAGGTCGAGGTCGACGTACAGCGATTGCGGCACATGGCCGGCGGCGTAGGCTCGCCTGCCGGCGGCGACGTCGCCGAGCTCGAAGCTGGCGTCGAGGACGAGCGGCGGGGTCGGGCTGGCCATGAGGGCGCGCAGCGCGTCGACGCTGATCAGGGTCTTGAAGGGCGTGTTCATGCGGTGTTCGGAGGGTGGGCGATCTCGGCGAGGCGGGCGTGGCGGCTGCGCAGCAGCGTCGCCGACAGGCCGGCGGCGGTGATCAGCAGCATGCCTGCGATCGCCATCGCCGTCACCTTGTCGCCGAACAGCAGCACGCCGTAGGCGAACGACCAGGCGATGCCGAGGTACTGCAGGCTGGCGTTCACGAGCGTCGGGCCGGTGGCGTAGGCCCGGGTCAGCATCATCTGGGCGGCGGTCGCGAGCAGGCCGACCGCGAGCAGCAGGCCGGCGCCGCGCCAGGAATGGAAGTGCATCCCGGTCCAGAGCAGGCTCAAGCCGCCGGCGCCGACGCCGCCGACAGAGAACCAGAAGACGATGCGGTACTCGGGCTCGCCCAGGCGGCCGAGCGCGGTGACCTGGAGATAGGCGGTGGCGGCGATCACGCCCGAGAGCAGGCCCATCAGGCCGTGCCAGAGCTGCTGCTCGTCGATCGTCGGCCTGAGGATCAGGGCCACGCCGGCGAAACCGACCAGCACGGTCGCGACCAGGCGGCCGTCGACGCGCGAGGTGCCCAGGGCGATCGCGCCGCCGAGCAGGAAGAGGGCCATCCACACCGACGACATGTAGTTGAGCGTCATCGCCGTCGCCAGCGGCAGGTTGCCGATGGCGTAGAACCAGAGGCAGAGCGAAATCACGCCGGCCAAGCTGCGCCAGAAATGCGCGCCGGGCACCCGGGTCGCGACGCTGCCGCCTTGCCAGCGGGCGAAGGCAAGCATCAGCAGCGCGCCGGTGAGGCTGCGGTAGAAGACGATCTCGCCCGGCGGGTACTCGGCCGAAGCCAGCTTGACGCACACGCCCATGGTCGCGAACAGGAACGTGGCGCCAGCGACCAGCCACGACGCCGACAGCGTGCGCCGCGCCGGATCAGGCGGGGTCAGCCCATCGACTTGCGGTACCACTCGTGGAACTGCTGCATGCCGTCTTCCATCGGGCTCTGGTACGGGCCGGCGTCCTCGTCGCCGCGCTCGAACAGGGCGCGGCGGCCGGCGTCCATGCGCAGGGCGATCTCGTCGTCCTCGGCGCAGGTTTCCCAGTACGCGGCCTGCTCGGCCTCGACGAACTCGCGCTCGAAGGCGTGGATCTCTTCCGGATAGAAGAACTCGACGACGTTGAGGGTCTTGTCGGGTCCCTTGGGGATCAGGGTCGAGACCACCAGCACGTGCGGGTACCACTCGACCATCACCGCCGGGTAGTAGGTGAGCCAGATCGCGCCGTGCCTGGGCACCGGGTCGGCGTAGCGCCCCTGGCGGTAGGCGAGCACCGCGTCGTGCCACTTGCGGTAGGCGGCCGATCCCGGCTTGGCGAGCTCGTTCTTCGGCCCGACCGTCTGCACCGAATGGTGCGCGCCGAACTCCCAGCGCAGGTCCTCGCAGGTGACGAACTGGCCGAGGCCGGGGTGGAACGGGGCGACGTGGTAGTCCTCGAGGTAGACCTCGATGAAGGTCTTCCAGTTGTAGTTGCACTCGTGCAGCCTGACGCTGTCGAAGGCGTAGCCGCTGAAGTCGAGGTCGGCGATCGGGCCGAGTCCGGCCAGGTCGGCGGCGACCTTGCGGCCCGAGGCGCCCGCCCGCGGCGCCTCGAAGACCATGCCGTTCCAGGTCTGAACCGGGTAGTTGGCGAGCGAGAGGCAGGGGTCGTCGGCGAAATGCGGCGCGCCGATCAGCTCGCCCTTCAGGTCGTAGGTCCAGCGGTGCAGCGGGCAGACGATGTTCTGCCCGGTGTTGCCGCGGCCGCGCAGCATGAGGGCCTGGCGGTGCCGGCAGACGTTGGAAACGAGCTCCACGCCGGTGGCGGTGCGGATCAGGGCCCGGCCCTCGCCCTCCTGGGGCAGGGTGTGGAAGTCGCCCCGTTCGGGGACGGCCAGCTCGTGGCCCACGTAACGCGGGCCCGAGGCGAAAAGCCGCTGCTTTTCGCGCTCGAACAGGGAGGGGTCGAAATAGCTCCCGACCGGGAGCTGCGACTGAGCGGGAGCGAGCGCTCGCGCCGGGACGCGCAGATCGGACATGGCTGGGGGGAACCTCCTGGGAAGGCAGGCCGACTTTCGAATCGGCGAAAGGGTGCGGCGAACCGCCCGAAGGGACGCGGATTGTACCCAGGGGGGGCCGATGTCCGACCCGTTGAAGGGCCTCTCGGACGGCCTGTCGTACCGAGGGGGCCGCCCGTCGCTGCAGCCCTGAGATGGGGCCGGGTCGGCTGACTACAATCTCGTCTTTTCGATCCCGAATGACGATAGCCACCGCACCCTCCCGGAGCGCGGCGCCGCCCGCGAATTACGAGGCCGCGCTGGCAGAACTCGAGACCCTCGTCGCCGCGATGGAAGGCGGCCAGCTGCCGCTCGAAGGGCTGCTCGAAGGCTATCGTCGCGGCGCCGAGCTGCTGCAGTACTGCCGCGCCCGGCTCGAAGCCGTGGAGCAGCAGGTCAAGGTGCTCGAGGACGGGCAGCTCAAGCCGTGGTCGGCCAGTTCATGAAGCGGGACGATTTCGATACCTGGTCGATCGCCGAGCTCGAGGCGGTGGAGGCTGCGCTCGACGCCTGGGTTCCGGTCGATGCCCCGGCCGGACTCGGCGAGGCGATGCGCTATGCGGTGCTCGACGGCGGCAAGCGCCTTCGCCCCCTGCTGGTGCTGGCCGCGGCCAAGGCGGTGCACGGCAGCCGCGAAGCGGCCTTGCGCGCCGCCTGCGCGGTGGAGCTGATCCACGCCTATTCGCTGGTCCACGACGACCTGCCCTGCATGGACAACGACGTGCTCCGGCGCGGCAAGCCCACGGTGCACGTGCAGTTCGGCGTCGCCCAGGCGATGCTCGCCGGCGACGCGATGCAGGCGCTGGCGTTCGAGGTGCTCACGCCCTCGGCCGACGCCGTCGCCCCTGCGCTGCAGGCCACGCTCTGCGGCCTGCTCGCCCGCGCCGCCGGCGGCGCCGGCATGGCCGGCGGCCAGGCGATCGATCTCGCCAGCATCGGCCTGCCGCTCGACGAGCAGGGCCTGTCGGACATGCACCGGCGCAAGACCGGCGCGCTGCTTCAGGCGAGCGTTCTCATGGGTGCCGCCTGCGGCGCCACCACGCCGGCCGCGTGGCAGGCGCTCAGCCGCTACGGCGAGGCGATCGGCCTCGCTTTCCAGGTGGTCGACGACATCCTCGACGTCACCCAGGCTTCCGAGACCCTCGGCAAGACTGCCGGCAAGGACCTCGACAACAACAAACCGACCTATGTCAGCGTGCTCGGCCTCGAGCCGGCGCGCCGCCGCGCCGACGAGCTGCGTCGCGCCGCGCGCGCCGCGCTCGCGGCGAGCGGCCTGGCCGACGTGCAGAGCCTGCACGTCCTGGCCGACCGCGTGGTCGATCGCGAGAACTGAAAGACGCCGTGCCTACGAAGCTCCTCGAATCCATCCACAGCCCCGCCGACGTGCGCCGGCTCTCGCGCCCGGAGCTCAAGCTGCTGGCGACCGAGCTGCGCGAGTTCGTGGTGCAAAGCGTCTCGGAGACCGGCGGGCACCTGTCGTCGAACCTCGGCACGGTCGAGCTGACGATCGCCCTGCACCACGTCTTCGACACGCCGCGCGACCGCATCGTCTGGGACGTCGGCCACCAGACCTATCCGCACAAGGTGCTCACCGGCCGGCGCGAGCGCATGAGCACCCTGCGCCAGCTCGGCGGCATCTCCGGCTTTCCGCGCCGCGTCGAGAGCGAGTTCGACACCTTCGGCACCGCCCACTCGTCGACCTCGATCTCGGCCGTGCTCGGCATGGCCGTCGCCGCCCGCCTGAAGGGCGAGACGCGCAAGGCCGTGGCGGTGATCGGCGACGGCGCGATGAGCGCCGGCATGGCGTTCGAGGCGCTGAACAACGCCGGCGTCTCGCAGACCGACATGCTGGTGATCCTGAACGACAACGACATGTCGATCTCGCCGCCGGTCGGCGCCCTCAACCGCTACCTGGCGCGGCTCATGAGCGGCAAGTTCTACGCCGCCGCGCGCGACACCGCGAAGAACGTGCTGAAGAACGCGCCGCCCCTGTTCGAGCTGGCGCGGCGCTTCGAGGAGCATGCCAAGGGCATGGTCGTGCCGGGCACGATCTTCGAGGAGTTCGGCTTCAACTACGTCGGCCCGATCGACGGCCACGACCTCGATTCGCTGATCCCGACGCTGGAGAACCTGCGCGACCTGAAGGGCCCGCAGTTCCTGCACGTCGTGACCAAGAAGGGCTACGGCTACAAGCTCGCCGAGAACGACCCGGTGAACTACCACGGGCCGGGCAAGTTCGATCCGGCGGTGGGCATCGTCAAGCCGGCGACGCCGCCGAAGATGACCTTCACCCAGGTGTTCGGCCAGTGGCTGTGCGACATGGCGGAGAAGGACGAGCGGCTGATCGGCATCACCCCGGCGATGCGCGAGGGCTCGGGCATGGTCGAGTTCGAGAAGCGCTTCCCGAAGCGCTACTTCGACGTCGGCATCGCCGAGCAGCACGCCGTCACCTTCGCCGCCGGCCTGGCCTGCGAGGGCCTGAAGCCGGTGGTCGCGATCTACTCGACCTTCCTGCAGCGCGGCTACGACCAGCTGATCCACGACGTCGCGATCCAGAACCTGCCGGTGGTGTTCGCGCTCGACCGGGCCGGGCTCGTCGGCGCCGACGGCGCCACCCATGCCGGCGCCTACGACATCCCCTACCTGCGCTGCGTGCCGAACATGAGCGTGCTGACGCCGGCCGACGAGGACGAGTGTCGCCAGGCGCTCTACACCGCCTTCCTGCAGGACCACCCGGTCGCCGTGCGCTATCCGCGCGGCAGCGGCGCCGGCAAGCTGCCGCAGGCGGCGATGACCGCGATTCCGTTCGGCAAGGGCGAGATCCGGCGCGAAAGCACGCGGGTCGGCACGGCCGGCGGCTCGCGGGTCGCGATCCTGGCGTTCGGCACCATGCTCTACCCGGCGCTGGCCGCGGCCGACAAGCTCGACGCCACCGTCGCCAACATGCGCTTCGCCAAGCCGCTCGATGTCGCGCTCGTGACTGACCTGGCGCGCCGCCATGATGCAATCGTCACTGTGGAAGAAGGGGCAGTCATGGGCGGGGCGGGCAGTGCAGTGCTGGAAGCGCTCGCCGAAGCACGGATCGAGATTCCGGTGCTGACCCTCGGCCTGCCCGACGTCTTCAGCGAGCACGGCGATCCCGCCAAGCTGCTGTCGCTGTACGGGCTCGACGCCGCCGGCATCGAGCAATCGGTGCAGCGCCGCTTCGGCACCACGCCCGCCCTTGTCCGCAGCGTGGCCGGCGCCTGAAGGCGACAATTCCGACCTCATGACGAATCTCAAAGACGCCCTGCACATCCCGGACACGCAGTCGGAGCACGATGAGCGCCAGCTCGCGATCCAGCGCGTCGGCATCCGTGGCGTGCGCTATCCGCTGCAGCTGAAGATCGAAGGCACGGTCCTGCCGACGGTGGCCGAGTGGTCGCTCGACGTGGCGCTGCCGGCGGAGCAGAAGGGCACGCACATGTCGCGCTTCGTCGCCTGGCTCGACGCGCTGGGCGAGCCGGTCGATGCCGTCGTCCTCGAGCGGGAGACCGCGCGCATGCTCTCGCTGCTGAACGCCGACGAGGGCCGCGTCGAGGCCGGCTTCCCGTTTTTCCTGAGGAAGCGCGCCCCTGTCTCCGGCGTCGAAAGCTTGCTGGAATACCAAGGTCGCCTGATCTGCGAGACCCGCGCCGGCGTCACCACGCGCTGGGCCGAGGTCGTGGTGCCGGTGAAGTCGCTCTGCCCGTGCTCGAAGGAGATCTCCGACTACGGCGCGCACAACCAGCGCTCGCACGTGACGATCCGGGTCGAGCTGCTCGGCGAGGTCTCGTGGCGCGAGCTGGCGCGCTTCGCCGAAGACGCGGCCTCGAGCGAGATCTGGTCCTCGCTCAAGCGCGCCGACGAGAAGTGGATCACCGAGCGCGCCTACGAGAACCCGAAGTTCGTCGAGGACATGGTGCGCGACGTCGCCCTGGCGCTCAACGCCGATGAACGGGTCGGCCGCTACACGGTGGACGTCGAGAACTTCGAGAGCATCCACGCGCACAGCGCAGTGGCGCGGATCGAGCGGCTCTAGCCGCCCGACCGCGCTGTGCGCGTCAGGGCTGCTCCCTCCCCAACCCCTCCCTCCGGGAGGGAGGGGCCGACTCCTTCGGAGTCGCCTTCGGGGTGACACCTCGGGATTTCAGCGCTTCTCGAAGCAGGTACTCCACCTGGGCGTTGGCGCTGCGCAGCTCGGCGCCGGCCAGGCGCTCGATCTCGGCCCAGAGGGCCGGATCGATGCGCAGCAGGAACGCCTTCTTGTCGGGGCTCGCCATGGCGACGAGGGTCCGTAGCGGCTGCGTCGGGCGTCAGTTGTAGAGCGTGCCGGTGTTGACCACCGGTTGGGCGTCGTGATCCGAGCAGAGCACGACCAGCAGGTTGCTCACCATCGCCGCGCGGCGCTCGTCGTCGAGCTGCACCAGGCCGCGCTCGGCCAGGCCGTGCAAGGCCATCTCGACCATGCCGACGGCGCCGGCGACGATCTTGCTGCGCGCCGCCACCACCGCCTCGGCCTGCTGGCGGCGCAGCATGGTGCCGGCGATCTCGGGCGCATAGGCCAGGTGGGTGAGCTTGGCGTCGACGACGACGATGCCCGCCTGGGCGAAGCGCTGCTGCAGCTCGTCGCGAAGGGCCGCCGACACCTGCTCGGTGCCCGAGCGCAGCGTCACCTCGGTCGGCTGCGTCGTGCCCGGCTCCTCGAAGTTGTCGTAGGCGTAGCTGAGCGCCAGGTGGCGCAGCGCCGATTCGGCCTGCGTCAGCACGTAGGCTTCGTAGTTCTCGACGTCGAAGCTCGCCATCGCCGTGTCGTCGACCCGCCAGACGATCGCCGCCGCGATCTCGATCGGGTTGCCGCGCAGGTCGTTGACCTTGAGCTTCTCGCTGTTGAAGTTGTGCGCGCGGACCGAGATCTTGGTCTTCGCGTAGAACGGGTTGGCCCAGCGCAGTCCGCGCTCGCGGTCGGTGCCGCGATAGCTGCCGAACAGCAGCAGCAGGGCGGCCTGGTTCGGCTGCAGCATGAACAAGCCCGCCAGGCACCACGCGGCCACCAGCACCGCCAGCACCAGCACGAGGATGGCGATGCCCGTCGGCCGCATCGCGAGCAACGCGACCGCGCCGAGCAGGGTCAACAGGCCGACCGCGATGTAGGGGTAGCCGGTGCGGGTCGAGGCGGGCCGTTCTTCGGTCCTTTGGATCGTCATGACATGCTCCCTGAGTGATGTCCCCCGACTCGGCGGCGTGTGGCCACCGATGTCAAAGTGATATCACTTTAGTAGCAGGTCACCGCGCCGTCAAGCGATTTCTTCTGCGCTCAGCCCCAGCAGGGCCGGATCGCCCCGGCCGAGGCGCACCAGCACCGGGACCGGGCCGGTGAGGTCGACCACGGTGGTCGGCCGCATCGGGCAGGCCCCGGCGTCGACGATCGCCTGCACCACCTTCTCGTACCGCTCGCGGATGAGCTCCGGGTCGTTCATCGGCTCGACCTCGTCGGCGGCGATCAGCGTCGTCGCCAGCAGCGGCTGGCCGAGCAGCTCGAGCAGCGCGGTGGTGACCGGGTGCTCGGGCACGCGCAGGCCGATCGTCCGCCGCGAGGGATGCGAGAGGCGGCGCGGCACCTCCTTGGTCGCCTCGAGGATGAAGGTGAACGGCCCCGGCGTCGCCGCCTTGAGCAGCCGGTACTGCTTGTTGTCGACGCGGGCGTAGCTGGCCACCTCGGAGAGGTCGCGGCAGAGCAGGGTGAGGTGATGCCGGTCGTCGACGCCGCGGATCCGGCGCAACTGCTCGGCCGCGGCCTTGTCGTCGAGATGGCAGACCAGCGCGTAGCTCGAGTCGGTGGGTATCGCGGCGACGCCGCCGGCGTGCAGGATCTGCGCCGCCTGCTTGAGCAGCCGCGGCTGCGGATGGGTGGCGTGGACTTCGAAGTACTGGGACATGCGCCGATTGTCGGCGCGTCGCCGCGCTCAGGCCGGCGCGTGGATTCGCGCCTCGAGCGCTTCCCAGACGGGCGTGAGCCCCGCCGGCAGCGGCGGCAGGCCGCCGAGGTCGATCCGGCTCTCTTCGGGGCTGTGGAAGTCGCTGCCGCGCGAGGCGAGCAGATCGAACTCGCGGGCCGTGTCGGCGTAGCGGACCGCTTCGGCGGCGCTGTGCGAGCCGGTCACCACCTCGACGCCGCGCCCGCCATGCGCCTTGAACTCGGTGAACAGGGCGTACTCCTCGTTCGGCGTGAACTTGTAGCGGGCCGGGTGGGCGATCACGGCGAGGCCGCCGGCGCCAGCGATCCAGCCGACCGCTTCGCCGAGCTGGGCCCAGCGGTGCGGCACGAAGCCGGGCTTGCCTTCGACCAGGTAGCGGCGGAACACCTCGTTGGTGTCGGAGCAGACGCGGCTTTCGACCAGGAAGCGGGCGAAGTGGGTGCGCGAGATCAGCTGCGGATTGGCTACGAACCTGAGCGCGCCTTCGTAGGCGCCGGGGATTCCCGCCCGGGCGAGCGCGTCGGCCATCTCGCGCGCGCGGGGCTCGCGCCCGCCGCGGGTGGCGGCCAGGCCGGCGGCGAGGCTCTCGTCGTCGGCGTCGACGCCGAGGCCGACGATGTGCACCGTCGTGCCGGCGAAGCTGACCGAGATCTCGGTGCCGGTGAGGTAGGGCAGGCCGGCGGCGTGTGCTGCCGCTCGAGCTCGGCTCTGGCCGCCGAGCTCGTCGTGGTCGGTCAGCGCCCAGAGCTCGACGCCGTTGGCCTTGGCGCGCGCGGCGAGGGCTTCGGGTTCGAGGGTGCCGTCGGAGACGAGCGAGTGGCAGTGGAGATCGGCGTTCATGCGGCGAGGGCTTCGCCGGATGATAGGCGGCGGCTCCCTCGCTCCCTTCCGGCGCGCGCCGGTCAGCCCGGCGTCACGACGATCGCGTTGTCGCTCGGCCGCCGGTCGATCAGCTTGTTGAGCGGGTCGATGCCGGCCTTCACCGGGCGCTTGTCGACCGTCATCGTGAAGGTCGACTCCTCGCTCCTGATCCGCTGCCGCTCGACCACGATCGCATCGCCCTTCTCGTCGATCACGCCGATGTCGATCAGGTCGTCGAGGGCGACGTCGCTCTCCTTGCCCAGCTCGTCGGCGACGCGCTTCTTGGCCACGACCTTCATCGTCACTTCCCACTTGCCGCCGGCGAGCTGCTTCATGGTCGCCGAGACCGCGCGGTTGTCGAAGAGGACGATCTTCTCGAACAGGTCGTCGACGAGGTACTGCATCTCCGGCGGCGTGACCTCGCGGATGCGCTGCACCAGCTCCTCGCTGCTCGGATAGGGCGGGCCCTTGAAGGCGTGCGCGTCGCGGAAGGTGCGGATCGCCTGGTTGAGCTTGTCCTCGCCGATGTAGTCCTGGAGCGCGTAGAAAACCAGGCTGCCCTTGGCGTAGTGGATGTAGGGCTGGTTCTCCACCCGCGACAGCGGCAGCTCCTTCTTCTGCTCGTACGCCCGGCCGCGCAGGTAGTTGTTCAGCTCGTAGGCGAGGAAGCGCCGCATCTTGGCCGGGCCGTATTTCTTCTTCATCACCATCAACGCCGAATACTGCGCCAGCGATTCGACCAGCATCGAGCTGCCCTGCACGTCGCCGCCCATCACCTGGTGAGCCCACCACTGGTGCGCCGCCTCGTGCGCGGTGACGTAGTACGGGTAGTCGATGTCCTTGGGGTCGTCGGGCCGCACCCGGGCGATGAAGCCGATCGCCTCCGAGAACGGAATCGTGTTCGGGAACGACTGGGCGAAGGTCTCGTAGCGCGGGAACTCGACGATCCGGAACTGCCGGTACTGGAACGGCCCGAACGCGGCGCTGCAATAGGCGAGCGCGTCCTTGGTCGAGAGGTTCATCGAGTCGAGGTCGAACTCGTGCCCCGGCTGGTAGTAGATCTCGATCGCCACCGGGCCCGCCGGCCCGGCCCAGACGTCCTTCTTCACCGCGTAGCGCGCCGACTGGAAGGCGTAGAAATTCATGATCGGCGCGTCCATCTTGTAATGGAAGTAGCGCCGCCCGTTCTCGGTCCATTCGCGCTGCAGGTAGCCGGGCGAGATCGCGATCTGGTCGGGCTCGGTCGACACGGTCGCCTCGTAGTCGATGAAGTCGGCGCTGCCCATCAGGCCGTTCACCTGCAGCCCGGCCGGATCGTCGCGGTCGCGCATGCGCTCCTTGGGCCCTAGGCCGAACTTCTTGCGGTCCTGGTCGCGCTCGAGCTCGCCGCGCTCCTGGTAGCCGATCAGCGGCAGCACCGCCATGCCGTTGATGAAGCTGCCGTTGTAGACCACGGCGGTATTCGAGCCTTCGTTGGTGAAGCCGTGCGTCGGCAGCTCCACGTCGAAGGCGAGCGTCGTCTTCGCGCCGGGCGCAAGCGGCGCCTGCAGCCGGTAGACCCGGATGCCGAGCTCGGCGTCGTCCTTCTCGAGCTTGCCCGGACCGCCGAACTCGAGCTGGTGGATCTTCAGCTTCGCCGCCGGGGCGAACGCGAGGTGGACGTTCGTGACCGGCTGGCCGGACTTGTTCTCGAGTGCATAGCGGCCCTTGATCCTCACCCGCTGCTCGCTCGGGAACAGGTCGACGGCGAGCGTCACCGCGGTGATCTTGGGTTGCGGCTCGGCCGCCATCGGCTTGTAGCGCTTCTCGTACTCGACCTGCAACGCCTGCCGGCCGGCGGTCGTCTCGTAGCCGTTGAGGACGTTGGTGTTCCAGAAGATGAAGCCGCCGAGGGCGGCGAACGCCAGCAGCGCGACGCCGGCGACGCCGACCGTCGCGCCGTTGATGCGCTCCTTCGCCGAGGCCAGGCGCTCGCGCCAGGAGCTCGCCGTGCCGCGGGTCCAGAACAGGAGCGCGGCCACCAGCAGCAGCAGCGACGCCGCGCCCCAGTACGCCTGGAAGGCGCGCACCCGCGGCAGGAAGTGGCCGTAGCCGTTCATGTCGGAATAGACGGCCGCCGGCACGCTGCCGAACTTGTAGAGGTTGTGCTCGAGCCCGAGCTGGCTCGCGAACAGCAGCAGCAGGTAGTACACGACGACGACGAAATGGCCGACGTACTTGTTGTCGACGATCGCGTGCACGGCGATTGCCAGGGCGCAGACCAGCCAGTAGTTCACCAGGTCGATCGTGAACAGGTCGTACAGGTACAGGCCCGGCTCGAACCGGGTGTAGCCCTTGAAGGCCTGGATCGCCATGCCGCAGAGCATCAGCACGAGCTGCAGCACGGCGGGCACCAGCATCAGGGCGACGAGCTTGCTCACCAGCGGCAACCAGGTCGGGGTCGGCAGCGCGTCGCTGATCTGGTCGAGCCGGTTGTCGCGCTCGCGCCAGACCAGCTCGCCCGCGTAGAAGGCGATGATGATCAGCATGAACGCGGAGAAGCTGCCCGAGAGCAGGCCGAGCATCTGGAAGGTGAGCGGCCAGGTGCTGGTGCCGAAGATGTCGCCGACCGTGGTGCTGGCGAACACGAGGAACAGCAGCCCGGCGAGGACCAGCACGCCGAAGTAGATGTTCTTGGTCGTCTCGCGGAACTCGAGCCAGATGCGGTGCGGCAGCAGCCGCCAGGCGGCCGCCGGCGCGGCCTGCGCGGCGGTGGCGCGGACGCGCACCGCCGGCCGGTCGGAGATCGTCGGCGCGGCATCGGCCGGGTCGACCACCGCCTTGCCGCGCTTGGCGGGACGGGCGATCACGGCCTCGGCGAACGAGAAGCGCCAGAAGCACAAGGCGACGACGACCGTGCCCACGCCGAGCCAGAGCAGCCGGTTCCAGAGCAGCACGCCCTCGAGCGACACCAGCTTGAGGTTGCGCTCGGAGATCGTCCAGTAGTCGGTGAGGGTGCCGACGGCGCGGAGGCCGAACGGGTCGACGAGCGCGGCCAAGGTGCGGTTGT
>JANMCC010000051.1:0-4568 GCA_031360885.1 Burkholderiales bacterium | reverse complement strand
CGGTGCCGCTGCGCAGCTGTCTCGGAGCCTGCGGCAAATCGTCAGCCCTCGAGGCAACTGTGACAGGGGAGATCGGCGGGTGTTTTGGGGGCATATTTGGTAGCCTGATGCTTCGTTGAAACGCTATTCTGCGTTTCCGATCTGTATTTGTCGAGACATAAGCGTTTCATTGAGCAATGCGGCGCTATGCTTGCGCCATGGACCAGACGAACTCTCACGGCCCGTTGTCGGTGTACTTCGACGGTGGCTGTCCGGTGTGCTCTCGCGAGATTGCCGCATACCGCCGACAGGCCTCCTCCGACAGCCGAGCCGGTCTCGAGTTGACCCCATGAAGCTCGATCCTTCCGAGATCCGGGTGGCGATCGTCGGCGCCGGTCTGGCAGGCGCGTCATGCGCTGCCGGCCTGCGGAGCGCAGGCGTCGACGTGACCGTCTTCGACAAGTCCACAAACGTAGGCGGACGGATGGCGACCCGGCACGCCTGCTGGTCCGATGGCTCCGGCGTCGAGCACCAGGTGTCCTTCGATCATGGAGCGCAGTCCTTCACAGCCGTACGGCCCCGTTTTCGGGCGACCATGGCTCGAGCGATTGCTGCGGGGGCGGTGCTGGAGTGGCGGCCGCTCGTTCACGCATCTCGCTCGCCACTGACCGAGCGTTGCTTCGTGCCGACGCCCGCGATGCCTGCGCTGTGCGGCCACTTGCTCGCCGGGTCTTCCATTCAGCTGAACCGGACCGTGCGCCGTCTCCAACGGACGTCGAACGGTGCCTGGTACGTGGTGACGGACGATGCTCCGCTCGCTGGCCCCTTCCAGCATGTCGTCATCGCCTTGCCGCCTGCGCAGGCCGCAGTCCTGTTGGCGGGGCACCAGGACGCGTGGGCGGCAGCACTGATCGCGAAGCGCATGGATCCCTGCTGGACTCTCATGGCAGTCACCGACGAGGTCGACTGGCCCTGGGACGCGGCCGAGCCCGACCGCGGTCCGCTCGCATGGGTGTCGCGCAACGACCGGGTGCCCGGCAACCCCTTACAGCCGGAGTTCGCCGTGTGGACCGCACATGCGACTGCCGAATGGAGTGCCCAGCGACTCGAAGCGGAGCCGATGTCCGTCAAAGAGGAGTTGCAAGAGGCGCTTCAGGCGCAGCTGCCTGCATCCAACTTCTCGCTGGAACCTGTCCGATGGCATCACGCCACGGTCCACCGCTGGCGCTATGCCGGCCCCCCGTCCGACTGCGACGACGCCTTCGACAGCGGCGATGCCCTGTGGGATGAATCGCTGGGTGTCGGAGTCTGCGGTGACTGGCTGGGCGGCGGCGGCGTGGAAGCGGCCTGGCATTCCGGCGACGAGCTCGCCGACCACATGGCGGCTTCGTTCGAGCGAGTCGACGTCGCGCCCGAGTTCGCCCCGCATTCACCTGACGACGCCAGCACGATCCGTCGAAACGCGATCAAGCGCTTCGAAACCTTGTTCCTCAACCCCTGAACCCATTCACCTCGGAAAGCAAACCATGCACGACATCATCGATACCGCCGTTGCGGCTGGAAATTTCAAGACACTCGCGGCCGCCCTCACCGCGGCGAATCTCATCGACACCCTCAAGGGTGCGGGTCCCTTCACTGTCTTCGCGCCCACCGACGAGGCCTTCGCCAAGCTGCCCGCGGGCACGGTCGACAGCCTGCTGAAAGACATCCCGAAGCTCAGCGCCATCCTCACGTACCACGTGGTTGCGGGCAAGGTGATGGCCGCCGACGTCATGAAGATGGATGGTCAGTCGGCGAAGACTGTCAACGGCTCCAGCCTGTCGATCAGCACGAAGGACGGTGTCAAGCTCAATGGCGCATCGACGGTGGTGAAGACCGACATCGAGTGCACCAACGGCGTCATCCACGTCATCGACTCCGTCCTGCTGCCCGCCTGAAGCCATCCCCACCTGTTCAACTCAATCTCCTGAAAGCACACCCCATGAAGAAGATCCTTTTCGCCGGCGCGATCGCACTGGCCGCCGTTTCCGCTCAGGCCAAAGACATCGTCGACACCGCCGTAGCCGCAGGCAGCTTCAAGACGCTGGCCACCGCATTGCAGGCGGCTGGCCTCGTGGATACCTTGAAGGGCAAAGGCCCCTTCACCGTGTTCGCGCCGACCGACGAAGCATTCGCGAAAGTCCCCAAAGCCGATCTCGACGCGCTGCTCAAGGACAAAGCCAAGCTGACCGCGGTGCTCACCTACCACGTGGTCTCCGGCAAGGTCATGTCGAAGGACATCAAGCCAGGCAAGGTCAAGACCGTGCAGGGCAGCGACCTGACGATCGCCACCGCCGGCGGCGTCACCGTCGACGCTGCCAAGGTCACCACGGCCGACATCGCCGCCGACAACGGCGTGATCCACGTCGTCGATACGGTGCTGATGCCCAAGTAGGACCCAGTGAGGACCTCCTTCAACCACCAGCGACGCGTGTTCGTGATCAGCGCGGTCGCTACGGTGGCCGGCTGCGCGATTCGACCGATCGGACTCCATTGAAGTGATGCGGTCTGAATGGCTTTGCAGGCGCCCTCGGCAAGACGGCTGGTGAAGTGGCTGGCGCGGCGGTGTTCGGACCGCCGTAGTCGGAGAACGCCGAGCCCAGGGGCGGTTCGAGAGAGGTCGACGAGGGCGGCTCGGTCGGCCCTCGTCGCCGCATCAGATCCAGCGCTGGGTGCGGATGTTTGCCTCGCCTTGACCCGCATCGGTACCGACCCCACTAGGCGCTAGACTGGTCGACGCCAACCGAATTCGCCCGTCGACGTTATAAGGAGCCGGCACCTCTACTTCTGAACAGTGCCGAAACGGGTACAGGGTCACGACGTGGACGACATGGTTTGCCGGACGATGCCGACGCGCCGGCGTCGCCAGGGCCTATGCCCCAGCGACTTGTTTTTACCGATAGTGGTAGCTCCTCATCCGCTCAGGAGAAAGATGATGAAGTTCCGAAGATTCGCCGCGGTGGCCGTGTTCTCGGCGGCTTCGGCCGGCTTTTCGGCGCCTGTGTTTTCCGCGCCGCCGCCCCCGGGTGCCTTCCTGCGCGAGGACGGGAACTATTGGATGCACGGCCCGCAGTACGACTACATCATCGGTCCGGCGTCGGCCTACTCGGCGCCAGGGACCGTCGAAGCTCGCAGGAGGCCGCCCGCTCCCCGGCGTGAGGTCGTCCCCGTCAACCGTCCCGGCTACATCTGGGCTCCCGGCTACTGGGAAGATCGCCGCGACCGATATCAATGGGTGTCGGGGCGCTGGGTGCGCGAACGGCCCGGCTACTACTACCGCGCGGCGACCTGGGTCCAGCGCGGCGACCAGTGGGTGCTGAACGAGGGCGGCTGGGAGCGCGAGTCTCGCGACCGCCGTGCCGGCGATCGCGATCGCGATCACGACGGCGTCCCGAATCGCAAGGACGTCGACCGCGACAACGACGGCGTTCCGAACCGTCAGGACAGCCGGCCGGACGATCCGCGTCGCCATTGATCGGGCCGCTCCGGGCGACTCGCAGCAGCAATCGAAGAAAGCGAAAGGGGTAGCAGGCGTTCGCCGGCTACCCCTTGCAATTTCTGGCTCCCCGACCTGGGCTCGAACCAGGGACCTACGGATTAACAGTCCGGCGCTCTACCAACTGAGCTATCGAGGAACAACCCGAAATTATAGCGAGCGGCGGGCGTGCGGCGTCCTACAGGTCCGCCTGCAGCGACATCCGCCACGTTCGCGGCGCCAGCGGGAACAGGTAGACGTGGCTGAACTGGTACGGCGACTCGCGCCACGCCCGTCGGTCGAACAGGTTGTCGACGCCCGCGCGCAGGGTCCACACCGCCCCGGCCAGGCGCCGTTCCAGCCGCATGCCGAGATCGAAGCGCGTCACCGACGGGATCTCCACGCTGTTGTCGGGCAGCACCTCGCGCTGGCTCTCGTAGCTCGCGCCGCCCTGCACCGCAAACCCCGGCACCGCGGGCACCGCGTAGCTCGCCCGTAGCCTGAGCGTTAGTGCGGGAACGTTGGTCGGCCGCTTGCCGTCGAGCGCGCCATCGGGCGTGTCTTCCACGCGCGCGCGCAGCCACTGCGCGCCGCCACGCAGCTCGAGCCCGCCCTGGCGCCAGGCGCCGCCGGCCTCGATGCCGCGGTGCCGCAGCGCGCCGGCGAGCACGCGGGTGCAGTCGGGCGGATCGCCGTCGCCGGCGGCGCAGGTGCCGGTGTCGTCGAAGCGCGGCTTCCGGATGTCGAACGCGGCCAGGTTCCACTCGAGCCGCTCGCTTCCACCCTTGAGCCCGATCTCGGTCTGCCGGCTCCGGGCCGCGGCGATCGCCTGGCCGCGGTTCGTGTAGCGCGGCAGATCGGGCGCGACGTCGCTCTCCACGCCCTGGCCCCAGCTCGCGTAGACGAGCTGGCCTGGCGCGAACGCGTAGCTCGTCGCGGCGAACGGGGTGGTGAACGACTGCGAGTAGTCGGTGTGGCTCGATCCGTCGGTCGAGTCGGTGCTGCGGTGCAGGCGGGTGTGCCGCGCGCCGAGCCACAGGGTGGTGCGCGGGTTCAGCGCGATCGCATCGCGCAG
>JANMCC010000269.1:0-28319 GCA_031360885.1 Burkholderiales bacterium | reverse complement strand
CCGAGGATCAGGTGGGCGATGCCCGGCTTGTCGGTCACGCCCATCAGGCTGATCTTGGCCTCGTCGCGGTTGAAGGCGATGCCCGATACGACGGCTTGTTCCATTTTCTCGTCTTCCTCGAAGGTGATGAGCGTGCCCGAGCGCGCTTCCTCGTCGATCGGAATGTCCCAGGGCGTGAAGCTCGACAGCACGCGCAGCGGCACCCGGTACTTGCCGGCGAACTCGACCGAGCGGATCTGCAGCACCTTCGAGCCCAGGCTGGCCATCTCGAGCATTTCCTCGAAGCTGATGGTCTTCAGCCGGCGGGCGTCGGCGACGATGCGCGGATCGGTGGTGTAGACGCCGTCGACGTCGGTGTAGATCAGGCACTCGTCGGCCTTCAGCGCGGCGGCGACGGCCACGGCCGAGGTGTCCGAGCCGCCCCGGCCCAGGGTCGTGATGTGCCCCTCGGGGTCGACGCCCTGAAAGCCGGTGACGACCACCACCTTGCCGGCGTCGAGGTCGGCACGGATGCGCTTGTCGTCGATGCTCGTGATGCGCGCCTTGGTGTAGGCGACGTCGGTGGCGATCGGTACCTGCCAGCCGGCGTAGCTCACCGCCGCCATGCCCTCGGCCTGCAGGGCGATCGAGAGCAGGCCGACCGAGACCTGCTCGCCGGTCGAGGCGATCATGTCGAGCTCGCGCAGCAGCTCGGGGGTGGTGCGCTCCGGCGAGACCTGCTTGGCCAGGGCGAGCAGGCGATTGGTCTCGCCGCTCATGGCCGAAGGGACGACGATCATGCGGTGGCCCGCGCGCGCCCACTTGGCGACGCGCCGGGCGACGCTCTGGATCCGCTCCGGCGAGCCCATCGAAGTGCCGCCGTACTTGTGAACGATCAATGCCATGAGGAGGGCGCTTGCTGGCGCCCGGAATCAGGCGGTCGTGCGCGAAAGAAGCCGCAGTCGGGCGGCGAAAAGCGAATCGATGATTCTATCGGCGCGTGTGCCAGGTCAGGCCCACGCGCGGCTCGCCGACCACCGCCCGGGCGCGGGCGTCGACGCCCAGCCCGGGGACGAAGACGGTCAGGCCGTCGGCGCAGAGGATCGGGCCGTGCCGCTCCCACGCCGGCACACCCGCGGCCTGGAACTGCAGCTTGAGGCTGCGCGGCGGCCGGCCGGCGCCGACCTGGAACCGGTCGCCGGGAGCGCGCGCGCGCGCTGTCAGTCGCGCGGCGAGCGTCGCGGGCACGCCGCCCGAGGCGACGCGCGTCACCTCGATCGCCCCGCCCCATTCGGCGAGCTCGTGAATGCCGGGCCGGCCGAGGTCGAGCGGACCGCCGGGCGTCGAATCCGCGATTGCCGGCGGTGCAGCCGCGCCGGCCGCGGCCGCCGGTGCGTACCTGAGCCTGCCTCGGTGGCTGCGCAGCTCGCCGTCGCCCGCCGGCCAGCGCATCGAACCGCGCGCGGGCACTTCGAGCAGCAGCCTCTGCACCAGGGTCGCGGGCGCGGCGCGGCCGCTCGCCCGCTTCAGCCAGGCACGCAGCAGGTTGCCCTGGCGCGCGGCCGAGAGCGTCCGCCAGGCGGCGATGTCGAGCGCGCCCTCCGGCGACGCGCTGGCGAGATCGAGCTCCGCCCACTCGGCCAGCGCGGCGCTCGCGTCCTGCGCCGAGCGCGCGGCCCCGGCGAGCGCGGCTTCGGCGTCGGGAAAGGCTTCGACAAGCGCCGGCCACAGCCGCAGTCGCAGGCGATTGCGCGCGAACCGCGGATCGGCGTTGCTGTCGTCTTCGACATGCGCGAGGCGGTGGCGCCGCACATAGGCGTCGATCGCCTCGCGCGGCAGCTCCAGCCAGGGCCGGGCCCAGGTCACGCCTTCGCGCCGCACCTGCCGCGGCATGGCGGCCAGCCCCGCCACGCCGCCGCCGCGCAGCGCCTGCAGGAGGAAGGTCTCGGCCTGGTCGCGGCGATGGTGCGCGAGCACCACCAGGTCTATGCCGCGGGCCAGCGCCATCGCGCGCAGCGCGCGGTAGCGGGCCCGGCGAGCCCAGGCCTCGACGCTTTCGCCGGGGCCGGGCCGACCCTCGAGACGCGTCGCCGCGAACTCCACCGCCCGGCCGCGCCGGGCCCAGCGCCGGCACAGGGCTTCGCCGTGGGCGAGCCAGCGGTCCGCGGCCGCGCTCAGGCCGTGGTGCACATGGAGGGCGACCACCTTCAGACCGAGCGGCTCCGCCGCCGCCAGGGTGGCGTGCAGCAAGGCAGTCGAGTCGCGGCCGCCGCTGAAGGCGACGGCCACGGCTTTCACCGGGGCCGGCGCACCTGCCTCAGCGCTCGGTCGTGTCGCTGAAGCGGCCGTAGGACTGCAGCCGCTCGTAGCGGCGCTGCACGAGGTCCTTCACCGGCAGGTCGCTGACCTGGCGGAACGCGTCGTTGAGCGCGCGCTTGAGGAACGCGGCCATCTGCTTGGTGTCGCGATGCGCGCCGCCCACCGGCTCGTTGACGATCTTGTCGACCAGGCCGAGCGCCTTGAGGCGGTGCGCCGTGATGCCGAGCTGCTCGGCGGCGTCGGCCGCGCGCTCGGCGGTCTTCCACAGGATCGAGGCGCAGCCTTCGGGCGAAATCACCGAGTAGATCGAGTACTGCAGCATCAGCAGCTGGTCGCCGACGCTGATCGCCAGGGCGCCGCCAGAGCCGCCCTCGCCGATGATGGTCACGATGATCGGCACCTCGAGCTGGGCCATCTCGAAGATGTTGCGGCCGATCGCCTCCGCCTGGCCGCGTTCCTCGGCGCCGATGCCCGGATACGCGCCGGGCGTGTCGACGAAGCTGAACACCGGCAGGCCGAACTTCTCCGCCAGCTTCATCAGGCGCAGCGCCTTGCGATAACCCTCCGGCCGCGACATGCCGAAGTTGCGCAGCCCCCGCTCCTTCGTGTCGCGCCCCTTCTGGTGGCCGAGCACCATGCAGGCCTGGCCGTTGAAGCGGGCCAGCCCGCCGACGATCGACTGGTCGTCGGCGAAGGAGCGGTCGCCGTGCAGCTCCTGGTAGTCGGTGAAGACCTCGGCCACGTAGTCGAGGGTGTAGGGACGCTGCGGGTGGCGGGCGATCTGCGTCACCTGCCAGGGAGTCAGGCCGGAGTAGATGTCCTTGGTGAGCAGCAGGCTCTTCTTGCTCAGCCGGTCGATCTCCTCGGAGATGTCGACCGCCGATTCGTTCTGCACGTAACGGAGCTCGTCGATCTTCGCTTCGAGCTCGGCGACCGGCTGCTCGAAATCGAGAAAGTGCTTCTTGCTCATGGAGTGGCTTGTCCCTCAGTAAGAGACCGGCAACGGGTCGAGGCTGCGCCAAATGTACCAAGTGGCGACCGACCGGTACGGCGCCCAGGCATCGCCGACCTCGCGCGCCTCGGCGCGCGAGACCGGCTCGCCGCTGAAATAGTTGAGGCTGATGCCCTTGATCAGGCCGACGTCGTCGAGCGGCAGCACGTTCGGGCGCAGCAGGTGGAAGATGAGGAACATCTCCGCGGTCCAGCGGCCGATGCCGCGGATCGCGACCAGCTCCTCGATGATCGCCTCGTCGTCCATGCGCTGCCACTCGGCCACGTGCACCCGGCCCGACTCGAAGTGCTGCGCCAGGTCGCACAGGTATTCGACCTTGCGCGCAGAGAGGCCCGCGGCGCGGATCTGCGCCGCCTCGAGCCCCAGCACCGACGCCGGCTTCAGGCAGATCGACGAGTTCGTCGTCAGGGCGACGAAGCGATCCCAGATCGTCTGCGCGGCCCGGGTCGAGATCTGGTGGCCGACGATGGCGCGCGCCAGGGTGGTGAAGGCGTCGCCGCGGCTTTCGAGCCGGCCGTCGGCGAAGCGCGGAATCAGCTTCTTCATCACCCGGTCGCGGCGCGAGAGATGACGGCAGGCGTCGTCCCAGAAGTCGGCGGTCGGCGCGACGACCTCGGCGGCGGTCCGGACGGCGTTGGGCAAGCTCAGGCCCTCACCCAGGTCGTGCCGGCAGCCGAATCCTTGAGGACGATGCCTTCGTCGGCGAGGCTCTTCCTGATCGCATCGGCCAGGGGGTAGTCGCCGGCGCTCTTGGCGGCGCGGCGCTCCTCGATTCGCCGGGCGATGCCGGCGTCGTCGACGGAGCTGCCGGCCTGCAGGTAGGTTCGCGGTTCCTGCTGCAGGATTCCCAGCGTGGCCGCAAGGCTCTTGAGCAGCCCGGCGTCCTCGGGACGAGCCGACCGGTTGACCTCCGCCGCGAGCTCGAACAGCACCGACACCGCGATCGGCGTGTTGAAGTCGTCGTTCATCGCCTCGCGGAAAGCGGCGGCGCGCGGCTCGCTCCAGTCGGGCGCACCCGCCTCTGCGGGCACCGCGACCTTGTCGAGCGCGGTATAGAGACGGCGCAACGAGGCCCGGGCGTCGTCGAGATTCAGGTCGCTGAAGTTCACCGGACTGCGGTAGTGCGTGCGCAGGGTGAAGAAGCGGATCGTCTCGCCGTCGTAGCGCTGCAGCACGTCGCGGATGGTGAAGAAGTTGCCGAGCGACTTCGACATCTTCTCGTTGTCGACGTTGAGCAGCCCGTTGTGCATCCAGACGTTGGCGAACGGCCCGCCGCTGGCGGCCTCGCTCTGCGCGATCTCGTTCTCGTGGTGCGGGAACTGCAGGTCCTGGCCGCCGCCGTGGATGTCGAAGTGCTCGCCGAGCAGCGCCTTGCACATCGCCGAGCACTCGATGTGCCAGCCCGGCCGGCCCGGGCCGAACGGGCTCGGCCACTTGGCGTCGGCAGGCTCGCTCTCCTTGGCCGCCTTCCACATCACGAAGTCGAGCGGATCCTCCTTGCCGTCGAGCACCGCCACGCGTTCGCCGGCGCGGAGCTGATCGATCGACTTGCCGGAGAGCTTGCCGTAGCCCGCGAACTTGCGCACCGCGTAGTTGACGTCGCCGCTCGACGCGCGGTAGCCGAAGCCCTTCTTCTCGAGCGTTTCGATCAGCTCGAGCATCTGCGGCACGTACCGGGTGGCCCGCGGCTCGTGCGTCGGCCGCTCGATGAAGAGCTTGTCGGCGTCTTCGTGCAGCGCAGCGATCATCTCCTCGGTGAGCTGGCGGATCGGAATGCCGCGCTCGAGCGAGCGCCTGATGATCTTGTCGTCGATGTCGGTGACGTTGCGCACGTAGGTGACGCGATAGCCCAGCGCCTTGAGCCAGCGCTGCGCCAGGTCGAAGGCGATCATGAACCGCGCATGGCCCATGTGGCAGTAGTCGTAGATCGTGATGCCGCAGACGTAGAGGCGGGCATGACCCGGCTCGATCGGCGTGAAGATCTCGGTCGCCCGCGACAGCGTGTTATGGATTCGAAGTGTCATGGGCCGAAAGCGCCGCCGGGGCGGCTCGCCGGGGGCGCCGCGAAGGATGCGTGCCCTACAATCGAATCAGTATAGCGACCCTGTTCTGCACGAAGTCCGGCTGTGCGCAGGCGCACCGCGGGCGCCGGTCGCAACCCCTCCAGTCGATGCATCTTCGAGCGCTCGCCGCCTTCACCCTCCTGTCGCTCGCCCTTGCGCTGGCGCCTGTCCGACCGGTGCTCGCCGCCCTCGCGGAGGAGTTGAGCGAGGTGACAAGGCTGTATCACGCCGGCCAGTCGCAGGCTGCGCTGGAACGCGCCGACCGGTTTCTCGCCGGCAAGCCGAAGGATGCGCAGATGCGTTTCCTGAAGTCGGTGGTGCTCGCCGATTCCGGCCGGCGCGCCGAGGCCGCGGTGCTTCTGCAGGAGCTCTCGCAGGACTTCCCCGAGCTCGCCGAGCCGCACAACAACCTCGCCGCGATCCATGCCGCGTCCGGCGAGTACGGCAAGGCCCGCGCCGAGCTGGAAGAATCGCTGCGCCTGAATCCCGCCTACGCCACGGCGCAGGAAAATCTCGGCGACGTGCATGCGGTACTCGCCGCCGAGGCCTACGCGCGGGCGCAGCGGCTCGACCCGGGCAACAGCGGGTTGCCGCGCAAGCTCGAGCTGATTCGCCAGCTCGCAGGACCGAACGCCGGCAAGGCCGCGGCGAGCGCGCCGGCGAAGGCTGAAGTCCCGTCGAAGAAACGTTGAAACCCCTGGAGACCTCGATGCAAAAGTTCCTTTCACGCACCCTCATGGCCGCCTTCGCGGCCTTGTCGCTGTTCGCTGCGGCGCCCGCCTTCGCCCAGAAGGTGAAGCTGGCCACCTCGATGGGCGACATCGTCATCGAGCTCGACGCCGCCAAGGCACCGAAGACGGTCGACAACTTCCTCCAGTACGTGAAGGCCGGCCACTACGACGGCACGGTGTTCCATCGCGTCATCAACGACTTCATGATCCAGGGCGGCGGCATGACCGCCGACCTCAAGGAAAAGCCGACCCGCGCCCCGATCGTGCTCGAAAGCCGCAACGGCCTGGCCAACGATCGCGGCACGCTCGCGATGGCGCGCACCAACGACCCGAACTCGGCATCGGCGCAGTTCTTCATCAACGTCAAGGACAATGCCTTCCTGAACCAGCCGCAGGCGCGCGACGGCAACGGCTACGCCGTCTTCGGCAAGGTGATCTCGGGCATGGACGTGGTCGACAAGATCAAGGTCGTGCCCACCGGCCCCGGCGACGTGCCGAACACGCCGGTGACCATCAAAAAAGCAACCGTGGAGAAGTGAGATGACCAAGACTGTCGACCTGGAAACAAGCCATGGCACGATCCGCCTCGAGCTCGACGACGAGAAGGCGCCGATCACGGTGAAGAACTTCATCACCAACGTCGAGAACGGCCACTATGACGGCACGGTGTTCCACCGCGTCATCAAGGGCTTCATGGTGCAAGGCGGCGGCTTCGAGCCGGGCATGCAGCAAAAGCCGACCGGCAACTCGATCCAGAACGAAGCCTCGAACGGCCTGAAGAACGACAAGTACACGGTGGCGATGGCCCGCACCTCGGACCCGCACTCGGCGACTGCCCAGTTCTTCATCAACGCCGCCGACAACGCCTTCCTCAACTTCAAGTCGGAAACCGGATCCGGCTGGGGCTACGCCGTGTTCGGCAAGGTCGTCAAGGGCAGCGAAGTCATCGATGCGATCGAACAGGTACGCACCGGCAACAAGGGCGGGCACGGCGACGTTCCGCTCGACGACGTGACCATCACGCGCGCCACGGTCGTTTCCTGAAGCCCGGGGCGTGGCAGCGCAAAGCACGACCGCACCCGCGCTGCCCCTGCCCGAGGCGACGCCCACGTTCGCCGCGCCCGCCACCAGGCGGGCGATCGACTTCATCAGCGACCTGCACCTGGCGGCGTACACGCCGCGAACCTTCGACGCCTGGGCCGCGCACCTGCGCCACAGCAGCGCCGACGCGGTATTCATCCTCGGCGACCTGTTCGAGTTCTGGATCGGCGACGACCTCGCCGAAAGCGACTTCGAATCGCGCGTCGTCGCGGTCCTGAAGGCGGCCTCGCAGCGGCGCTCGATCGCCTTCATGGCGGGCAACCGCGACTTCCTGGTCGGCGATGCGCTGCTCGAGTCGCTCGGCGTGATGCGCCTGCGCGACCCGACCCTGCTCGTCGCCTTCGGCCAGCAGGTGCTGGTCTCGCACGGCGACGCGCTCTGCCTCGGCGACACCGCCTATCAACGCTACCGGAGCGTGGTCCGTCGCGCCGGTGTGCAGCGCGCCTTCCTGGCGCTGCCGCGGTCGTGGCGGCGCGGGATCGGGCAGCGCGCCCGCAAGTACCGGGACTCGCCGCGGCCCGCGCAGGAGCGGCGTTACGTCGATGTCGATGCGGACGCGGCGCAGGTCTGGCTGCGGGAATCCGGTGCACCCGTGCTCGTGCACGGCCACACCCATGCACCGGCCAGCCACACGCTCGCCGCCGGCGCGGTGCGCCATGTGCTGAGCGACTGGGACCTCGAGCGCGACGCCGCGCCGCGCGCCGAAGTGCTGCGCTGGACCGCGAGCGGCTTCGCCCGCATCGCCCCCGAGACGGCCGACCCGGCCCGGCCGGCGTGAGCGGCTGGCTCTCCCGCTGGCGCCGCCAGCGCACGCTCGAGCGCCGGGCGATCCCCGATCCGCTCTGGCAGCTCACGCTCGCCCGCTTTCCCTTTCTCGGCGCGCGCAGCGCCGACGACCTGCGCGAGCTGCGCGAGATGGCCACGCTGTTCCTCGCCCAGAAGGAATTCACCGGCGCGCGCGGCCTCGCGGTGAGCGACGAGATGGCGGTCGCGATCGCCGCCCAGGCCTGCCTGCCCGCGCTCAAGCTCGGCCTGCAATGGCTCGACGGCTTCGTCGGCATCGTCGTTCACGAGGACGCGGTCGTCGCCCGCCGCCAGCACGAGGACGACGACGGCGTCGTCCACGACTGGGACGAAGAGCTGGCCGGCGAGGCGATGAGCGGCGGCCCGGTGATGCTTGCCTGGCGCGACGTCGACGAGGCCGGGGCGTCGGCCGCCGACGGCTACAACGTCGTCGTCCACGAGTTCGCGCATGTCATCGACATGCGCGGCGGCGTCACCGCGGGGCTCGAGACGGTCGATCCCGACAGCGAGCGCGGTCTCTGGCTGAACGCGCTGGCCGACGAATACGAGGCCTTCGCCGACGCGGTCGACGCCGAGGAGGACACCTTCCTCGACCCCTACGGCGCCACCGCGCTCGAGGAGTTCTTCGCGGTCTCGGCCGAGGCCTTCTTCGTCGCCCCGCGCGAGCTCAAGCTCGAGCTGCCGGCCGTCTACGAGCTTCTGCGCGCCTTCTTCCGCCAGGACCCGGCGCACCTGCCACCTTGAAGGGGGCCGTCAGGCCCCCGCTGTCCTGTCTGGCGAAGCCGTCAGGCCGTCGCCGGCTCGGCCTTCGGCTTGTCGCTCTTCTTGACCGGCTGGATGTCGAGCGTCGGCTTGCCCTCGGCATCGACGTCGACGGTGAGGCGGCCGCCGTCGACCAGACGGCCGAACAGCAACTCGTCGGCCAGGGCGCGACGGATCGTGTCCTGGATCAGGCGCTGCATCGGCCGGGCGCCCATCAGCGGATCGAAGCCCTTCTTGGCGAGCTGCTTGCGCAGGCCGTCGGTGAAGGTGACCTCGACCTTTTTCTCGGCGAGCTGGCCTTCGAGCTGGAGCAGGAACTTGTCGACCACGCGCAGGATGATCTCCTCGTCGAGCGACTTGAAGCTCACGGTGGCATCGAGGCGGTTACGGAACTCCGGCGTGAACAGTCGCTTGATGTCGGCCATCTCGTCGCCGGCTTCCTTCGAGTTGGTGAAGCCGATCGACGACTTGTTGAGCGACTCGGCGCCGGCATTCGTCGTCATGACGATGATGACGCTGCGGAAGTCGGCCTTCCTGCCGTTGTTGTCGGTCAGCGTGCCGTGGTCCATGACCTGGAGCAGCACGTTGAAGACGTCCGGATGCGCCTTCTCGATCTCGTCGAGCAGCAGCACGGCGTGCGGCTTCTTCGAGATCGCCTCGGTCAGCAGGCCTCCCTGGTCGAAGCCCACATATCCCGGCGGCGCGCCGATCAGCCGGCTCACCGCATGGCGCTCCATGTACTCGCTCATGTCGAAGCGGATCAACTCGATGCCGAGGATGAACGCGAGCTGCTTGGCGACCTCGGTCTTGCCGACGCCGGTGGGGCCGCTGAACAGGAACGAACCGATCGGCTTGTCGGGCCGGCCGAGGCCGGAGCGCGCCATCTTGATCGCCGAGGCGAGCGCGTCGATCGCCGGCTCCTGGCCGAAGACCACGCTCTTCAGGTCGCGGTCGAGCGTCTTCAGCTTGCCGCGGTCGTCGCTCGACACGCTGGCCGGCGGGATGCGCGCGATCTTGGCGACGATCTCCTCGACCTCGTTGCGGGTGATCGTCTTCTTCTGCTTGTTCTTCGGCAGGATGCGTTGCGCCGCGCCGGCCTCGTCGATCACGTCGATCGCCTTGTCGGGCAGGTGCCGGTCGTTGATGTACTTGGCCGAAAGCTCGGCCGCGGCCTGCAGCGCCGCCGGCGCGTACTTGACGCTGTGGTGCTCCTCGAAGCGCGACTTCAGGCCCTTCAGGATCTCGATCGTCTGCTCGACCGAAGGCTCCACGACGTCGATCTTCTGGAAGCGCCGCGACAGCGCCGCGTCCTTCTCGAAGATGCCGCGGTACTCGGTGAAGGTGGTCGCGCCGATGCACTTCATCGCCCCCGAGCTGAGCGCGGGCTTGAGCAGGTTGCTGGCGTCGAGCGTGCCGCCCGATGCGGCGCCGGCGCCGATCAGGGTGTGGATCTCGTCGATGAAGAGGATCGCGTTCGGCTGGTCCTTGAGGTGCTTGAGCACGCCCTTCAGCCGCTGCACGAAGTCGCCGCGGTACTTGGTGCCGGCGAGCAAGGCGCCCATGTCGAGCGAATAGACGATCGACTCGGCCAGGATCTCGGGCACGTCGTTCTGCGTGATCCGCCAGGCCAGGCCCTCGGCGATCGCGGTCTTGCCGACGCCGGCCTCGCCGACCAGCAGCGGGTTGTTCTTGCGCCGGCGGCAGAGGATCTGGATCACGCGCTCGACCTCGTGCTCGCGGCCGATCAGCGGATCGATCTTGCCGTCCTTGGCGAGCTGGTTCAGGTTCTGCGTGAACTGGTCGAGCGGCGAGCCCTTGCCGTCGCCCTCTTCCTTCTCGCCCTCGGTGCTCGAGCCGGGGCTCTCGCCGGGCTTGGCCGATTCCGGCGGGTCGGACTTCTTGATGCCGTGGGCGATGAAGTTGACGACGTCGAGCCGGGTCACGCCCTGCTGGTGCAGGTAGTAGACGGCGTGCGAATCCTTCTCGCCGAAGATCGCCACGAGCACGTTGGCGCCGGTCACTTCCTTCTTGCCGCTTCCGGTGGACTGCACGTGCATGATCGCGCGCTGGATGACGCGCTGGAAGCCGAGCGTCGGCTGGGTGTCGACCTCGTCGGCGCCGCCCACGGTGGGCGTGTTCTCCTTGATGAACCCGAGCAGGCTCTTCCTCAGGTCGTCGAGGTTGGCCGAGCAGGCGCGCAGCACTTCGGCGGCCGAGGGGTTGTCGAGCAGCGCCATGAGGAGGTGCTCGACGGTGATGAATTCATGCCGTTGCTGTCGGGCCTCGACGAACGCCATGTGCAGACTGACTTCGAGCTCTTGCGCAATCATGCGGACTCCATAATGCATTGCTGCGGGTGGCCGCCGCGACGTGCGGCAGCAAGCACCAGTTCGACCTTGGTCGCGGCGACGTCCTTCGAGAAGACGCCGCAGACACCGCGGCCCTCGTGATGGATCTTGAGCATGATCTGCGTCGCCGTCTCGAGATCGCGGTTGAAATATTCCTGCAGGACCATCACGACGAACTCCATCGGCGTGTAGTCGTCGTTGAGAAGGACGACCTGGTACATCCGCGGCGGCTCGGTCTTCTGCGTCTTGCGCTCGACGACCACGGCTCCCTGGCCGTCGTCTGGGCGGGTGACGGGCGGAGCCGGTGGTGTCGGCGGATCGGCGGGCATGAATTCATTCTATCGAGTCGGCGGAGTTTCGCGTCGGTGCGGCAGATATTGGGCCCGGGCAGGAGTTCACAACACGCGGGGTGGATGGAAGGTTCGCCATGACCGCCAGATTGCACCGGAACGGCAAACAAAAAGCCCGCCGAATGGCGGGCTTTTCGGACGGGGCGGCGACCGGTCACATGTGGTCGATCATCACCTGGCCGAAGCCCGAGCACGACACCTGGGTGGCGCCGTCCATCAGCCGGGCGAAGTCGTACGTGACCTTCTTCGACAGGATCGACTTCTCCATCGAGCTGATGATCAGGTCGGCGGCGGCGGTCCAGCCCATGTGGCGCAGCATCATCTCGGCCGAGAGGATCTCCGACCCGGGGTTGACGTAGTCCTTGCCGGCGTACTTCGGCGCGGTGCCGTGGGTCGCCTCGAACATCGCTACCGAATCGCTCATGTTCGCGCCCGGCGCGATGCCGATGCCGCCGACCTGCGCCGCCAGGGCGTCGGAGACATAGTCGCCGTTGAGGTTGAGGGTGGCGATCACCGAGTATTCGGCCGGACGCAGCAGGATCTGCTGCAGGAAGGCATCGGCGATGACGTCCTTGACCACGATCTCCTTGCCGTTCTTCGGGTTCTTGAACTTGCTCCACGGGCCGCCGTCGACCAGCTCGGCGCCGAACTCCTTCGCCGCCAGGGCGTAGCCCCAGTCGCGGAAGCCCCCTTCGGTGAACTTCATGATGTTGCCCTTGTGCACCAGTGTCACCGAGGGCTTGTCGTTGTCGATCGCGTACTGCAGCGCCTTCCTCACCAGCCGCTCGGTGCCCTCGCGCGAGACCGGCTTGATGCCGATGCCCGAGGTGTTCGGGAAACGGATCTTCTTGACGCCGAAGTCCTCCTGCAGGATCTTGATCAGCCGCTTGGCCTGCTCGCTTTCGGCCTCGAATTCGATGCCAGCGTAGATGTCTTCCGAGTTCTCGCGGAAGATGACCATGTTCGTCTTCTCCGGCGCCTTTACCGGCGACGGCACGCCCTTGAAGTACTGGATCGGCCGCAGGCAGACGTAGAGGTCGAGTTGCTGGCGCAAGGCGACGTTGAGCGAGCGGATGCCGCCGCCCACGGGTGTGGTGAGGGGCCCCTTGATCGAGACCACGTAGTCCTTCACCGCCTCGAGCGTCTCCGGCGGCAGCCAGACGTCGGGACCGTAGACCTTGGTCGACTTTTCGCCCGCGTAGACCTCCATCCAGTGGATCTTCTTCTTGCCGCCGTAGGCCTTGGCGACCGCGGCGTCTACGACCTTGATCATCACCGGGGTGATGTCGGCGCCGGTGCCGTCGCCCTCGATGAAGGGGATGATCGGCTGGTCGGGTACGACCAGCGAGTAGTCGGCGTTGACCTTGATCTTCTGCCCGCCTTCGGGCACCTTGATGTGCTGATACATGAAAATGGATCTCCGCTGGCTACGCCGTGGTGGAATGCTTGCCGGAAATTCTATGTCGGATGACCCACGATGAATGACAGACTCCCTGCGACCCTCGCCGCTTTCGCCCTGGCGGGTCTCGCCGTCGCCGCTTTCGCGCAGGACGCTCCGCAGTCGCTGCCGAAGATCCGCCTCAACGCCGGCATCCACAACATCGATGCGCAGGTCGCGCAGACGCCGGAGCAGCGCGAGATCGGGCTGATGTTCCGGCCGTCCATGCCGGCCAACGAGGGCATGCTGTTCACCTTCGAGCGCCCGGCCCAGCAATGCTTCTGGATGAAGAACACGCTGATCCCGCTCGACGCCGCCTTCGTCGACGACAGCGGCGCCATCGTCAACATCGAGCACATGAAGCCGCAGACGCTGGAGGGCCACTGCTCCGAGAAGCCGGTCCGCTACGTCCTCGAGATGAACGACGGCTGGTTCGCCAAGCGCGGCATCAAGCCGGGCTTCAAGCTGAAGGGCGCCCCCTGGGCGCCCTGAGCTCCGCTCGCCGCGGCGGAGGAAGCATCGACCTCAGGCGAAGTTCTTCGCCGCGAAATCCCAGTTGACCAGCGAGGCGAAGAAGGCCTCGGCCCACTTCGGGCGTGCGTTGCGGTAGTCGATGTAGTAGGCGTGCTCCCAGACGTCGATCGTCAGCAGCGCCTTGTCTGCGGTGGTGAGCGGCGTGCCCGCGGCGCCCATGTTGACGATGTCGACGCTGCCGTCGGCCTTCTTCACCAGCCAGGTCCAGCCGGAGCCGAAGTTGCCGACCGCGCTCTTCTGGAAGGCTTCCTTGAAGGCGGCATAGCTGCCCCACTTGGCCTTGATCGCGTCGCCCAGCGCCCCGCTGGGCTCGCCGCCGCCGCCCGGCTTCATGCAGTTCCAGAAGAAGGTGTGGTTCCAGATCTGGGCGGAGTTGTTGTAGATCCCGCCGGTCGCCTTCTTGACGATGTCCTCGAGCGCCATCGACTCGAACTCGGTGCCCTTCTGCAGGTTGTTGAGGTTGTCGACGTAGGCCTTGTGATGCTTGCCGTAGTGGTACTCGAGCGTCTCCTTGCTCAGGCTCGGCTGCAGGGCATCCATCGCGTAGGGCAGCGGGGGCAGGGTGTGTTCCATGTCGTTCCTCTCGGGCAGTGGGCGTTTCGGCGAGATTGTAGGCAGCTTGAACGGGCGGCACGCGGCGTGCCCGCGCCCCGTGCTCACGCCGCGGGCGCGCCGGGAAGAACCGTGCGGACCTCGAGACCCGCATCGCCGTCGTGCAGGGTCGCCCGCAGCGGCTGGCCCGGCCGGAGCCCGGCCACCGAAGACACGGCGTGACCATCGGCGTCGCGCAGCAGGGCATAGCCGCGCGCCAGCACCCGGCTCGGATCGACCGCCTGCAGGCGGATCGCCGCCGCCTCGATGCGCCCGGCCTGCAGCGCGATCGCCCGCGCGAGCAGCGTGTGCGCCCGGGTGGCGCGCACGTCGATCGTCGCGGCGCGCCGCGTCAGCTCGCGCCGGGTCGCGGCGGCCAGGCGCTGCGCCAGCAGGTCGAGACCGTGGCCGCGACGAGCGACGCCCTCGCTCGGCCGCGCCAGGCGCAGCGCGATCCGGTCGAGGCGTTGCGCCTCGCGCTCCAGGCCGGCATGCATGCGCCGGCCGAGCGCCAGCGCGTTCGCATCGAGCTGCTCCTGTGCCGGCCGGGTGGCCGGGGCGACCAGCTCGGCCGCGGCGGTGGGCGTCGGCGCGCGCAGGTCGGCGGCCAGGTCGGCGAGGGTCACGTCGGTCTCGTGGCCGACGCCGCTCACGACCGGCATCGGCGCCGAGCGGATGGCGCGCACGACGCGCTCGTCGTTGAAGGCCCAGAGGTCCTCGAGCGAGCCGCCGCCGCGACAGACGACGAGCACGTCCACCTCGTTGCGAGCGGACGCGACGGAGATCGCGTTGCACAGGGCCGCGGGCGCCTCCGCGCCCTGAACCAGGCTCGGATAGACGACCACGCGTACGTGCGTCGAGCGCCGCTCCAGCGTGGTGGCGACGTCGTGCAGGGCCGCGCCGGCGAGCGAGGTGACGACGCCGACCGCCCGCGGAAACGACGGCAGCGCGCGCTTGGCCGCGACGTCGAACAGCCCTTCGGCCTCGAGCAGCGCCTTCAGCCTCAGGAAGCGCTCGTACAGCGCGCCGGCGCCGCTGCGCTGCATCGCCTCGACCACGAACTGCAATTCGCCGCGCGGCTCGTACACCGCCAGGCGACCGCGCAGCTCGACCGCGTCGCCCTCGCGCGGCAGCCAGCCGGCAAGCTGCGCCGCCCGCCGGAACATGGCGCAGCGCAGCGCGGCGCCGCCCTCCGGGTCCTTCAGGTTGAAGTAGCAGTGGCCGCTGGCAGCGCGGTTGAAGCCGGAAATCTCGCCGCGAACCGTGCAGGACGCGAAGCCGGTGTCGACGACCTCGGCGACGGCGGCGATGAGCGCGCAAACGCTCCAGACCTTGCGCCCTGGAAGCGCGGCGAGCGGCTCATTCATCGGCAAAGCGAGCGCCGGCGCGGGCCGACAATTCCACAGCCGCGCCAATACTGGCCCGGCACGGCGAGATGCCCCGGAACGCCGCACACGACTGATGCAAGATATTGATTTCAAACAATTTTATTCTGCTCAAAGTTTCAGCACTCTCTTCCGCGGCGCGGCCCTGCCCAGGCTGGCCGGCGATTGGGGCCAGTTGTCCACAAAGTTGTCCACGGGGTTGGCGGACGACTTCCGAGGCCCGAGGCAACCCTTCGGGCGCGTCGCTTGCATGGCAGAGGTCTGCAGCCCGGGAGCCCTCCTTCGCCACGCCATAATCCGCGCGCAGCGGAACTCACGGCGGTCCCAGGGCGGCCACAGGAAAGGGCCTGATTGCTTTCGATAATACACGCGGCCGGATGGCCGATCTGGCCGCTGCTGATCTGCTCGATCGCGGCATTGACGGTGATCATCGAGCGGCTGACCAACCTGCGCGTCGTGCGCGTGGCGCCGCCGCGATTGCTCGACGAAGTGATTTCCGTGACTCGGGCCCACCTGCCCGCCCCCGACGTGGTCAACAAGCTGGCCGACAACTCGGTGCTCGGCACCGTGCTCGCCGCCGGGTTGCGCGCGGTGATCGCGGATCCGCGCATCACCGAGGTGGCGCTGCGCAATGCCTTCGAGCAGGCCGGCCGCGCCGCGGTGCACCGGCTCGAGCGCTACCTCAACACCCTGGGAACGATCGCCTCGGCCGCGCCCCTGCTCGGCCTGATGGGCACGGTGATCGGCATGATCGAGATCTTCGGATCGCAGGCGCCGACCGGCGGCAACAACCCGGCGTTGCTCGCGCACGGCATCTCGGTCGCTCTCTACAACACCGCATTCGGCCTGATGATCGCGATTCCCGCGCTGATGTTCTATCGCTACTTCCGCGGTCTGGTCGACGCCTACACGCTCGAGCTGGAGCAGGCCTCCAACCGGATGGTGTCGCACCTCCTGCGCTTCGCGATGCCGCGGCCGGGCGCCGCCGGATGACGCGCGCTGCCACGCGTTCGCGACCATGAACTTTCGCCGGCCCCGCCCCGAAGAGCCCGAGATCAACCTGATCCCGTTCATCGACGTCCTGCTCGTCATCCTCATCTTCCTGATGCTGTCGACGACCTACTCGAAGTTCACCGAGCTCCAGGTCGCGCTGCCGGTGGCCGACGCCGAGCAGGCTCGCGACCGGCCGCACGAGATCATCGTCGCCGTCGCCGCCGACGGCCGCTACGCCGTCAACCGCAAGCCCGTCGACGGACGCAGCGTCGACGCCCTGGCGGCAGAGCTGACCGCCGCCGCCGCCGGCTCCAGCGACATGATGCTGATCGTCTCGGCCGATGCGACTGCGGCGCACCAGAGCGTCATCAACGTGATGGACGCGGCGCGGCGTGCCGGCATCGCGAAGCTGACGTTCGCGACCCAGTCGTCGAACGGCGGCCCCAAGCCCTGAGCCATGGCGTCGGGGCCGGCGTCGGCCGACCTGCGCCACCGGGCGAGCGGCCCCCTGCAGCGGGTCTGGGCCGACCGGGGCGCGGCGAGCACGGCGCTGCTGCCGCTCTCCTGGGCCTACGAGGCCGTCGTCGGCGTCCGCCGCCGGCTCTTCCGTGAAGGCGCGTTCGCCACCCATCCTCTGCCGGTGCCGGTGGTGGTCGTCGGCAACCTGCTCGTCGGCGGCGCCGGCAAGACACCGGCGGTGATCGCCATCTGCGCCCTGCTGCGCCGGGCAGGCCGCACGCCGGGCATCGTCTCCCGTGGCTACGGACGCGAGGAAACGGCGGTTCGCGCCGTGGGCGAGGCGAGCGACGCGCGCGAGGTCGGCGACGAGCCGCTGCTGCTGGCGCGCCGGACCGGCGCGCCGGTGTTCGTCGGCAGCGACCGGGTCGCGGCCGGTCACGCGCTGCTCCAGGCGCACCCCGCCGTCGACGTCATCGTCAGCGACGACGGACTGCAGCATCTCGCCCTCGGCCGCGACGTCGAGATCCTCGTCTTCGACGATCGCGGCGCCGGCAACGGCCGCCTCCTGCCGGCCGGACCCTTGCGCGAACGCATCCCGGGCCAGACGCGACCGGACCAGCTGGTGCTCTACAACGCGAGCGCCGCGTCGACGCCGCTGGCGGGATTCCTGGGCCACCGTGCGCTGACGGGGGTGGCCGCGCTCGACGCCTGGTGGCGCGGCGAGCCGCCGAGCCCGGCCGCGCTCGAGGCCCTGCGCGGCAAGACCGTGGTCGCCGCGGCCGGCCTGGCGCGGCCGGCGCCGTTCTTCGCGATGCTGCGCGAGCACGGCCTCGAGGTCGTCGAGCTGCCCCTGCCCGACCACCACGACTTTCGCGCCCTGCCCTGGCCGGTGACGAGCGGCGACGTCGTCATCAGCGAGAAGGACGCAGTCAAGATCGATCCGACCCGGCGCTTCGGCTCGCGCATCTGGGTGGCGACGCTAGACTTCAGCCCCGAGCTCGCCTTCGACCAGGCGCTCCTCGCCCTGCTTCCGCCCGCCACGCCTCCCTCCTCTCCCGATCCGCATGGAAACCCGCCTGCTTGAGCTCCTGGTCTGCCCGATCTGCAAGGGTCCGCTGCAGCATTGGCGCCCGCCGCTGCAGGAGCGCCAGGAACTCGTCTGCAAGGCCGATCGCCTCGCCTTCCCGGTGCGCGACGGGATTCCGGTGATGCTCGAAGGCGAAGCGCGGGCCCTGCCCGTCGAAGACTGAGCGCGGTCCGGAGACCGGGCTTGTCTTTCGACGTCCTGATTCCCGCCCGGCTCGCCTCGACGCGGCTGCCGGGCAAGCCGCTCGCCGACATCGGCGGGCTGCCGATGATCGTGCGCGTGGCCCGCCGCGCCGCGCAGTCGGCGGCGCGCTCGGTGACCGTGGCAGCCGACGACGCCAGCATCGTCGCCGCCTGCACGGCCCACGGCATCGCCGCGGTGCTCACCGGCACGCATCACGCGAGCGGCAGCGACCGGCTCGCCGAGGCGGCGCGGCTGCTCGGGTTCTCGGGCTCGCGGATCGTCGTCAATGTCCAGGGCGACGAGCCGATGCTCGACCCGGCGCTGATCGATGCCTGCGCCGTCGTGCTCGAGCGACGCACCGACTGCCCGATGAGCACCGCGGCGCACCCGATCGCCAGCGCCGCCGACTTCGCCAATCCGAACATCGTCAAGGTGGTGCTCGACGCCGGCGGCGCGGCGCTCTATTTCTCGCGCGCGCCCATCCCCTGGCCGCGCGATCACGCCGGCACCTGGCACCCGCCATCAGCCTCCGCGCCGCTGCGCCACGTGGGCCTGTATGCCTACCGGGCCGATTTCCTTCAGCGCTACCCGGAGCTTCCACCCAGTCCGCTCGAGGCGATCGAGCAGCTCGAGCAGCTGCGGGTGCTGTGGCACGGCGAGCGCATCGCCGTGCACGTGGGTCACGGCGAGCCGGGCATCGGCATCGATACGCCGGCCGATCTCGAAGCCGCACGCGCCCTGTTCGCGGCGAATGCTGGCGCGGGTTTTGCCTGAGCGCGGCAGTGCGGGCGTTCGCCGGATCGCCGCCTATGATGGCTGCTCCTCCGCTCGTCCACCGGCTCGAAGCCGACGCCCATGAGACTCATTTTGTTGGGAGCGCCCGGCGCGGGCAAGGGAACGCAGGCGTCGGTGATCTGCAAGCGCTACGGCATTCCGCAGATCTCCACCGGCGACATGCTGCGCGCCGCCGTCAAGGCCGGCACGCCGCTCGGGCTGGAAGCCAAGAAGGTGATGGACTCGGGCGCCCTGGTCGGCGACGACATCATCATCGGCCTCGTCAAGGAGCGGATCAAGGAGCCGGACTGCGCTGCCGGATTCCTGTTCGACGGCTTTCCGCGCACCCTGCCCCAGGCCGACGCGATGAAGGCCGCGGGCGTCAAGCTCGACTACGTGCTGGAGATCGACGTGCCCGACAGCGCCATCGTCGAGCGCATGGGCGGGCGGCGCGTGCACGTGGCCTCGGGCCGCACCTATCACCTGAAATTCAATCCGCCGAAGGTCGAGGGCCGCGACGACGTCACCGGCGAGGAGCTGATCCAGCGCGTCGATGACCTCGAGGCGACGGTGACCAAGCGGCTCGAGGTCTACGCACGCCAGACCCGGCCCCTGGTGGAGTATTACCAGGACTGGGCCGCTTCGGGCGAGCCCGGGGCCCCGGCCTACCGGCGCATCAGCGGCCTCGGCAGCGTCGAAGACATCAGTGCGCGGGCGCTCGCCGCGCTCGCCTGAACCTCCAAGGAGACAGCAAGTGGAAATCGCGGGCAAGGTGTTCATCGTCACCGGCGGAGCGTCGGGGCTCGGCGAAGGCACGGCGCGAATGCTCGCCGCGCACGGCGCCAGGGTCGTCGTCGCCGACCTCCAGGTCGAGCGCGGCCAGGCGGTCGCCGCCGAGATCGGCGGCGTCTTCGTCCGCTGCGACGTGAGCCAGGAGGCCGACGGCCAGCAGGCGGTCGCCGCCGCCCTCGCGCTCGGCAAGCTCGTCGGCCTGGTCAACTGCGCCGGCATCGCGCTCGGCATCAAGACCGTGGGCAAGGAAGGCGCGCATCCGCTCGCCTCGTTCAACAAGACGATCACCGTCAACCTGATCGGCAGCTTCAACATGATCCGCCTCGCCGCCGAGGCGATGTGCAGGAACGAGCCCGAGCCGACCGGCGAGCGCGGCGTCATGATCTCGACCGCGAGCGTCGCCGCCTACGACGGGCAGATGGGCCAGGCCGCGTACTCCGCGTCCAAGGGGGGCATCGTCGGCATGACCCTGCCGATCGCCCGCGACCTGGCGCGCAACGGCATCCGCAACATGACGATCGCGCCGGGGATCTTCGGCACGCCGATGATGTTCACCATGCCCGCCGAGCTGCAGCAGTCGCTGGCCGCGAGCGTTCCCTTCCCCAGCCGGCTGGGCACGCCGGCAGACTACGCCAAGCTCGTGCACCAGATCGTGACCAACGAAATGCTCAACGGCGAAGTCATCCGGCTCGACGGAGCGATCCGGCTGCCCCCTCGCTAGCGAAGCGGGCGGCGGCGACGCACGCCGCAGCGCCGTCAGGCGCTACGACGTGCGTAGAGGGACCAAAGGCGCGCGAGGTCGGCGGTACCGTCCGCTCCCTGCACGGTCTTGAACGTGGCCAGCGCCTTGGCCTTGTCGCCGGCCACGAGCTGGGCGATGCCCAGGTGCAGCTTGGCGTCCTCGGTGCGCTTCAGGCCGCCCTTGGCGATTCCCTGCTGCATCAGCTGCACGCCCTTGGCGGCCTGGCCGCTGTAGACGAGGTACATGCCGAAGGAGACCAGCCCGTCGCCCGACTTCGCGGCCAGGGCCTGCTTCTCGTCCTCGACACGCGTGGCGGCATCCTCGGCGACCTTCTTCATGACCAGGTCGCGCAGCCGCTTGTGCCGTTCGGCTTCCTTGCCGGTACCCAGCACGCCGGAAGCGAAACCCTTGTCGACAACCTGCTTGCTCTCGGGCGGCAGCTCGGCCTGCAGGGCGAGCTGCGCCATCTCCATGAAATCGGCCGGCGCGGTCATGCTGCCGGTGGCGAGCGAGAGGCGATAGGTGTCGAGCGAGAGCCGGTCGGAGAACGACGACTTGCGCTGCATCCGGCTCAGCAAGTCGACCCAGTACTCCTTCTTCGGGTAGAAGGTGACCAGCTTTTCCATCGCGAAGACATAGGCGTTGTTGTCGCCCTGCTTCGTCGCCGCGTTGAGCAGGAGCTTCAGCCGGTCTTCGGGCGGGGCCGAGCCGCTCCGCTCGGCCGCGTTGATCTCGGCCATCAATTCCTTCGAGGCGCCGGAGAAGTCGCCGCTCAGGTACTGGCTCTGGATCAGCATGGTGCGGATCGCCGGGCTGGTGCCGCCTTCGCGGAAGTAGCGCTGGCTCCACTGCATCGCCTTGGCGTACTGCTGGGCGCGGTAGTAGCCGACGGCGATCGATTCGATCATGCGCACCTTGTCCGGCCCGGAGACCCGACCCGAGCCGCTCAGCGCCTCGAACGACTTGGCTGCGGTGTCGACCTCGCCGGCACCGGAGGCCGCGGCGATGCGCATGCGCTCGATGAGGAAGGTCTCGTTGGCATTGCGCGCCCCCGCCGCCTCGGCCTCGCGCACCTTGACGAGCGCTTCCTTGTAGCGCTGCGCCTTGATCAGGTCCTGGGCGGCCTGCAGCGGCTTGCCGATCTCCGGCCGGAGCTGCTCCTGCGCCGGAACCGCACCGGCGGCGAGAAGGCCGACCGCGACCAGCGCGGCGCCGGCGAGGCGGCGCAGGCGTCGACTACTTGACGAACTGTTCATTCCCGACCATTCCGAGCTTGGTGATGCCGAGGCGCTGCGCCGAGGCCAGCACGGCGGCGACCGACTTGTACTCGACGAGCTTGTTCGGCCGGATGTGGACCTCGGGCTGATCGGCCTGCGCCGCGGCGTTGGCGAGGCGCGACTCGAGCACGCCGCGGTCGACGATCGGCTCGCCGTTCCACAGCACCGTGCCGTCGAAATCGATGTCGATCGTCACCACCACCGGCTCGCGCAATTGCGGCGGCGGCTTGCCGACCGGCATGTTGAGGTTGACCGAGTGCAGCTGCACCGGGATCGTGATGATCAGCATGATGATCAGCACCAGCATCACGTCGATCAGCGGCGTGGTGTTGATGTCCATCATCACCTCGGGCTCGCCGCCCGAGTTGGAGCCTACGTTCATTGCCATGCTGGCTCCTTCAGCCCTTCGGAGGCGGTTCGGTGACGAACTTCACCTTCTGGATCGACGCCCGGGTGCACTGGAAGAGGACCCGGCCGACCGACTCGTAGCGCGCGCGCTCGTCGCCGCGGATCATCACTTCCGGCTGCGGCGTCAGGGTCGCGACCTTGCTGAGGCGCTGGAACAGGGCGTCGGTGTCCGGCACCAGCACCTGGTTCCAGAAGATGTCGCCGTCCTTGTTGACGGAGATGTTGATGTTCTCCGGCTTGGTCGCCACCGCGATGTTGACTTCCTTCGGCAAGGACAGCTGCACGGTGTGCGTCACCACCGGGATCGTGATCAGGAAGATGATCAGCAGCACCAGCATCACGTCGACCAGCGGCGTGGTGTTGATCGTCGAGACGACCTCGTCCTCGTCGCTGCTCGAGCCTATGTTCATCGCCATGGCAGTCTCCGCGATTCGAGCTTCAGCGCGGCGCGGCCGGCGCGGTGCCCATGCGGGCGCCCATCAGCACGCCGTGCAGGTCGGCGCCGAAGCGGCGCACCGACTCCATCGTCACCTTGTTGCGGCGCACCAGCCAGTTGTAGCCGAGCACCGCGGGCACGGCGACGAACAGGCCGAAGGCGGTCATGATCAGCGCCTCGCCGACCGGGCCGGCCACCTTGTCGATCGACGCCTGGCCGGCGATGCCGATCGCCGTGAGGGCGTTGTAGATTCCCCAGACCGTGCCGAACAGGCCGATGAACGGCGCCGTCGAGCCGACCGTGGCGAGGAAGGCGAGGCCATCCTGGAGGCGGCTGTTCACGTCGTCGAGGCTGCGCTGGACGTTCATCGAAACCCACGAGTTGTGGTCGATGTTCTCGGTCAGCGCGCCCTCGTGGTGCTCGCTCGCCTCGAGGCCGGAATCGGCGATGAAGCGGAACGCGGTGCCGGACTTCAGGTTCTTGGCGGCTTCGGAGACGCTCTTGGCCTTGAAGAACTTCTTCGAGACCTGCTTGGCCTCGCGCGACATCTGCAGGCTCTCGTAAAGCTTGGTGACCAGGATGTACCAGCTGCCCATGCTCATCAGGGTGAGGATCAGCAGCGTGCCGCGCGAGACCCAGTCGCCCTGCGAGATCGTGTGGCCGAGGCTGTAGGGGTTCTCGACGGTTTCCTTCGAGACCGGAGCGGCGGCCATCGGCGCGGGCGCGGCAGGAGCCGAGGCGTCGACGGCCACGGCGGCCGGGGCCGCAGCGTCGGGCGCCGACGCCTGGGCCTGCACCGCCAGGGGAACGACGCTCAACGCACCGAAGGCGAGCGAGAAAACGAATGCGGCGATGCGCTTCGGGATCGAGGTGGAGTTCGACATGGTTGTTCTTTCAATCTGAGGTTTCGCAAAACTTCGGTCTGGCGCCTGCGATGCTGATGCGCCCGGGAACGGTCTCTTTACTGCAGCTTGTAGCCGAACGGCACCTGCACTATCACTTCGCGGCCTTGCGGCTGGCACTTGTATTCGCCAACGATGCGAACGCTGTTGCGGGCGAAGATCTGGTGCGAAGCGCGGATCACCTTGATGTCCTTCACCTCGCCGGTGGGCGACAGGGTGAACTGGATCACCGCCTCGCCGCGCTCGATGCCCGCGCGCTGCGCTTCGCGCGGGTAGGCGACATCGCCCATCACGGTCGTGAAGTTGGAACAGACGACGCCAGCGGACACCGGCGCGGGGGGGGCGGGAGCCGGGGGAGCCGCGGCGACGACCGGCGGCGGCGCCGGGGCGATCGTCACCGGCGCCGGTGGCGGCGTCGGCGTGGTCGCCGTGATCGTCGGCTGCGGCGGCGGGGGCGTCGCGATCTGGATCTCGGGCGGCGGAATGAAGGGCGGCGGCGGCGCCTCGAGCTTGGGCGGCGGCGGGAGGACGACCTCCGGCGGCGGCGGCGGCTTCTTGATCTCCTCGATCACCTTGGTCTCGATCGGCGCGCGAATGACCTCGACCACCCGCTTGGCGAGGCCGGTCACGAGGGCGTAGACGACGAGGACATGGAACAGCACGACGACCGCCATGCCGACGAGATGCCGGCGCGGATCAGCCTGCCGTTGGGCAAAATTCATTGACTGGGATCTCCAGCTTGGGGCCTGAACGGGCCGCGAGTGTACAAAAATGCCCGCCGGTTTTTGACCAGCGGGCAGATTTGATGATATCGCCTCTCGCCGCGGGCGCGACCGGGGTCCCCGGCGGCTCGCGGCGCTGTCCTACCTGACGACGGGGTCAGAAGAACTTATACGAGGCACGAAGCAGGAAGCTGCGCCCGATCGGATCGGTGAAGCGCGGGTCGTAGCCCCGCTGGAAGGTCGTATTCTGGCCACTCAGGGGCGGATCCTTGTCGAACACGTTGTTCACGCCGACCGTGAGCGCCAAGTCCTTGGTCGCGGCGTAGGTCGCCGAAATGTCGTGCAGCCAGTAGCTCTTGACCTGGTTCTCGCCGTCCTGGTCGGTATAGCCGCCCTTGTAGCGCTGCGCGATCAGCGCCGACCACGGGCCCATGGCCCAGGTAGCCGTCAGGACGTGCTGCCATTTGAACACCGGCGCGTTGTCGGTGTACTTGCCCTTGGCATTGATGTACTCGCCGCCCTTCTCGCGCTGGTACTTGTACTTGTTGACGTACGTGCCCTCGAAGGCAACGCCCCACATGCCCATCGCCGTCGCGCCCGAACGCCAGGCGGCATTCAAGTCGATGCCGCTGGTCTTCAGCTTGCCGAGGTTCTCGACCGGGTTGTCGACGAAGGCGATCGGGTCGAACGAGGGGTAGTTCAGGCAGACGTCGACGTCGGAGCGATCCTGGCCGGGGCCGGGGCCGGCAGGGATCTGGCTGCAGCGGATGAACCGACTGCTGTACTTGACCGGGTCGCCGAAGATCGCCTGCTCAGGCAGCGGGTTGATCAGGTTCTTGACCTCGATCGACCAGAGGTCGAAGCCGACGCTCGTGTTCCTGATCGGCTCGAACACCAGGCCGAAGTTGAAGCTCCTCGACTTCTCCGGCTTGAGGGTGCTCGCGGGCAGGCCGATGGAAGCCGGGCCGGACTGGCGCAGCAGGACCTGCTGGTCGCAGACCACGCCGGCGGAGGCGCCGGGAACGGCGACGCCACCCGGGCAGAGCAGCGGGTCGTTGTAGTTGTCCGAGGTGAAGGTCAGCGACGCCGGCTGGTGGATTTCATACAGCGTCGGCGCGCGGAAGCCGGTGTTGGCCGAGCCTCTGACCACCAGTTGCGGCACCGGCTGGTAGCGAATGCCGATCTTCGGGTTGAAGGTGCTGCCGAAGTCGCTGTACTTGTCGTAGCGGCCGGCGAGGTTGATCTCGAGGTTCTTCAGCACCGGCATGTTCAGCTCGACGAAGGCCGCATAGATCTTGCGGCTGCCCGAGGTGTCGCTGTCCGGGTCGATGCCCAGGCTGCCCAGCGAGGCGGTGATGTCGGTCGCCACGAAGCTCGACTTCTCCTTGCGCGCCTCCGCGCCGAACGCGAAGCCCATCGCCCCGCCGGCCATCTGCATCAGCTCCTTGCTGACCTTGAAGTCGATGAAGTCGACGTGGGCCTTGCCAATCTGCGTCGGCGCGTTGACCTGAGCGGCGTCGATCGCCGCCTGACCCTCGGCGGTCTGGGGGCCGAACGGGTTGATCAGGCCGGCGAAAACACCCGCCTGCATCAGGTCGTCGTTGACGTAGCCCCTGCTCACCGAGGCGACGCTGGTGTTGCGGCTGGTGCCGAGGCCGGTCTTGTAGTCCCAGCCGCCGGCGAAGTTGCCAGCGAGCTCGGCGAGCAGCCGGGTGGTGGTGGTGTCGTCGCCGCTTGTCCGCTTGCCCGCGGGGACCTGGCGCCAGTTGACGACGCCGCCGGGGATGTTCGGGCCGTCCGGGTTGTTCAGATCCGGAATACCGCCGACCGTTGGCGTTGCTCCTGCCGGAAAGTAGGGATTCGGGCTGCCGTCGGCGAGGGTGACCGGTATGAGATGGCTGGTGGGCGCCGGCGCGACGCGCGAGGTCTGCAGGTTCTTGGCGTGCAGATACTCGATCGACGCCACATGGTCAGGACCGATCGCAAAGCTGCCCTTGACCAGCGTCGTGGCCTGCTGGTTCTGCGGAATGTCGTCGACCTGGCTCGAGAAGTCGAAACGGCAGGAGGTGCCGGCCGGGTTCGGGATCGACGTCGGCGGGTTGCAGTTCGGCAGCGTCGGCTCGAAGCCGTTCAGGTCGCCCGGGAAGCTGGTGCCGCTGGTACCGCCAGTGACGTTGCCGCGAATGATGCCGGTCTTCGAGAACGATCGCTGCGCCGCCGCCAGCACGTGCTGGTTACGGTAGTCGAACGAGCCCATGAAGTTGAAGCCGTTCGTCGCCAGCGAGCCCCAGCCGAGGGTGGCGTTGATGCGCGCGGTCTGGCCGCCGCCGCCGTGCTGCGGCTGCTGCGTCTGGGCGCTCATCTCGAAGCCCTGGTAGTCGCGCTTCAGGATGAAGTTGATCACGCCGCCGATCGCATCGGTACCGTAGATCGCCGAAGCGCCGTCGCGTAGCACTTCGATCCGGTCGATGGCGTTGAGGGGAATCGAGTTGAGGTCGACCGCGGCCGCATCGAACGAATGGTTGACGATCCGCCGGCCGTTGAGGAGAACGAGGGTCTTGTTGCCGTTGGCGCCGGTCGGGCCGCCCAGGCCGCGCAGGTCGGCCTCGGCCTTGCCGCCGGTGGTCGCTCCGACCGACTGGCTGGAGCCGAAGTTCGACTGGTTCGCGGCGATCCGCTGGACGGCCTGCTCGGCGGAGGTGACCCCCTGCTTGGTCAGATCTTCGACCTTGATGACGGTGACGGGCAGTGCCGTCTCCGCGTCGACGCGCCGGATAGACGACCCGGTGATTTCCACCCGCTCGAATGTTTGTTGAGCCATCGCCGGCACGACCACGCCGCTACCGAACGCAATCATCAGGCTCGTACAGAGCTTGGTTCTCTTCAACATCGGACCTCCCCAGGAACAAAAAAGTGGATCGAATAGACCTAGGCCCCGCGTCCCCTTGCCGGCCCCCTGGATAAGAGGGCCGTACAGGCAACTCGCTCAGGCTGTCACTTCATTGTCATTGAGGCTTGGCCGAGCCTTGACGGGATTGACCCGAATTTTTCGCCGCCGACGCATTCGCGTCTGCTTTAGCCAACAGTCATTCGCGGCACGGCGTCGAGCAGCGTGCGGGTATAGGGTGATTGCGGATGGGCCAGCACCTCGGCGGTCGGCCCCTGTTCCTCGACCCGGCCGCGCTGCATCACCACGATGTCGTCGGCGAGGTACTCGACGACACCGATGTTGTGCGTGATGAACAGCAGCGAGAGGCCCAGGTCGCGCTGCAGCTGGCGCAGCAGGTTCAGGATCTGCGCCTGCACCGAAACGTCGAGCGCCGAGGTCGGCTCGTCGCACACGATCAGGCGCGGCTGCACCGCGAGGGCGCGCGCGATCGCGATCCGCTGCCGCTGTCCGCCCGAGAACTCGTGCGGAAAGCGGTCGAGCGAGTCGCGGCGAAGCCCCACCTGCTCGACCAGCGCCTCGATCCGCGCGCGCCGGGCCGGCGGGTCCATTTCCGGGCGCAGCGCCTGCAGCCCCTCCTCGAGGATGGCGAGAACCCGCATCCGCGGGTCGAGCGAGGCGAACGGGTCCTGGAAGATCATCTGGATCTCGCGCCGCGCCTCGCGCAAGGCGTCGCCTTCGAGGCGGAACAGGTCGTGGCCGCCCATCAGCGCGCTGCCCTCGATCACCGCGACGCCGCGCAGCAGCTGGACGATCGCCTTGCCGGTCGTCGTCTTGCCGCAGCCCGACTCGCCGACCAGGGCGAGCGTCTTACCGGGCTGCACCTCGAACGAGACGCCGTCGACGGCGCTGAAGACGCCGGTGGTTCGCTGCAGCAGGCCGCGCCGGATGGGAAAGCGGACCGCGAGGTTCTCGACCCGTAGCAGCGGACCGGCGGCGGCTTGCGCGCTCGGCCCGCTCGCGGCGACGTCCGCCGGTCCGTTCGCCGTGGCGCCGGCGGGGACCGGATCCCCCGGGCCGACATCGGCAGGCAAGCCGTTCGCGGCGGCGAGCTCGGTATAGAGCAGACAGCGGACGCTGCGGGTCGCGTCGAGCGGCGTCAGCGCCGGAACGGTCGTCGGGCACGGGGCGAAGGCGCGGTCGCAGCGCGGCTCGAAGCGGCAGCCCTCGAAGCGCAGCC
>JANMCC010000263.1:0-14348 GCA_031360885.1 Burkholderiales bacterium | reverse complement strand
CGCCACCGGCCGGGACTACCCGCGCCCGGCGCCGCGTCCCGCCCGCGGCGTGAGAATCGTCCGACGCCGAAAATTGCCAGCCTTCTGCATGATCCACGCTTCAGGCGGCGCTTCGCCGCCGCCCTTCCACAACCAGTCGGCGAACTCCCGTTCGCCAGGAGACACACCATGATGTCCGTGCGAAATCCCCTTCCCTCCGCGATCGCTGTCGGCGCGCTCGCGCTGCTCTCGGCCTGCGCCTCGTCGCCGCGCAACGAACTCGCTCCGCCGCCGATGGTCTCCTCGTCGGGCTACGTCGAGTCGGGCCGGGTCACGAGCATCGAGGTCATTCCGGTGGCGTCGCGGCCCTCCGGCGCCGGCGCGATCATCGGCGCGGTGATCGGCGGCGTCGTCGGCAACCAGTTCGGCTCCGGCAGCGGCAGGGCCGCGATGACCGGCGTCGGCATCGTCGGCGGCGCGGTCGCGGGCAACGCGGTCGAGGGCCGCAACAAGAAGGACGACGAGGTCTATCGCGTCTGGGTCCGGCTCGACAACGGCACGATGCGCAGCATGGACTTCCATCGCGTCGACGACCTGCGCGTCGGCGACCGGGTCCGCTTCGACAACGGCCAGCTCTACCGCAACTGACGCCAGGCCCGGCTCCCGGCCGGGCCGGGCTGCATCGGCGCGCTACATCGCCTTGAAGCGATGCGCGTGCAGGCGGCTGACGAGCAGCTTCTCCGGCCGGCCCACGAGCCGAAGGATCACCCGACCGCTCTCTTCCCGCTCGGCCGATGCGATGGCCTCGGCCCGGACTACCGTGCCGCGATGGATCTGCCAGAACCGGTCGGTGTCCAGTCGCGGCAGCAGCTCGCGCAGCGAGATCCGGATCAGGTGCTCGCGCGTTTCCGTGATCACGCGCACGTACTTGTCGGCGGCCTCGAAGTAGACCACGTCGTCGATCTTCACCATGTGGATCGAGTTGCCGACGCCGACCTGCAGCACGCTCAGCGGTTCCCCGCCTGCGCCACCACCCGCGGCCGACGCTGCCGTCGTTTCGAGCAGGCCGCGCAGGCGCTCCACCATCACCCACAGGCCGTCGTCGGGCGCCGCCGGGGAGCGGGCGGCGAGCGTCGCCTGCAGCCGCCGGACCGTCGCCGCCAGACGCGCCGGCTGCACGGGCTTCAGCACGTAGTCGACCGCGGCGCGCTCGAACGCCTGCAGCGCGTACTGGTCGTAGGCGGTCACGAACACGATCAGCGGAAAGGCGACTTCGCTGTCGGGCCAGTCTTCGGCGAGGGCCTGCGCGGCTTCGAGGCCATCCATGCCCGGCATCCGGATGTCGAGAAAGACGACCTCCGGCCGGTGCGCCAGCGCCTGTGCGACCGCGCTCTCGCCGTCGCCGGCGACGGCGACGACATCGAGCTCGGGCCAGAGGGAGGCCAGCTCCTTCTTCAGCGCCTCGGCGAGCAGCGGCTCGTCTTCGGCGATGACCGCACGGGCCTTCATGCGCGCGCCCTCGTTGCGACGTCGGCGCTCGTTTCGAACGGCAGGCGGATCGTCGCCAGCGTGCCGCCCTCGGCGTCGTCGGCGGGCGCGAGCGAGAACGAGGCGCCGCTGCCGTAGAGGGTCGCGAGCCGCTCGCGCACGTGGGCGAGGCCGTAGCGCTTGTCGCTCTCGGCCAGCGGCCCGAGGCCGGCGCCGCTGTCGCGCACTCGCAGCACCAGCACGTCGCCTTCGCGCGCGGCGCTGACGGCGATCCTGCCGCCGGCGACCTGCGGCTCGAGGCCGTGCTTGATGCTGTTCTCGACCAGCGGCTGCAGCAGCAGCGGCGGCAGTTGCGCATCGGCGAGCTCGGCCGGCAGCTCGAACCCCGTGGCCAGCCGGCCGCCCATGCGCACCTGCATCAGTGCCAGGTAGTCGCGCAGGCGCTGGAACTCGGCCTCGAGCGAGTGCAGGCCGGTGCGCGAGCCGGCGAGCGAGGCGCGCAGGAACGCGATCAGCTGGTCGAGCATCTGCTGCGCCCGCGGCGGATCGATGCCGATCAGCGCGCGCAGGTTGGCGAGCGTGTTGAACAGCATGTGCGGCTCGAGCTGCGACTCGAGCAGCTTGAGCTGCTGCTCGGCGGCCTGGCGCTGCGCCGTCTCGACCTCTGTCTTCTGCAGGCCGATGACCTCGCGCGAATAGAAAAAGTACGTGATGGCCACCGCCGGCAGCAACGCCAGCAGGAGGAGGGGGAGGAGCTCGCGCGAGCTCGCGGTGAAAGGGCCAGGCGAGTGCAGGCCGGTGAGGCGGTTGGCGATCTCGTTGCCGACGGCATAGCCGAGCACCGCGCCCACGATCACGATCGCCACCATCCAAGCCCAGCCGGGCCAGGCGCTGCGCGGCCCGATGTCGCCACCCGGAGGCGGCGGCCTGCGCATCGCCACCAGGTCGCGGCCGACGTCGATGAACAGCCAGCACATCACCGAGATGCAGAGCGAGTAGACGAGCACCGGGCCGAAGGAGCGACCCGAGAGGACCGCGATGCAGACGGCGATCAGCAGCGCGGCCACCGCCATCTTCACGCCGCGCAGGGCGAAGCGGCGCCAGTGGCCGGGCCGGAACGGCGGGCGGGCAACCGAGTCCATCACGGCATTCTCGGGCTGCGGGAGGGAAGGCGGCATGGCGGCCACTATCGGCGCGCCGCCATGCCATCGGCGAGCGCGCTGCGACGAAGCGATCCAGCGCGGCGCGAGACGGCTTCCGCCGGGCGCGAAACGGCATGCCCGCCGACGCCGACCGGCGCCGCGGCGAGGCTATATTGCCCGGCCGCGCCGGCTGCGGGCGCGAAGGAGGCGGGATGCAGGCCAGGGATAGTTCGCTCGTGCCGGGCTGGCGTGTCGCCGCGGCTGCCGGTCTGCTTCTGCTCGCAGCCTGCGCCTCCGACCCGCCGCCGCGGCCGGCTCCGCACCTGCCGCCGACCCAGCTACCACCGCCACCGCCGCCGCCGGTCGTACCGCGGGTCGTGCCGGAAACGCCTCGCTTCAACCCGCCGCCGTCGGCGCCCGCCGTGGCGCCGTCGGCGCTGCCGCCGATGCCGGCCGTGTTCTCGGTGCCGCCGGTGTCGCCCGCGGTGGCGGCGCGCTTTCCCGAGCCGAACGCGACGTTCGCGACCCCGGCGTTCGAGCCCGGCCGCAGCGCCTTCACGAGCAACGACGAGCTGCACGCGGTGTTGCTGGGCCTGGTGCGCGGCAGCGCCGGTTCGGCGCGCGGCACGGCGATCGAGCTGCTGCCGATCGGCGTCTCGCAGCGCGGCACGCCGCTCGAGGTGCTGGCCTTCACCCGGCCCTACGTGGCGCCCGCCGTCGCGGCTGCTTCGGGACCTTCGGCGTCGCTCTCGTTCGGCCGCCGCCCGGCGGTCGTCGTCGTCGCCGGCCAGCATGGCGACGAGCCGGCCGGCACCGAGGCGCTGATCGTCGCCGCGCAGCATCTCGCCGACGGCCGCTTCGACCGCGTGCTCGAGCAGGTCGACGTGTTCCTGCTGCCGCGCGCCAACCCCGACGGCGCCGCGCTCGGCCAGCGCGCCGGCAGCGACGGCAGCGACCTGAACCGCGACCACCTCCTGCTGCGCACGCCGGAGGCGCAGGCCGAGGCCGAGCTGATGCGCGGCGTCGCCCCGCTGGTGGTGCTCGACCTGCACGAGTACCCGGTCGATGCGCCACTCTGGAGCGCGCGCTTCGGCGCAGTGCAGCGCTTCGACGTGCTGCTGCAGTACGCGACCACGGGCAACATGCCGCCGTTCATCACCAAGGCGGCCGAGGAGTGGTTCCGCGCGCCGCTGGCGGCGAGCCTGACTGCGGCGGGCTTCAGCAGCGACTGGTACCACACGGTCTCGGCCGATCCCGGCGACCGCAAGGTGGCGATGGGCGGCGCCGCGCCGCAGATCGGGCGCAACGCCAACGGCCTGAAGAACGCGGTGAGCCTGCTGGTCGAGACGCGCGGCGGCGGCATCGGCCGCACCGACCTCAAGCGCCGCGTCCAGGCGCAGCTCTTGGCGATCACCAGCGTCCTCGGCAACACCGCGGCGCGCGTCGCCGACCTCGCCAAGCTGCGCCAGTTCGTCGAGCGCGACGTCGCCGCGGCGGCGTGCAAGGGCGAGGGCGTGATCGAGGCCGGCCTCACGCCGAGCGAATACGCCCTGCCGATGCTCGACCCGCAGACCGGGGCGATCAAGCGCGTCACCGTCGCCTGGGACTCGGCGCTCGAGCTGCGCGTCGTCAAGTCGCGGCCGCGGGCCTGCGGCTACTGGCTGGCGGCGAGCGAGGCTGAGGCGGTGCGGCGGCTGCGCCTGCTCGGTGTCGAGGTGATGCAGCTCGACCTCGCCGGCGAGATGCGTGGCGAGACCTACCGCGAGACCGGGCGCGATCCGGCGGCGGCGCTCGCCGGCGCGCGCCTGCGCGTGCAGACCATGCCGGTGCTGCTCGACGTTCCCGCGGGCAGCTTCTTCGTCTCGCTCGAGCAGCCGCTCGCCAACCTGGCGATCGCCGTGCTCGAGCCCGAGTCGCCGGCGGGCTACGCGGCGAACGGCGTGATCACCGGCGTGGCCGGCGTCGCCCGCGTGCTGGCCCGCCCGGAGCTGCGCGCCACCGCGGTGCCCTGAGCCGCGGCCTCATCGGGCCGGCGGGCCGCTGTAAGAAGCAACCGCTCGGCGCGGACGAAGCAGGAGCGCCGTGGCGGCTGAATCCATCGCGCCGCGCCGGCGCGTATAACGCCCGACTGCAGCCCCGCAAGACTGGAACGAAGGCTCGAGAATGGACACGACCGCGAGGGACTCGACCGCCGGCGCACCGCCGCTGGCCGCCGCCCCGGCCGCCACCGCGCGGCGCATCTACCGCCACCGCCTGCCGGTGCGGCTGATGCACTGGATCAACGTCGTCTGCCTGACGATTTTGCTCGGCAGCGGCCTCAATATCTTCAACGCCCACCCGGCGCTCTACTGGGGCAACGACTCGGTGACGGTGAAGCCGTGGCTCTCGATGCGCGGCGAGAACACGCCCGCCGGGCCGGTGGGCAAGACGCGCTTCGCAGGAACCGACTTCACCACCACCGGCGTGCTCGGCGTCTCCGAGGTCAACGGCCAGGTCACGGCCCGCGCCTTCCCGAGCTGGGCGACGATTCCCGGCCCGCAATGGCTGGCGATGGCGCGCCACTGGCACCTGTTCTTCGCCTGGCTGTTCGTCGTCAACGGCGTCTGCTACGTGCTCTACACGATCTTCAGCAGGCACCTGGCGCGCGACCTCGTGCCGACCCGCCTCGAGCTGAAGAACATCGGCCGCTCGATCGTCGACCACCTCAAGCTCAAGCATCCGACCGGCGACGCCGCGACCCGCTACAACGTGCTGCAGAGCCTCGCCTACCTGATCGTCATCTTCGGCCTGCTGCCGCTGGTGGTGATCGCCGGGATCGCGATGTCGCCGCGGCTCGACGCGGTGTTCACCGGCTGGGTCGACCTGCTCGGCGGCCGGCAGTCGGCGCGCTCGCTGCACTTCCTGGCCGCGCTCGGGCTGGTGATCTTCGTCGTCGTCCACGTCGTCGAGGTCGTCCTCGCCGGCGTCTGGAACGAGATGCGCTCGATGATCACCGGCTGGTACCGGATCCCCGAGGATCGTTCGAAGGAGAAGGCACCGTCATGAGCAAGTCCGGCTACACCTTGATGCGCGCCAAGGGGCGCGATCGCCGCCACCTGCTGCGCGGGGCCGTCGCCGCCGCCGGCGCCGCGATGCTGACCGGCTGCGACCGGCTCTCCAACAACGCCAGCTTCGTCGAGACCCTGAAGAGCGCGGAGAAGCTGAGCCACGCCGCCGGCCGCATCGTCGCCCCGAAGTCGGCGATGGCGCAGGAGTTCAGCCAGAAGGACGTGGCGCCGACCTTTCGCGGCAACGGTACGCTCGACCCGCAGGACCCCGACTACCGGGCGCTGCGCAAGGACGCCTTCGCCCAGTACAGGCTCAAGGTCACCGGCCTGGTCGAGAACCCGCTCGAGCTGAGCCTCGAGCAATTGCGCGCGCTGCCTTCGCGCACCCAGATCACGCGCCACGACTGCGTCGAGGGCTGGAGCTGCATCGGCAAGTGGAAGGGCGCGCCGCTCGGCGCCGTGCTCGACCAGGCCAAGCCGATGGCGCAGGCGAAGTTCGTCGTCTTCCGCTGCTTCGACTCGATGGAAGGCGCCTCGCTCGACGGCCGCGACTCGCGCTACTACGAGAGCATCGACCTCGACGAGGCGCACCACGCGCAGACGATCCTCGCCTACGACCTGAACGACAAGCCGCTGCCGGTGATCAACGGGGCGCCGATCCGCTGCCGGGTCGAGCGCCAGCTCGGCTACAAGCAGGCCAAGTACGTGAAGGCGATCGAGCTCGTCGAGAGCTTCGCCGCGATCCGTGGCGGCAAGGGCGGGTACTGGGAGGACGAGGGCTACGAGTGGTACGGCGGGATCTGAGCCGGCGTCGCTGACTTCGCCGAGGTCGACGCCGACGCGACGTTGGCGCCGCCGAGGTCGCACGCCGATGGGCGCCCGACCCCGGCTTTGCCACCCTATCGCCGCTTCGACCCGCCCAGGATCGAGCCCAGCACCCCGCGGATGATCTCGCGGCCGACGCTCGAGCCGATGCTGCGCACCGCCGAGCGCGCCGCGGCCTCGGCCAGGCCTTCGTGTTTGCCGCCGCGCGGTCCGGTCGTGCCGAAGAGCACGTCCTTCAGCCCGCCGAGCATGCCGCCTCCGGCGTCGGCCGGCGCGGGCGCCGGGGCGCCGGGAATCGTCGCGGCCTTGCCGCCGCCGGCGGGCGCGGCGTCGCCGCTCGCCGCGGCCCGGCCCTTGAGCTTCTCGTACGCCGATTCGCGATCGACCGTCTTCTCGTAGGCGCCGGCCACGAGCGAGCCCTCGATCAGCGCCTTGCGCTCCTCGGCCGTGATCGCGCCGAGCCGGCTCGCCGGCGGGATGACGAACACCCGCTCGGTCACGCTCGGCCGGCCCTTGGCGTCGAGCAGGCTGACCAGCGCCTCGCCGGTGCCGAGCTCGGTGATCGCGGTCTCGATGTCTAGCTTGGGATTGGCGCGCATCGTGCTCGCCGCCGCCTTCACCGCCTTCTGGTCGCGCGGCGTGAAAGCGCGCAGCGCGTGCTGCACGCGGTTGCCGAGCTGCGCCAGCACCGAGTCGGGCACGTCGAGCGGGTTCTGGGTCACGAAGTAGACGCCGACGCCCTTGCTGCGCACCAGCCGCACGACCAGCTCGATGCGCTCGATCAGCACCTTGGGCGCCTCGTCGAACAGCAGGTGCGCCTCGTCGAAGAAGAACACGAGCTTGGGCTTGTCGAGATCGCCCACCTCGGGCAGCAGCTCGAACAGCTCGGAGAGCATCCAGAGCAGGAAGGTGGCGTAGAGGCGCGGGCTGTTGAGCAGCTTGTCCGCGGCGAGGATGTTGATCACGCCCTGCTGCTTGCCGTCGGATCCCCTGGCGGTCTGGATGAAATCGGAGATCGAGAGCATCGGCTCGCCGAAGAAGCGGTCGCCGCCCTGGGCGCCGACCTGCATCAGGCCGCGCTGGATCGCGCCGATGCTCACCGGGCTGACGTTGCCGTACTCGGTCTGGAACTGCGCCGCGTTGTCGCCCACGTACTGCAGCATCGCCCGCAGGTCCTTCAGGTCGAGCAGCAAGAGGCCGTTGTCGTCGGCGATCTTGAAGACGAGCTGCAGCACGCCTTGCTGGATCTCGTTGAGGTCGAGCATGCGCCCCATCAGGAGCGGCCCCATGTCGCTGATCGTGGCCCGCACCGGATGGCCCTGCGCCGCCTTGTCGTCGGCGTACACGTCCCAGAGCGTGGCCGGGCAGGCGGCGGGCGGCTGCGGCTCGATGCCGCGCTCCTTCAGCACCGCGGCCAGCTTCGGGCTGATCGTCCCGGGCTGGGTGATGCCGGCGAGGTCGCCCTTGACGTCGGCCATGAACACCGGCACGCCGCGCCGGCTGAAGGCCTCGGCGAGCGTCTGCAGGGTGACGGTCTTGCCGGTGCCGGTGGCGCCGGTGACCAGGCCGTGGCGGTTGGCCATTTCCGGCAGGAGGAAGCATTCGACGGCTTCGCGCGTCGCCAGCAGGATCGGTTCGGCCATGGGACTGCCCGGGGAAGTAGGGGGGCCAGTTTACGGTCGGGTCGACGAAACCGACTCGCGTTGACAGCGGCGGGCGGCGCGACTACCTTGGCCCGCTCCGCCGCTGGCCGAGCGCGGCAGCGCTGGCCGAGGAAATGAGCGCCTCGCGCGTCTGGGCGGGGGCGCGCTTTCGCAGCTCGGTCGAAGCCGGCCGGCGCCTCGGCCGCCAGGTCGCCGCCGAGATCGTCGAGCGCCAGCTTCTTCCGCGCTGAGAACGGCGCGGGCGCGCCCCGTAAAATCGTCGTCTTTCCCAACGCGACAGCGGGCGCAGTGCCGCAACGAACTCCATGGCCGGTCATTCGAAGTGGGCCAACATCCAGCACCGCAAGGGTCGCCAGGACGAGAAGCGCGGCAAGGTCTGGACCCGGCTGATCCGCGAGATCGTCGTCGCCGCGCGGCACGGCGGCGGCGACCTGACGATGAATCCGCGGCTTCGCCTCGCGGTCGAGAAGGCCAAGGGCGCGAACATGCCGGCCGAGACGATCAGGAAGAACATCGACAAGGCGACCGGCAACCTCGAAGGCCTCCACTACGAGGAGATCCGCTATGAGGGCTACGGCATCGGCGGCGCGGCGATCATCGTCGACAGCATGACCGACAACCGTGTGCGCACCGTCGCCGAGGTGCGCCACGCCTTCAGCAAGTACGGCGGCAACATGGGCACCGAGGGCTCGGTGGCGTTCCAGTTCAAGGAATGCGGCCAGTTCGTGCTCGCGCCGGGCACGAACGAGGACAAGGTGATGGAGGTCGCGCTCGACGCCGGCGCCGAGGACGTGCTGACGGATGAGGAGGGCGCGGTGGAGGTGCTCTCGAGCAAGGCCGGCTTCGAGGCGGTGCAGGCCGCGCTGCTCGCCGCCGGCCTGAAGCCCGAGCTCGCCGAGGTGACGATGCGGCCGGAGAACACGGTGGTGCTCGAGGGCGAGGACGCAGCGCGGATGCAGAAGCTCCTCGACGTGCTCGAGGATCTCGACGACACCCAGGCCGTCTTCCACAACGCCGAGCTTCCTTCCGCATGAAAGTCCTCGTGATCGGCGGCGGCGGGCGCGAGCACGCGCTGGCCTGGAAGCTGGCGCAGTCGCCGAGGGTGCAGACCGTCTTTGTCGCCCCGGGCAATGCCGGCACCGCGGCCGAGCCGCAGCTGAAGAACGTGGCGATCACCGATCTCGACCGGCTCGCCGAGTTCGCGCTGGCCGAGAAGATCGGCCTGACCGTGGTCGGGCCCGAGGCCGCGCTCGCGGCCGGCGCCGTCGACATCTTCCGCGCCAAGGGCCTGCGCATCTTCGGGCCGACCAAGGCGGCGGCGCAGCTCGAGAGCTCCAAGGCCTTCGCCAAGGCGTTCATGAAGCGGCACGCGATTCCGACCGCGGGCTACGAGGTGTTCGAGGACGCGGCCGCGGCGCACGCCCACGTCGACGCCTCGGCCGAGCCGATCGTCGTCAAGGCCGACGGCCTGGCGGCCGGCAAGGGCGTCGTCGTCGCGGCGACGCGCGCCGAGGCGCATGCGGCGATCGACGCGATGCTCGGCGACGGCCAGGGCGGGGAGCGGGTCGTCATCGAGGAGTTCCTCGAGGGCGAGGAAGCGAGCTTCATGGTCGTCTGCGACGGCACCGGCGTGCTCTCGCTCGCGACCAGCCAGGACCACAAGCGCATCGGCGACGGCGACACCGGCCCGAACACCGGCGGCATGGGCGCCTACTCGCCCGCGCCGGTCGTCACGCCCAACGTGCATGCCCGCGTGATGCAGGAGATCGTGCTGCCGACCATCGCCGGCATGGCCGCCGAAGGCATGCCGTTCAGCGGCTTTCTCTACGCCGGCCTGATGATCGATGCGCACGGCGCCGCCAGGACGGTCGAGTTCAACTGCCGCCTCGGCGACCCGGAGACTCAAGCCATCCTGATGCGCCTGAAGAGCGACCTGTTCGAGCTGCTGCTGCAGGCCACCGCGCACGACTTGGCCAAGCCGCTCGCCGACATCGAGCTCCAATGGGATCGCCGCGTCGCCCTCGGCGTGGTGATGGCCGCCGCCGGCTACCCGGCCGACCCGAGGCGCGGCGACCTGATCACCGGGCTCCCGGCCGCGAGCGAGGCGGTGAAGGTGTTCCACGCCGGCACCGAGCTGAAGGACGGCAAGCCGGTGACCGCCGGCGGCCGGGTGCTTTGCGTCACCGCCCTCGGCGACTCGACCCGCCTGGCGCAGCAGCACGCCTACGAGGTCGTGCGCGGCATCTCCTTCGCCGGCGCCCAGTACCGTCGCGACATCGGCCAGCGGGCGCTGAAACGATGAACACGGCGAACGTTCGCGACTACCTGCTCGGCCTGCAGGAGCGCATCGTCTCGGCGCTCGAGGCCGAGGGCGGCGACCTCTTCCTCCGCGACGCCTGGCAGCGCGAGCCCGGCGGCAAGCTCGAGGGCGACGGCCTCTCTCGCCTGGTCGAGGGCGGCTCGCTGCTCGAGCGCGGCGGCTGCGGCTTCTCGCACGTGAAGGGGCCGGCGCTGCCGCCCTCGGCCACGCAGCACCGTGGCGCGGAGCTCGGCGGCGCGCCGTTCGAGGCGATGGGCGTCTCGCTCGTCTTCCATCCGCTGAACCCGTACGTGCCGACCGTGCACATGAACGTGCGCATGCTCGCGGCCACGCCGGCGAGCGGCGAGCCGGTGGTCTGGTTCGGGGGCGGCATGGACCTGACGCCGTACTACGGCTTCGAGGACGACGCGCGCCACTTCCACCGCGTCAACCGCGACGCGCTCGCGCCCTTCGGCGCCGACGCCTACCCCCGCTTCAAGAAGTGGTGCGACGAGTACTTCTTCCTCAAGCACCGCAACGAGCCGCGCGGCATCGGCGGCGTGTTCTTCGACGACTACGCCGAAGGCGGCTTCGACGGCGGCTTCGCGCTGATGCGCGCCGTCGGCGACGCCTTTCTGCCGGCCTACCTGCCGATCGTGCAGCGCCGCCGCGCCATGCCGCACGGCGCGGCCGAGCGCGATTTCCAGACCTACCGGCGCGGCCGCTACGTCGAGTTCAACCTGGTGTTCGACCGCGGCACCCTGTTCGGCCTGCAGTCGGGCGGGCGCACCGAGAGCATCCTGATGTCGATGCCGCCGGTCGTGACCTGGCGCTACGACTGGCGCCCGCGGCCCGGCACGCCCGAAGCGCGGCTCTACAGCGACTTCCTGCGGCCGCGCGATTGGGCCGGCGCGGCAAGCGAGGGCGAAGCCGCGGCGCCATGAAGCGTGTCGGCCTGTTCGGCGGCAGCTTCGACCCGGTGCACAACGCCCACGTCGCGCTGGCGACGACCGCGCTCGAGCAGCTCGCGCTCGAGCAGGTGCGCTGGATCCCGGTCGGCCAGCCGTGGCAGAAGTCGCGCCGGCTCAGCGAGGCCGCCGACCGCGAGGCGATGGTGCGCCTGGCGATCGCCGACGAGCCGCGCTTCGCGCTCGAGCGCAGCGAGCTGCGCCGGCGCGGGCCTACCTTCACCCTGGACACCGTGCGCGAGCTCGCCGCCGCCGAGCCGGACACGAAGTGGTTCCTGATCCTCGGCCAGGACCAGTACGCGAGCCTGCACACCTGGCGCGACTGGCGCGAGCTGCTCGGCCGGGTCACCCTGGCGATCGCCAACCGGCCGGGCGCGGCGCTTGCCGTCAACCCGCAGATCGCCCCCTTGGAGCACCAGACAGTGGTGCTACCCATGATGGATGTCTCGTCGACGGAGGTTCGGCGACGAGTGGCCGCAGGGGAATCGATCGCCGATCTCGTGCCGGAATCGGTCGCACGCTATATTGAGCAACACCGGCTGTACCTCGCCGCCGGGTAACACCAGGAGTTGAATGGACATTCGCAAGCTGCAACGCGTCATCGTCGATGGACTGGAAGACGTCAAGGCCCAGAACATCGTGGTTTTCAACACCGAGCACCTGTCGCCGCTCTTCGAGCGAGTGATCGTCGCTTCGGGAACGAGCAACCGGCAAACGAAATCGCTCGCAGCGAGCGTTCGCGATGCGGTCAAGGCGGCGGGCGATCCACCGCCACGCACCGAGGGCGAGGACAACGGCGAATGGATCATCGTCGACTGCGGCGCCGCGGTCGTGCACGTGATGCAGCCGGCGATCCGCGACTACTACCACCTGGAAGAGCTCTGGGGCGAAAAGCCGGTCAAGATGAAGATCGCCTCGGCCGCGCCGCGCCTGGTCAAAGCCGGTGCGCCCGACCGCCACAGCGACGACGCTGCGCGGCGCAGCCCGGACAAGCCCGTGCCGCGCGGTGCGGTTCGCCGCGTCGCCCCGGCCGAGCGTCCGGCTTCGGCGGCCGCTTCGCCGAAGAAGAGCGCCTCGGCGGCGCCGGCCAAGCGGGCGACGGCGGCAGGCGCCGCAGCCAAGCGGGCTCCGGCCCAGCGCGCGGCGGGCTCGCGCACGACGCCGGCCAAGCGCGTCGTCATCCGCACCAGCGGCGTGAAGAGCAGCGCCGCCAAGGCGGCGCGAACCGGTCCTCGCCCGGCGGCGAAGAAGGCGGCGCCCAAGCGCTGAGCGCAAGCCGCGGCTCGCGCCCGTGAGACCGTGAAGCTCCTGCTCATCGCCGTCGGCCAGCGGCCGCCGGCGTGGGCGCAGACGGCGTTCGACGAGTACGCGAAGCGCTTTCCGCCCGAGCTGCGGCTCGAGCTGAAGGCGGTGAAGGCCGAACCGCGCGACTCGCGCACGCCCGAGCAGCTCATGGCCGCGGAGGCGCGGCGCATCGAGGCGGCGCTGCCGCGCGGCGCGCGCCGGGTGGCGCTCGACGAGCGCGGCCAGCGCGTCACCACCGCGCAGCTCGCCGAGCGCCTGCTCGCCTGGCAGCGCGACGGGCGCGACGCGGCCCTCCTGATCGGCGGCCCCGACGGGCTGGAGCCCGCCCTGAAGGCGAGCTGCGAGGAGAGCCTGCGCCTTTCCGACCTGACGCTGCCGCACGCCTTCGCCCGCGTGCTTCTTGCCGAGGCCCTCTACCGCGCCTGGTCGGTGACCGCCGGCCATCCCTATCACCGGGAATGAACGGTCGCGCCGCATTCGTCTACCTGGCTTCGCAGAGCCCGCGCCGGCGCGAGCTGCTGGCGCAGATCGGCGTGCGCCACGAGCTGCTGCTCGCGGGTCCGGACGAGGACGCCGAGTCGCTCGAGGCGGAGATCGCGGGCGAGCTGCCTGCCGTCTACGTGGAGCGCGTCACCCGCGCCAAGCTCGCCGCCGCGCGCCGCCGTCTCGCGGCGCGGGCGCTCCCGCCGGCGCCGATCCTCTGCGCCGACACCACCGTCGCGCTCGGTCGCCGCATCCTCGGCAAGCCGCGCGACGCCGCCGACGCGGCGCGCATCCTGGGCCTGCTCGCCGGCCGCACGCACCGCGTCATCACGGCCGTGGCGGTGGCGAAGGGGTACCAGGTCCGCCTGCTGGCGAGTGTGTCGCGGGTGCGCTTCGCGCCGCTGAGTGCGGCGCAGATCGCCGCCTACGTCGCCAGCGGCGAGCCCTTCGGCAAGGCCGGCGCGTACGCGATCCAGAGCGCGGCCGCGGCCTGGATCGCGCGGATCGAGGGCAGCTACACCGGTATCATGGGTTTGCCGCTGCACGAGACGGCGACTCTGCTCCGCTGGGCCGGCGTCGCGGGCTCGACGTAGACAAGAGCTTTCCGAGACACCTGCCCACGATGCAAGACATCCTCATCAACTGGGCACCCCAGGAAACGCGCGTCGCCATCGTGGAGAACGGGGCGGTGCAGGAGCTGCACTTCGAGCGCGAGCTCGAGCGGGGCAGGGTCGGCAACATCTACACCGGCAAGGTCGCGCGCGTGCTGCCCGGCATGCAGTCGGCGTTCATCGACATCGGCCTCGAGCGTGCCGCTTTCCTGCACATCGCCGACGTGCTCATCGGCAACGGCACCTCGCGCAACGACCACACGCCGGGAGCGGTGCCGCCGCCGCCGATCGAGCGCCTGATCTTCGAGGGCCAGACGCTCACCGTGCAGGTGATCAAGGACCCGATCGGCACCAAGGGCGCGCGGCTCTCCACCCAGATCTCGATCGCCGGGCGCCTGCTCGTCTACCTGCCGCAGGACGAGCACATCGGCATCTCGCAGAAGATCGGCTCGCAGGAGCTGCGCGAGCAGCTTCGCGCGCGCATGACGGCGCTCTCGCAGGCCGAGGACGAAGCCGCCACCGCTGGCGGCGAGGCCA
>JANMCC010000235.1:0-10898 GCA_031360885.1 Burkholderiales bacterium | reverse complement strand
CGCCACCAGCGTCAGGATGCCGCCGATGTAGGCGATCGGCACCGAGCGGTTCGGGTCGCGCGTTTCCTCCGCGGCCATGGCCACGCCCTCGATCGCGAGGAAGAACCAGATCGCGAACGGGATCGCGGCGACGATGCCCGGCCACGCCGCGAGACCGAATGCGTCGGCCCCCGACCAGCCGCCCTTGACGAAGTTCGCCGCAGAGAAGCCCGGCGCCACCACGCCCATGAAGACGCACAGCTCGAAGATCGCGACCAGCGTGACGGCGAGCTCGAAGCCCGCGGCGATCGTCATGCCGGCGATGTTGAGCGCCATGAAGACGAGGTAGGCGCCGAACGCCACCCACTTCGGCTCGAGCGCCGGGTACTGCACGTTGACATAGGCGCCGATCGCCAGCGCGATCGCCGGCGGCGCGAACACGAACTCGATCAGGGTGGCGAAGCCGGCGATGTATCCGCCGGTCGGCCCGAACGCCCGCCTGCTGTACTCGAACGGTCCGCCGGCATTCGGAATCGCGGTGGTGAGCTCGGTGAAGCTGAAGATGAAGGTCGTGTACATCAGGGCGACGAACGCCGAGGTCACGAGAAAGCCGAGCGTGCCCGCCTTGTCCCAGCCATAGCTCCAGCCGAAGTACTCGCCCGAGATCACCAGCCCGACGGCGATGCCCCAGAGCTGGAAGCTGCCCAGGGTCTTGGGCAGGGTATGGACTTCGGTGGGAGCCATGCGATGCATCCTCGAGCGCCTTGCGAAAGCGGCGCGATGGGCGATCATGCGGGCTTCGAGCTTCGGGGGGAAGTGCTTGGGCCTCGCCAACCTCATGCGCCAGGCTGGACTCGGCGCCCTGCGCTCGAAGCGCTGAAGAAGACGAAGTGGAGCCTCTCGGACGACGCTCGCCGCCAGGCGCAACCTCTCGCAGTTCCTGCTCCCGCTCTACGCCTCGCTCAAGGAAAGCGGGACCACCGAGATGCAGGAGCGCATGCTTCCCGGCGTGACCGCGGCGCTGAAGACGCTCGACTGGAAACAGCGGCTCAACGCGTGCTCGCCGCCCAGTGCGGCGGCCACTCGCACAGGCGCGAGCGCTGCGGCCGCGCCGTGGCATTGGCGCGATGGAGCATCGCCTCGACCGGCGTGCGCAGCGCCTCGCCGTACTGCGCGTAGGCATCGATCGCCGCGCGGCACTGCCGCTCGGAGCCGCCGGCCAGGGCCAGCGCCACCAGCCAGGCATTGCGCGCGTCGCGCTCGTGGCCGGTGAGGGCGCTGGCGATGGCGAAGGTGTTCCAGTCCTCGATCCGCCCCGACGGGTACTTCCAGTCGTGCAGGGTCAGCGCATGCAGCGCCAGCCGGCGCGCCGCTTCCGCCTGCGCAGGCCCCTGCTTCAGGCGCATCCAGGCGAGGCTGCCGACGATCTCGGCGTCGACCGGATTGGCACCGAACGCGCGCGTCTGCAGGCCGAGCGCCTCGGTGAAGTCGCCGCGCCTGAGTGCGATGCGCGCCGACTCGTGGAACTGGCGCGCCTCCCGGCTCGCCACCCGGGCGAGCTGCGGATCGTCGGGCGCGAGCCGGATCGCGCCGGCTGCCAGGCGCACCTCGTCGTCGTCGCGGCCGTCCTCGTCGGCGTTGGCGGCGGCGACGAGCGCGCGCAGCACCATCCGCTCGGCCCGCTGGGCGACGCGCGGAATCTGCGTCGCCAGCAGGTCGTTGGCGCGCAGCATGAAGTCAGGCGGCGCGGCGACGGCGACCTCTTCGGCCGGCGACGGCGGTGACGAGGGCGTGGCGACCGCGAGGGCGGGCGCGGTGGCAGAAGCGGCAAGCCGCGTGGGCGATGGCGATGCCGCCAGCGAAGGCGATGCGGCGGACGACGGCAGCGGCGCCAGGCCGACGGCCGGCGGCAGGTAGATCGGCGAACGCACGGTCGATCGGCCGGAGGCCTTGGCCATGACTGGAAACGCCGCCGGCCGCACCTCCACCGGAACGGCACGGGCCGCACCTGCGGCCGTGCGCGGCGCCGGCGCGGGCGTGGCCGCGCCAACGCGATGGGTGGGCGGCGCTGAAGTCCGGCGGGCCGGCGTTTCCGCGGCGCGCGCCACAGGCGGCTCAGCCGCACGATCAACCTGCGACTCGGCGGCACGAGCGGCCGGCGGCTCGGAGGCGCGCGATGCCGGCGGCTCGGCGGTGCGAACGGCGGGCTGGCTTGCCGGGGGCGTGACGACACGCTCGGACTTCGGCTCGACCTTCGCCGCGACCAAGCGTGGCTGCGGCGCCGGTACGGCGGCAGCCGCCGCCGTGGTCCGCGGCGCGGCGCCCAGTGGACCCCACGCACGCCAAGCTTCGCCGAGCAGGGGCACGCTCGCCGCGGCCGCGGCTGCCGCCGTCAACCCGACGATCCAGGCGCCACGCCGCGGTCGCACGCGCGGCGGCGGCGCCGGGTTGGCGGTCGCCCAGCCGTCGACGTCGCTGCTGTCGAGGCTGATCACGTCGGTGGCGATGCGCAGCGGGCTCACCGGCAGCGCGATCCGCGTGATCGGCGTCGGCGAGTCGTCGTTCGCCGGGTTCGCGCGCTCGCCGAGCAGCCATCCCCGTTGCAGCGACTCGATCAGATCGGGATCGCGCAGTCCGTCTTCGGCCAGCGCGATCAGCGTGCCGTGCGGCCGCGTCGCCGGCAGCTCGGCGTCGTGCGCCTCGAGCAGCCGCCGCACCAGCGCGCGCGCCCCGGCCTGGCGTGGAGCGGTCCAGCCGTTCGCGTCAGCGCGCCCGGGCTCGGGCAGGTAGCGGCGCAACATCGCCGCCAGGCTGAACAGGTCGCAGCGCCAGTCGAGCTGGCGCGTCGGCCACAGGTTGCCGCGCCGGCCTTCGTCGAGCGCCGCGAGCAGGCGCGGCGACTGGTAGTCGTACTCGGTCTGGCGGGCGATCGGCAGGGCGCTGTCGAGGCGCTCGCCCGAGACCAGCGAGAACGCGAAGTCGATCAGGGCGATGCGCTCGAACTCGGGATGCAAACACGCTTCCGGCGCTTCGGGATCGAAATCGGCCGGGCCGACCGGAATGCAGACGTTGTCGGCCTTCAGGTCGAGGTGCACCAGGTGCAGCTCGTGGATCGCGTCGAGCGCGATCAGGCTGTGCCGCGCCAGCGCCCACCAGTGGGCGCAGTCCTCGAACACGTGCGCGCGGGTCTCGCCGTCGCGCCGCACCGGCAGCAGCGTGGTCCAGTGGTCGATGGTCACGCCGGCGTCGTAGGTCTGCACCAGCGCCTGCCGGCCGCCGGCGCCGCGGTCGAACTGCACGACGTCGGGCACGGGGCCGATGCCGTGGCCGACGAGCCGCGCCAGGATCCGCCACTCGCGCTCGGTCCACTCGCGGAAGTCGCCGGCCGGCGTCGCCAGGAAGCGCTTGGTGTAGCGGCGCCGTTCGCCGGGCAGAGACTCCTCGCGGAACACCTCGCAATGGTCGCCCGTGACCATGCGCAGCCGCCCGCGCCCGAACACCCGGTCGATCGCCGCCGGCGTCATCGCGTGCTCCCGTGCCCGCCGCCGTCGGCCGCGCGCGCCGGCAGCCACTGCGGCCGCGCGGTCGCGAAGCCGGTCCGCTGCACCAGCAGCACGGTCGCGTCGTCGGTGCTGCCGTTGGCGCTGGCGAGCGCGATCAGGTCGTCGCAGCGCCGCGCCAGCGGCACCGGCTGCGCCAGCACGCGCCGCCATTCGGCCGGCGAGACGTGCTTGTGCACGCCGTCGCTGCACAGCGCCAGCAGCTCGCCCGAGCGCAGGCCGCGCACTGCGACGTTGGCGCCGGTGGTGGCGCCGTTGCCGACCATGCGGGCCGGGTCTTCGGGCGAGCCGCCGGGCGGCGGCGCCTCGTTCAGCTCGCCGAAGGTGTCGTCCCGCGTCAGCAGGTCGAAGCGGAGCTCGCCGCGGCTCGCGAGCCGGTAGGCGCGGCAGTCGCCGACCCAGGCGATCAGCCACTTCGAGGCGAGCACGTTCACCGGCGCGCACAGCACCACCGTCGCCGCGCCCGGCGAGCTCGTCACCCGGGCGATGCGGCTGGCGATCGCCCGGTCGGCGCCGAGCATCGCCCGGCGCACGCCGGCCACGTCGGGCCGGGCGCCGTCGAGCTCGGCGTGCAGGTGCGAGACCAGCTCGCGACTCGCGGTCTCGGCCATCGCCCCGCCGCCCACGCCGTCGGCGACGACGAACAGCAGGGCCGGATGGCCGGCCGGGCTGTGCGCATCCTCGTTGCGATGGTGCAGGCTGCCGCACGACGATGCGACGGCGGCGTCGATGCGGCCGAAGGCGATGCTGTAGCTGGTCTCGCGCGCCACCGGCGGCAGGGCGACGCTGGCGCGCGCCACGCGTGCCGAGGCCGGCTCGATCGGCGTGACCAGGCCGCGCGGCACCGACGAATACGGCATCGCCACGTCAGGCCTCCCCGTGCGGCGACGCGAGCTCGAGCACGCACGGCACCGGTGCTTCCGACGCGTCGCCGAGCACGAGCTTCTGCCCCGCCTGCCAGCGCACGCGAGCGCCCGGGGCATGGCGCGCGCCGTCGATGCGCACGCCGTTGTCGCCATGCACGACGACGACGCAGGCGCCGGCCGGATCGAGCTCGACGATGTCGAGGTGATGCCCCGACACGCCTTCATGGCCACGATCGACGACCAGCGTCTGGTGGCGCGAGCGGCCGACGCTCACCGGCAGCGCCGCGGCCACCAGCGGCAGGGTGCGTACGCCGGCGGCGTGCGAAAGGGTCAGGCGCAAGGCTGCCGTGTCGGTGCCCCCGGCGGGCAGGATCTGCGTCGTCGGCGTCGCCAGGTTGGGCGCGGCGCGCGCCGCGAGGATCGCGGTGCGCGGCGTGCGCAACGTGCCGGTGGAGGTGGCGATCGGCGTGACCAGCGAGGCGCCGCTCGCCGGCGGCCGCAGCGCCAGCCACGGGTACTCGCTCGCCGGCCCCTCGGCGCGCGCGGAAAGCACGATGCGCAGGCCGTTCGCCAGCCGCAGCGGCTTGTCGCCCACGGCCGTCGGCGCCGCCGCGCCACGCTGCAGCGGCGCCGCCGGCTCGAGCCGCACGCCGTTGGTCGAGCCCGCGTCGGCCACCCACCACGCGCCGTCCTCGAGCCAGACCTCGGCATGGCGCCGGCTCGCGAACGTGCCCTCGACGCGGATGTCCGAGCCCTCGCCGTTGCCGACGACATAGCGCCGACCGGGAACGACGCCGTGCAGCACCACGCGGCGCCGGCCGCTGCCGTCCTCGACGTCGAACTCGCAGCGCTGGCCCGAGAGCGGGGTGCCCGGCGTCGAGCTCGCGACCGGCGACGTCGGGCTCGCGCGCGTCGCCTCGCCCTCGACCCAGCGGCCGAGCACGCTGACCCGATAGCCCGGCAGGGACGCGGCCGGCTTGGCGCGCAAGGCGTCGAGCAGCTCGTGGTACTCGCCGCCCTCGGCCTCCTCCTCGGCGGCGCGCGCGGCGTCGGCGTCGAACAGGCCGGCGAACTGCGAGAGGTCGATCGCGGCGGCGTTCGGCAGGCCGCCGATCACCTCGCGCGCGAGGTAGCGCTTGACCTGCTCGGGCTTGAACTCGCGCACGAACTGCTGCAGCAGGCGGCGCGCTTCCTCCGACGCCTCGCAGCCGATGCCGATCGCGGTGAGCAGGAAGCGGTCGCGCTCGGCGATCGCCAGGTGCAGGCGCACGTGGCTGGCGACGAAGTGCTCGAGCTCGTCGCGGATCGCGTCGATCAGCGGCGCGTAGGCGCCCAGGTGCTCGGCGCTCGCCAGCGTCGGCTCGCGACCGGCGAAGCGCCGGCCGCGGTCGGCGGCGGCGCGCGACGGTGTCGAGCTCGCGGCCGGCGGCGGCGCGTCGGACTCGGCGCCCGTTCCGGGCAGGTCGCCTCGCGCCGCCAGCCCGTTCATCCGATGCACACCGTGGAGGATCCAGCTCTTGAGCGACATGATGGAATCTTTCGAAGAGTGAAAGTCAGTTGCGATAGGCGATGACGAGGGTCGCCAGCGGCCCTTCGCTTCGCAGCGGGCGCACCCGCGGCAGCGACGGCAGGCCATAGCCGGCGAGGCGCTCCTGGAAGCGGCCCCAGCCCGGTTGCAGCGCATCGCCGGCGGCGACGCGACGCTGCAGGGCGGGCAGGGAGAGATCGATCAGCAGGGCCACGCGCGAGACGCCGCCCACCATGACGATGGCGCGGCGCAGCGTGTCCTCGAGATCGGCGAGGCAGCGCTCGAACGGGCCGTCGAAGGTCCAGACCAGCGGCTCGGGCAGGTCGCGCTCGCGCAGGCGGCGCGAGGCGCTCATTGGAGTGCCTTCGTGCTGCGCACTCTGGTATTCGCCCTTGGGGCGGGCCGGCGGGCTCATGGCGCCGCTCCCGCGATCAGGCCAACGCGCCGGCCGGCGATCTGCATCGCGATCTCGGCCGAGGGATTCGGTCCGTGGTCGCCGGCGCCGTGCACCTGCCCGGTCTGGCGCAGCCAGTTGCGCTCGGTCAGCACCGCGATCGCCTTGGTCCAGGGACCCGGGCTCGCCGGGTCGCGCCAGGCGGCGACGTACCACTTGTACGGCCGCAGCGAGCTGCAGGCGCCGGCGCGCGCGGCGAGCGTCGCCTCGGCGCCCTTGGGGCAGAGCCGTGCGAGCTCGTCGAGCGAGATACCGTCGCTCGGGAAGCTCGGCGTGCCGGTCTTGCCGGCGAGCCAGTCGATGCCCTGGCAGCGGCGCGCGTCGAACACCTGCTCGCAGGCGGTGCGCGCGGTGCCGGCGCGATGGCTGTACGACAGGCCGCTCACGATCACCGCCGCCGCCTGCGGCGAGAGGCCGTGCGGCGCCGGCGGCAGCGGCCGCCACGGCCCGGCTTCGATAGCGCGCGCATCGCCACGGGCGGCGACCCGCCGCACCGCGTCGACCAGGTGCGGCGGCGCGACCTCGCGCCGGCCGTTGGCCGCGGCCGCGAGCGTGGCCATCATGCCGGCGATGCCGAGCGCGCTGGCGCGGGCGTGACCCTGCCCCCAGCCCTCGGCGACGGTATCGACGACCGCGCCGCCGCGGCACTTCTCCCAGTCGTCGTCGCTCATCCGCCGCGTGTCGGCGCCGGCGGCGCAGCGGCCGACGATGCGGGCGTCGAGCGCCAGCGGCGGCATCAAGTGCATGGCAGCGCCCGCCTTGCCGGCGAGCGGCTCGCTCATCAGCCGGCCGTAGGCGACCGGAGTGGCCAGGACCTCGCGCGATGCGAACGAGGTAGGCCGTGCGAGCGATCCGCCGCCGGTGCCGCCAATGTCGTTGCCGCCGCCGCCCAGCGTTCCGCCGAACAGCAGGTCGCGCTTGCCGCAATCGCTGCGCGCGTCGGCGCAGCCCGCGTTCCAGCCGAAAGCGGACGCCATCGCCTGCACCTGCCACGGCCGGCGGCAGTTGGCGAACGACTTGTCGCTGCAGAACATGCGGTCGAGGAAGCGCGCCGAATCGGAGCGCATGAGCTGGCCGCGCAGGCTCTCGCGCGCCGGCACGCCCTCGCGCTTCATCGCCGCCTGCTCCGCGGCGAGCCAGCGCGCGCCGACCTCGGGATCGGAGAGGAAGGCCGCCGCCATGATCGGCTTGATGGTCGAGGCCGGCATCGCGTCGTGGAACACCGCCGGGTTGAGCAAGGCGTCGGGCCGGTACTGCACCGGATACGGCAGGCGCGGATCGCAGGCCTTGTCGCGGCCGGGGCCGTCGACCTCCTGGCGGGCGCAGGGCGAGAGAGCGCCGGCGAGCGCCTCGATCCGGCCGCTGGCGACGTCGATCACCGCCACCGCCGCCATCCGCACCATCGCCCCTTCGAGCAGAGGCGCGCCGGGCGGCTCCGCCTTGTCGGCCTGGCGATGCAGGCCGAGGGCGCGGCACGCGTCCTGGCGGCCGGTGTAGCAGGCGGCGGTCTTCTGCGCGAGCGCCTGCAGCGCCGGGTCGATCGTGAGGTCGATAGAGAAGCCGACGTCGACGCCGGTGCCGTCGATGACGATCCGGTTCGGCGCCGCGTGCGAGTCGTCGCCGTCGAACGCGGCGGGCGCGCCGCCGCCGGTCTGCAGCCGGTACAGCGCGCCCGTCGGCTGGCGCAGCGACTCGAGCGGCTGCAGCATCGCCTGCAGCGAGGGCGGTACGCTCCAGCGGCTGTCGTCGAGCGGATCGGCGAGTCCGGGTTCACCGGCGAGCACAGTCGCGAGCGCGCCGCCCGCATTGGCTGGCACGCTCGCGTCGCTCGCGCTGGCCGGTGCGCTCGCGCCCGGGCTTGCGCCTGCGAGCTCGGGCAGCGCGCAGATCCGCCGCTGGGCGCTGCGCGCCGCGGCGAGAAAGGGCCGCGCGCCGCCCTCGCCCGCCGAGTCGCCGCCGAAGTAGATGCAGCCGCCGACGCCGCTCCACGGGTTGCGCCGCATCACCTGGCGCGCCGGGATCAGCATCTCCTGCGCCTCGGGCCAGCGCGCGAGCGCGACCTTGCTTTCGCTGCCGCGCCAGGCCAGGCTCTCGAGCATCGCCGCGTCGCTGCGCGAGAGCGCGGTCAGCGCGTCGGCGAGGTCGGCGCAGCGCAGGCGAAACGGGTGGCCGGGCGCGTCGGCGTTGGCGATCGGCGTCGCCAGCGCCTCGCCGGCGGCGGCGAACCAGCGCGCGGCGTCGAAGCCGAGCGGGTGCTCGACGCGCGGGTTGGCCCGGCTGCTGAACGCGAGCAGGGCCGCGTCGAAAGCCGCGAGCTGCGCCGCCACCTGCACGGCCGGCGCCGGCGGCGGGGTTCGCGCCAGGCCGGCGTCGGCCAGCCACGCCCGCCAGGGCGAAGCGCCGCGCCACTCGCGGTCGCAGGCGGGCAGAGCTGCGAGCACGCCGGCGCTGTCGGGCAGCTTCGCCGTGATCGCCGAGCGCTTCAGCACGGCCGGCTCGAAGGTCTTCAGCGCCGCGACCAGGCGCGCGCTCAAGTAGCGCTCGGGCGCGACCCTGCCCGACGCGTCGGCATCGGCCGGCCGGATCACGCCGACCAGCAGCAGGACGCCGAGCAGCACCGGGACGATGGCGAGGCTCGCGGCGATCGCGAAGTCGAGCAGCGAGGTGGATTTCCTCTTAGCCATCGCGCGCCCTGGCCGGCAAATCGAGGTGGATCGCGAACGCCAGGAAAGCCAGGTTCACCAACAGCGAGGTCATGCCGAAGCTGACGAAGGGAAAGGTCACGCCGGTGAGCGGAAGCACCGCCAGGTTGCCGGCGACGGTGACGGCGAGCTGGCAGAGCGCGAGCACGACCCAGGCGACGCCGATCCAGCTCAGCAGCGCCTGGCCGTCGTGCGCGAGCTGGCCGGCGCGCGCCACCAGGCGCGGCTCGCCGCGCGTGACCCGGCCGTGATGGCGGATCAGGCGATGCAGCCAGAGCGCGCAGACCAGCGCCGCGGTCCAGGCCGCGGTGCGGCCGAAGACGCCGACGATCGCGGTGAAGGTGTAGTCGCTGTGGATCTGCGCGGGCACGCCGCCGCAGTGCCCGGCGACCGCGTAGCCGCACCACGGCGCCGCGCCGAGGCCGAAGCCCTGCGCCGGCGCCGCGCGCTGGAACCAGGTGACGAGCGCGAGCTGGTCGTTGCCCGAGGCGAACGGCGCGGCCAGGCTCTCCAGCCGCTCGGCGGCGACGCCGTCGACCGAGCCGAGCGCGAACAAGGCCCAGGTGACCACGCCGATCCAGAGCGCGAACAGGCCGACCGCGAGGACGAACGCGGTCCAGCGCTGGCCGCTGCGCAGGTGCCACCACATCGCCAGCGAGGCGGCGAGGAAGGCGCCCGAGGCATAGCCGGCGATCAGCAGCGGCCCCATGTCGCGAGTCAGCACCATCGCGCCGATCAGCACGCCGACGACCAGCGCCAGCGGCCAGACATAGCGCCAGAAGGCGATGCCGGCGGGACCCGCGCGCGCCATCCGCTCGGCCAGCGGACTCGCGCGCAGGAAGAAGAACCAGGCGGCGCCGACGATCAGCCAGATGCGGCCGAGCTCCGAGGTGAGCTGGCGCAGGTTGGCGAAGGCGAAGCCGAACGCGAGCACCGCTGCCGCCGCCAACAGCGCCAGCGCCGCGCCGGCACCTGCGGCGCCGAGGCGACGGGTCGCGGCGCGCGCCGCCTCGCCGGCGATCGAGAGGCTCCAGGCCAGGCCGTGCGCGAGCGGCCGGCGCAGGAACAGCAAGGTCGTGAACACCAGCATGCCGAACCACAGATGGCCCTGGTGGTAGAGCGCGAGATAGCGATTGGTTCGATGCGCGTGCGCCGAGAGATCGAGCAGCAGCAGCCAGCCGAGCCCGGTGGCGAGCACCAGCCCGGCGTAGCCCATGCGCGAGCTCATCGCCTGCGCCGGCGCGGCGGCGTCGAGGTCCGGGTCGCGCTTGAGCAAAAGGCCGGCGACGGCGAAGACGACAGAGGCGCCGGCAAGGACGAGCACCCAGGTCGCGGGCCGGCTCTCCCAGGACACGTCGACCCGGCCGGGATCGAATCCGCGGCCGCCGGCGAAGGGCCAGGGCACGCGCGCCGCCCACGCGGCCACGGCCCAGGTCGCGAGCGCGAGCGCCACCCCGAGGATCGGAGCCATGCGCCTGCGGCTGGCCAGCATCAGCAGGTAGCCGAGAGCCAGCGCGCCGGCCCATTGCCAGCCGGCGTGGGTCAGGAGCTCGCGCATCGCCTCGTTCTTGCGCGCCCGCACGGTCGACTGGCGTGCGTCGGCCATCAGTGCCGAGGCCCCGGCCAGCGTCGCGGCCGGGCTGGTCGCGCAGGTGGAGGCGCTTGCGAGCGCCGCCGGCAGCGGTACCGCGCCGGCGAGGGCTTCGACTTCGTGCCGGCCGTCGAGCGCGGCGGCGAGCAGCAACAGGCCGTTGCCCCGCGCCGTGGCGGCGTCGGCGGAGGCGGCAGGCGCGGCGAGCGCGGCCTCGG
>JANMCC010000233.1:0-13259 GCA_031360885.1 Burkholderiales bacterium | reverse complement strand
CCTCGTAGGCCAGGCCGAAGTGGCCGCTGTTGGTGCCGGTGTAGATCGCCTGCTGCATCGAGCGCAGCAGCATCGAGTGGATCTGCGCCGCGTCGGGCCGGTCCTTGGTCGCCTGGGCGACCGCCTGGAACTCGGCCGGCGCCGGGTCGTCGCCGATCGAGAGGCCGAGGCCGAGCGCCTTCAGGTAGTTCTGCAGCAGCGTCCGCTTCTCCGGCGTCGGGCCTTCGTGCACGCGATAGAGCGCCGGGTGCTTGGCGCGGGCGATGAAGTCGGCCGAGCAGACGTTGGCGGCGAGCATCGATTCCTCGATCAGCCGGTGCGCCTCGGTGCGGGTGCGCGGCACGATCTTGTCGATGCGGCCGTTCTCGTCGCACAGGATCTGGGTCTCGGTGGTCTCGAAGTCGATCGCGCCGCGCTTGACCCGCGCCTTCAGCAAGGCGCGGTAGACGTCGTGCAGGTCGAGCAGTTGCGGCACCCGCGCCTCGCGCCGCGCCGCCTCGGGGCCGCGGGTGTTGGCGAGGATCGCCGCGACCTCGGGGTCGGTGAAGCGCGCCGCCGAGCGGATCACCGACGGGAAGAACTGGTAGGCATGGACCTCGCCGTCGCTCGTGACCAGCATGTCGCAGACCATCGCCAGCCGGTCGACGTCGGGGTTGAGCGAACAGAGGCCGTTCGAGATCTTCTCCGGCAGCATCGGGATCACCCGGCGCGGGAAGTAGACCGAGGTGGCGCGCTCGTAGGCGTCGGCGTCGAGCGGCTCGCCCGGCTTCACGTAGTGGCTGACGTCGGCGATCGCGACCACCAGGCGCCAGCCCTTGCCGCGGCCGACCCTGGCCGGCTCGCAGTAGACGGCGTCGTCGAAGTCGCGCGCGTCCTCGCCGTCGATCGTCACCAGGGGCACGTCGGTGAGGTCGATCCGGCCTTTCTTGTCGGCGGCGCCCACCGTGTCGGGCAGCGCCGCGGCCTGGGCCAGGGTCGCCTCCGAGAACACGTGCGGCACCTCGTACTTGCGAACCGCGATCTCGATCTCCATGCCGGGATCGTCGATCTCGCCCAGCACTTCGGTGACGCGGCCGAGCGGCTGCGAATGCAGCGACGGCGGCTCGGTCAGCTCGATCGCGACCACCTGGCCGGCGGTTGCGCCGGCCACGGCGTTGCGCGGCACGATGATGTCCTGGCCGTAGCGCTTGTCTTCCGGCGCGACCAGCCAGATACCGCTCTCGTGCAGCAGCCGGCCGATGATCGGCGCCTTCTTGCGCTCGATGATCTCGAGCACGCGGCCTTCGGGCCGGCCCTTCTTGTCGTAGCGGACGATGCGCGCCTTGACCTTGTCGTGGTGCAGGACCGCGCGCATTTCCTGCGGCGAGAGATACAGGTCGGGGAGTCCGCTCTCGCGGACGATGAAACCGTGGCCGTCGCGGTGGCCGAATACCGTGCCCTCCACTTCGGCCATCAGCTCGTTGCCGATGGTCGCGGGGGTTGTCTTGGATGTTGTCGCTTTGATGATAAAGTCCGTGGTTGCCTGAGATGCCCAGGTGGCGGAATTGGTAGACGCACTAGTTTCAGGTACTAGCGGGTAACTCCGTGGGGGTTCGAGTCCCTTCCTGGGCACCAAGATGAATGAAAAGATCGAGTGACATGTAGCCCGCTTCGGCGGGCTTTTTGTTGCCCGGATCGCAAGCGATCTTCTGACGCAAGAGCGCGGCGAACCGGCATCAGATGACGAACTTCTTCGCCAGTCCGTCGGGGCGAAGGTCGTCGTATTCCTCGAACGGCTGATGGATCCACGGGCTCGTGGGCAGCAGTTCGACGTGGTAGTCGGGCGTGTAGCTCGAGACGCCCTTGGTCCAGAGCACCGCCGAGCGCAATTCGCTGATCGACGGCATGCCGCGCAGCCGGTCGACCACCGCGCGCAGGGTGATTCCGGAATCGGCCAGGTCGTCGACCAGCAGCACCCGGCCGGCCAGCTCGCCGCGCGGCATGGTGATGTACTTGGCCATGTCCAGGCGCCCCTGGATCGTGCCCGCGTCGGACCGGTACGAGCTCGTCGACATGATCGCCAGCGGCTTGTCGAACACCCGCGAGAGCACGTCCCCCGGCCGCATGCCGCCGCGCGCCAGGCACAGGATCTGGTCGAACGCCCAGCCTGACGCATGGATCTTGAGCGCCAGGCGCTCGATCAGCATGTGGTACTCGTCCCAGGAGACGTAGAGATGTTTGCCGTCGTCGGTGAGCATGCGGTTCGTCTCGGGCGGGCGGTGGAAGAGCTAGGCGGCGAGACGGCGCCGCGCCGCGCTGCCGGGCTGGTAGGGATGGCGCAGCAGGATCGTGTGCACCCGGTCCGGACCGGTGGAGACCCTGTCGACCGGCGCGCCGATGAAGGCCTCGACCCGCTGCAGGTAGCGCCGGGCATTGACCGGCAAGGCGCTCCATTCGGTGACGCCGAAGGTGCTCTCGCTCCAGCCGGGGAAGGTTTCGTAGATCGGCACGCAGGCGACGATGTCGTCGGCGTCGAGCGGCAGGATGTCGATCCGCTCGCCGCGCAATTCGTAGCCGACGCAGACCCGGATCTCGGCCAGGCCGTCGAGCACGTCGAGCTTGGTAATGCACAGGCCCGAGATGCCGTTGATGATGATCGAGCGCTTGAGCAGCGCCGCGTCGAGCCAGCCGCAGCGCCGCGCCCGGCCGGTGACCGTGCCCTTCTCCTGGCCGATGGTCGAGAGGTGATGGCCGATGGTGCCGGGCTCGTCGATCGGCAGCTCGGTCGGGAACGGGCCGCTGCCCACGCGCGTGGTGTAGGCCTTGGTGATGCCCAGGATGTAGTGCAGCTGGTCGGGGCCGACGCCCGAGCCGGCCGAGGCATTGCCGGCGACGCAGTTGCTCGAGGTCACGAACGGGTAGGTGCCGTGATCGATGTCGAGCAGCGTGCCCTGCGCGCCCTCGAACAGGATGTTGGCGCCGCGCTGGTGCAGCTTGTAGAGCGCGTAGCCGACGTCGCCGATCATCGGCCGGAGGGCCTCGCCGGCCTGCATCGCCATCTCGAAGATCGGCTCGAACGCCAGCGCCGTGCCGCCGAGCTGGCCGACCAGCGCGAAGTTGTGCAGCTCGAGCAGCTCGCGCAGCTTCTTCGCGAAGCGCTCGGGATGCTTCAGGTCCTGCACCCGCAGCGCCCGGCGCGCGACCTTGTCTTCGTAGGCCGGGCCGATGCCCTTGCCGGTGGTGCCGATCTTGCCCGCGCCGCTCGTCTCGCGCAGGCGCTCGCGCGCCTTGTCGAGCTCGGCATGGAACGGCAGGATCAGCGGACACGACTCGCTGATCAGGAGGCGCGAGCGGACGTCGACGCCGATCGCCTCGAGCCGGCCGATCTCGCCGAGCAGGTGCGCCGGATCGACGACCACGCCGTTGCCGATGAAGCAGGCGACGCCGTCGCGCATGATGCCCGAGGGGATCAGCTGCAGCGCCGTCTTCACGCCGCGGATCACGAGCGTGTGGCCGGCGTTGTGCCCGCCCTGGAAGCGCACCACCGCCTCGGCATGGTCGGTCAGCCAGTCGACGACCTTGCCCTTGCCTTCGTCGCCCCACTGGGTGCCGACGACGACGACGTTGCGACCGTTGTTGCTGCTGGCGCTCATTTCGTGCCTTCGTGCTACGCACTCCGGTATTCGCCCTTGGGGCGGCCCGGCGTGCTCATGCGTTGGTCCTGCCTTGCACCGTCCACCCCGTCGCATCGCGAACCACCGCGCGGTCGAAGACGAAACCGGCCTCGTCGTCGCGGTCGCCGGGAAGCTCGCGCACGACCACCTCGCCGCGCGCCCGCAGTTGCCGAACGGCGCCTCGCAGGGTCGCGTCGCCCGAGACCGGGGCGCGGATCGCGGCCTTCGCCGCGGCCACCGGAACCAGCTGCGCCATTTCCTTGACGTCGAGGCCGAAGCCGACCGCCGGCCGGGTGCGGCCGAAGATCGCGCCGACCTCGTCGTAGCGCCCGCCGCGCGCGACCGCGTCGCTCGCGCCCTGGGCGTAGACCGCGAAGCGGGCGCCGCTGTAGTACGCGTAGCCGCTCGAATCGGCCAGGTCGAAACCGATCTGCACGTCCGGATGCGCTTCGCCGGCATGGCGAGCGAGCTGCGCGAGCTCGTCGAGGGCGGTGCCTATCGCCGCCCGCGCCGGCAGCACGCGCCGCGCCGTCGCGAGGATGGAGGCGTCGCCGTAGAGCGAGAGCAGCGACTCGAGGCCGGAGCGGGCTTCCGCGGGAAAGTGCTTCGCCACCGAACGCAGCTCGGCAGCGTCCTTGGCGGCTAGCGCCGCATGCACCGCATCGAGCCGGGCCGCGTCGACCGGCACGCCGGCGAGCACCGCCCGGACGATGCGCGTGTCGGCGAGGTCGAGCACCGCGCCCTTCAGGCCGACGACGCCCAGGCACTCCAGCGCCAGGTCGAGGATCTCGAGGTCGGCCTCGAGGCCGGCGTGGCCGTAGATCTCGGCTCCGAACTGCAAGGGCTCGCGGCTCGCGCCGCTGCCCGTGGCCCGGGTGTGCAGCACCGGGCCGCAGTAGCACAGGCGCGCCACGCCGCTGCGGTTGAGCAGGTGAGCATCGATGCGGGCAACCTGCGGCGTGCTGTCGGCGCGCAAGCCCAGGGTGCGACCGCTCAGCTGGTCGACCAGCTTGAAGGTCTGCAGGTCGAGCGCATGCCCGGTGCCGGACAGGAGCGACTCGATGTGCTCGAGCAGCGGCGGAATCACGAGCTCGAAACCGAAGCTTTCCGCCGCGTCGAGCAGGCCGCGTCGCAGCGTTTCGACCTGGCGTGCCCGCGCGGGCAGGACGTCGGCAATGTGCTCCGGCAAAAGCCAGGCAGAGGACATGCGAAAAGCGCCGGGTATTAAAAGGGGAATTGTACGGGCCGAGGTTCAGGACCAGAAGACGAACAGCATGGCGAGCCCCGCCAACATGCAGGTCAGGCCCAGGAAGCGGATCTGGCCGTCGCTCATCTGCATCGCCTTCTCGAAGATCCGCCGCCAGGACACCGGGCTGACGAAGGGCAGCAGCCCCTCTGCAATGAGCATCAGCGCCACGGCGCTGAGCGCGACGTCCCAGAAACCGACCCCCGCCAAAGGCTACTTCCGGGCCGCCGGCGCCGCCGGTGCCGTCCCGCTGCCGCGCATCGCCTTGAAGAACTCGCTGCTCGACGGGTCGATGACCAGCAGGTCGCCCTTGCTGCGAAAGCTCGCCCGGTAGGCGTCGAGGCTGCGGTAGAACTGGGCGAACTGCGGGTCGCGCCCGAACGCCTCGGCGAAGATCGCCGACGCCTTGGCATCGCCCTCGCCCTTGAGCTTCTGCGCATCGCGGTAGGCCTCGGCGACGATCACCTCGCGCTGCCGGTCGGCGTCGGCGCGGATCTTCTCGCCCTCGGCGCCGCCGGTCGAACGCAGCTGGTTGGCCACCTGCTTGCGCTCCGAGGCCATGCGGCTGTAGATCGATTCGGTGATGTTGGCGACGAAGTCGACGCGCTTGATGCGCACGTCGAGGATCTCGATGCCGAACGACTTGGCGTCGTCGGCGAGACGGTCCCGCACGTCCTTCATCACCTTGTCGCGCTCGGTGGAGAGCACGCCACCGACGGTGCGCTTGGTGACTTCCTCGTTGAAGGCGGCGTGCACGATCGGCGACAGGCGTGCCTCGAGGTTGCGGATGTCGACGCCGTTGTTGCGGATGAACTGGCGCGGGTCGCTGACCCGCCACTTCACCAGCCAGTCGATGACCAGGCTCTTCTTCTCGGCGGTGAAGATCGGCCGCGTTTCCGGGCTGTCGAGCGTCTGGATGCGGCGGTCGAGGAAGCCGACGTTCTGGAACGGCGGCGGCAGCTTGAACTTGAGGCCGGGCTCCTGCACGACTTCCTTGATCTGGCCGAACTCGTAGATCACCGCCACCTGGCGCTGATCGACGATGAACAGGGTCGAGGAGGCGATGAGCAGCACGAGCAGCAGGCCGCCGATGATGAAACCGAGACGATTCATGACGTGGCTTCGAATAGTGGGTCAGCGGCCTTCGCGGTCGCGACCGCGCTGGCCTTCGCGCGAGCGGACGTCGACCGCGCCCGCGGTGGCGGGCGGGGCATCGACGGTGGTGGTCGCCGGCGCCGCCTGGCCGCTGGGCGCGGAGCCGGCGGCGGCTTGCTGCAGCAGCCGGTCGAGCGGCAGGTTGAGCAGGCTGGCGCCGTTGCGCGCATCGATCATCACCTTGGTGACGCTGCTGTAAACGTCGCGCATGGCGTTGATGTAGAGCCGGTCGCGGGTCACCTGCGGCGCCTTCTGGTACTCGGCAAGCTGGCGCGCGAAGCGCTCGGAATCCCCTTCCGCCTCGGAGACGATGCGCGACTTGTAGCCCTCGGCTTCCTGGCGCAGGCGCGCCGCCGTGCCCTGCGCCTTCGGGATCTCGGCGCTCGCATAGGCGAGGCCTTCCTTCTTCAGGCGGTCGCCGTCCTGGCCGGCCTTGAGCGTGTCCTCGAACGCCGCCTGCACCTGCTCGGGCGGCTGCACGCTCTGCACGTTGACGTTGACGATGACGATGCCGGTCTTCAGCCGGTCGAGCTGGTCCTGGATCGAGCGCACCAGCTCCGAGGCGATCGCATCGCGCTGCTCGTAGAGCACCGAGTCGATCTTGCTCTTGCCGACGATCTCGCGCACCGCCGACTCCGCGGCCAGGGTGACGGCCTCCTCCGGCTCGCGGTTCTCGAACAGGAAGGCACGCGCGTCCTTCAGCCGGTATTGCACGGTGAAGCGGATGTCGACGATGTTCTCGTCCTGGGTCAGCATCGACGAGTCCTTCAGCCCCGTGGCCTGGGTCACGGCGTTGCGCCCGACTTCCTTGGAGCGCAGCTGGGTCACGCTCACCGTCTCGTTCGCCTGGAAGGGGTACGGAAAGCGCCACTTCAGGCCCGCGTCCGCGGTGTGGCTGTAGCGACCGAACTGCGTCACCACCGCCTGCTGGCCTTCCTGGACGACGAAGATGCCGCTGCCGAGCCAGATCACGACGATGACGATGCCGATCAGCGCCGCGCCGACCCCGGCACTGCGCATGCTCGGCTGGAAGTTCGGGCCGCTCGGATCGCCGCCGCCGTTGCCGCGCCGCGGACCACCGCCCTTGCCGCCGAACAGGCCGCTCAGCTTCTTGTTGAAGTCGCGCCAGAGCTCGTCGAGATCGGGCGGGCCGTCGCGGCCGCCGCCGCCGTTCTGCGCCAGCACCGGGCCGTCGCGCCGGCCCCGCGCCGTCAGGCGGCCCCAGGTCGCCGCCAGCAAGGCGCGGAAGGACGCGGCAAGCGCCGCCCAGGGGCCCGCGGAGGCGACTTCGGCGGCGGGAAAAGGTGGCAGGGTCATAGGCGGGCGGAGGATCGGAAGACGGACATCGGGGCGGAGGCCGGTCAGGCGAGGGAATGATAGGTGCCGTCGCGAAGGTCCTCGCCTTCGTCGCCGTCGCTGGCCGGACCGGCCTTAGGTGAGGCTCTCCGGTCGCGATTCAAGTCGTCCCCGGCAGGCGCGCGAACGGCCATCGCCGCGATGCAGTCGCGCAGGCCGTCGAGGCCCTCGCCGCTGACGGCGCTGACGAACAGGCGCTGCACGCGCCGGCCCGAGACCAGCTCGATGCTGTCGGCGAGCAGGCGCGGACGCTCGGTCTCGTCGAGACGATCGATCTTGTTGAAGACGACGACCTGGTCGACGTCGCCGGCGCCGATCTCGCCGAGCACGCGCTCGACTTCCTTCATCTGCTCCGCGAGCTCGGCGCTGGCGGCATCGACGACGTGCAGCAGCAGGTCGGCATCGGCGGCTTCCTGCAGCGTCGCCTGGAACGCCTCGATCAGCGAATGCGGCAGGTCGCGGATGAAGCCGACCGTGTCGGACAGGGCGACGCCGCGCTCGATGTTCTCGAGGTGCAGCTGCCGGGTGGTCGTGTCGAGGGTCGCGAAAAGCTGGTCGGCAGCATAGGCATCGGCGTTGACCAGGCTGTTGAAGAGCGTCGACTTGCCGGCATTGGTGTAGCCGACGAGCGAAACCCGGAAGGTCTGGTTGCGCTCGCGTGCCCGGCGCTGCGTGCTGCGCTGCTTCCTGACCTTGTCGAGCTGCTTCTTGATCGCCTTGATGCGCTCGCCGATCATGCGCCGGTCGAGCTCGATCTGCGCCTCGCCCGGGCCGCCGCGGTTGCCGATGCCGCCGCGCTGGCGTTCGAGGTGGCTCCAGCGCCGCACCAGCCGGGTCGAGAGGTACTGCAGCCGCGCCAGCTCGACCTGCAGCTTGCCTTCGTGGCTACGCGCACGCTCGCCGAAGATCTCCAGGATGAGCATGGTCCGGTCGGCAACGGCGACGCCCAGATGCTTCTCGAGGTTGCGCTGCTGCGCCGGCGAGAGCGCCTGGTCGAAGACCACGACCTCGGCCTGGTGCATCTGCACCATCTCCTTCAGCTCGTCGGCCTTGCCGGTGCCGACGAAGAACGCCGGGTCCGGCGCCTTGCGCCGGGCGATCACCCGCGCGACTGCGATGTCGCCCGCCGATTCGGCGAGCAGAGCCAGCTCGTCGAGCGAGGCGTCGAAGTGCTTGCCCTTGGCACCGAAGTCGACGCCGACGAGGATCGCCCGCGCCGGCGCGCCGCGAGGCCCGGCCTCCGCGGAGAGGGCGACGCTCAAGGCGCGGTCCGCCGGATGCGCTTGGCGCGCGTCGTCAAGATTGCTCGGGGCTGTCCGGCGCGGTCTGGAAGTTCACCGCGCGGCCGGGCACGACGGTGGAGATCGCGTGCTTGTAGACCATCTGGGTGACCGTGTTGCGCAGGAGGACGACGTACTGATCGAAAGATTCGATGTGCCCCTGCAGCTTGATCCCGTTCACCAGGTAGATCGAAACCGGAACGTGCTCCTTGCGCAGCAGGTTCAGGAAGGGGTCTTGTAAGAGCTGCCCTTTGTTGCTCACGTTGAAACTCCGTGATGTGTTCTGGAGCGAGGCACCTTAACACAGCGTTTCTCGCTTCGCGCCGCGTAAGGACATGCCTCGACACCCTGTCCCGGGGGGCTACGGGCGCTTGTCGGCGAACGGATTCTTCGAGGCGCGCATCTCGATCCGAAGCGGCGTTCCGGTGAGCTTGAAATGAGCCCGGATCCGTCCTTCCAGAAAACGCTTGTAGACGTCGGTGACGTGCTCCAGCGAGTTGCCGTGCACGATGACGACCGGCGGATTCATGCCGCCCTGGTGGGCATAGCGCAGCTTCGGCCGGAAGGCGCCGGCACGCTTCGGGCTCTGGTGCTGCACCGCCTCGAGCAGGAGCCGGGTCAGCACCGGGGTCGGCATCTTCCGGTTGGCCGAGGCATGGGCGTCGGCGATCGCCTTCCAGACCGGACCGAAGCCCTGCCGCTTGACCGCCGAGATCTGCAGCACCGGCGCGAACTTGAGGAACGGCAGGCGCTGAACGATCGAGCGCTCGAGCTGCTCCTTCTGGTAGGCGTCGACGGCGTCCCACTTGTTCACCGCGACGACCACGGCGCGGCCGCTTTCCAGGATGTAGCCGGCGATGTGCGCGTCCTGGTCGGTGACGCCCTGGGTCGCGTCGAGCAGGAGCAGGACCACGTTGGCCTCGGCGATCGCCTGCAGGGTCTTGACGACCGAGAACTTCTCGACCGCCTCGAATACCTTGCCCTTGCGCCTGAGGCCCGCGGTGTCGATCAGGTCGAAACGGGTGCCGCCGCGCTCGAACGGCACGACGATCGCGTCGCGAGTGGTGCCCGGCTGGTCGAAGGCGACCAGGCGTTCCTCGCCGAGCCAGGCGTTGATGAGGGTCGACTTGCCGACGTTCGGCCGGCCGGCCACCGCCAGGCGGATCCGCACCGAGGCCGGGTCGGAGTCGACCGGCTCGGGCTCCACCTCGTCGAGCGCCGCCGGGCCGAGCGCGGCCAGCAGCGCCGCTTCGGCCAGGCTGCCGATGCCCTGCCCGTGCGCCGCCGAGATCGGCAGCGGGTCGCCGAGGCCGAGCTCGTGGAACTCGGCGAGCAGCGGCGAGTCGGCCATGCCTTCGGCCTTGTTGACCGCGAGCAGCACCTTCTTGCTTGCGCTGCGCAGGTACTTGGCGATGTCGTGGTCCTGCCCGGAGACGCCGGCGCGGACGTCGGTGACGAAGATCACCGCGTCGGCCTCGGCCACCGCCTGGCGCGTCTGCTTGGCCATCTCGCGGACGATGCCGGTCGGGTTCTCCGGCTCGAAGCCGCCGGTGTCGACGACGATGAATTCGCGCCCGCCGACCGTCGCATCGCCGTAGTGGCGGTCGCGGGTCAGCCCGGAGAAGTCGGCGACGATCGCGTCGCGCGTCTTCGTCAGCCGGTTGAACAGCGTCGACTTGCCGACGTTCGGCCGGCCGACGATGGCGATGACGGGTTTCATCATGCCGCCGACGAGGCGCTCAGCGCCCGCCGGGCCGCCCCAAGGGCGCCGACGCCCCCGCGGGGGGCAGCGAACGCAGTGAGCGTGAGGGCTTCACTTCAGGAGGGGCGGAAGGCGAAGACGCCGCCCGACCGCGTGACCACGATCAGCGTCCCGCCCACGACCACCGGCGGCACGGCGATGGCGCTGCCGTCGGTCGTCGAGCGCAGCTGCGACTCGCCCTTGGCGCGGCTCATCCAGTGCAGCGTGCCGGCCCGGTCGCCGTACACGACCGAACCGGCGAGCGTGGCCGGGGCGCCCAGCCCGCGGTACATCAGCGATTCCGAGGTCCAGGCGACGTCGCCGGTCGGCGTCTTCCAGGCGCTGAGGCGGTCGGAGGCGTCGGCGGCGAACAGCAGCTCCGCGTCGCCGGCGACCGCGTCGGTGCCGCCGATCGCCTTGGTCCACATGATTCGGCCGCGCTCGGCATCGACGCAGCCCACCGCCGCCTGGAACGAGCGCGCGCACATCAGGTCGCCGGTCCGCACGGCCGGGCCCACCAGGTCGGCGAGCCGCTCCACCTCGTTGGCGCCGCGCGGCGATCCGATCGGCACTTCCCAGCGGATCGTCGACGAGATCGGCTCGATCCCGGCCATCCGCGGCCCCTGGCCGACGACCAGCGTGTCCTTGAACGCCGCGATCACCCCGGCCTGCGCCAGCGTCAGCGGGTCGCCGGGCCGCGCCACCTGCCAGATCTTGGCGCCGTCGGCGGCGTCGAAGGCCTGCACCGCCCGGTCGACGCCGAGCACGAAGACCCGGCCGCCGGCCACCAGCGGCGCGGTCGCGACGCGAACGCCGAGCGCCTTCTTCCACTTGATCTGGCCGCTTTCCAGCGCCACCAGGTCGCCGCCGCGCGTGACCACCGCCGCGACCGTGCCGTCGCTGCCGACGCCGGCCGAGAGCTTGGCGCCGACGTTGGCCCGCCAGAGCGAGCGGCCGCTGGCGGCCTCGAGGGCGACGACGTTGCCGTCGCTCGACGCCATCGTGACGACGCCGCCGTTGATCGCAACGAGCATCGGGAACTCGACGCCGCCGATGCTTTCCTTCCAGACCTGGATCGCGGTGATCGGCGCGGCGATCGGCTCGAGCGGCTTGGGCGTCGGCAGGTCGGGCCCGAACAGCGAGCAGCCGGCCAGCGCCATGGCCGCGGCGAGCGCGGCGAGGAGTCTCACTTCGCGCTCCCGGCGCCGCTGGCGGCGCTGGCCGCCGGGTCGACGCCGAGGACGTTGAGCTTGGCCTCGACGACGCGGCGGTAGTCGACCTTGGCATCCATCGCCGTCCAGGCCTTCTGGTACGCCGCCTTCGCCTCCTCGCCCTTGCCCTGCGCCGTCAGCACGTCGCCGCGCCGGTCGAGGGCCAGGGCCTGGAACTCGCTGCCCTCGACGCCGTCGAGCTGCTTCAGCGCCTCGTCGTACTTCTTCTCGTCGAGCAGCTGGCCCGCCAGGCGAAGCCTGGCGATCGTCCGGTACTCGGTCTCGGCGGCCTTCTCGGCCACCCAGGCGAGATCGGCGCGGGCCGCGTCGGCCTGACCCTTCTCGCCGGCCAGCTTGGCCGCGGCCAGGCCCGCCTGGCCGGTGAAGGCGGCGCGCGGATAGCGCTCCTTCATGTCGCTGAAGATGCGGCCGGCGCGCTCGGCGTCGGCGGCCTGCTGGGCCTTTTCGAATTCGTCGTACATCGAGGCCGCCTTGACCCCCTGGTCGCGCTGGTACCAGTTCCAGCCGAACCAGCCCAGGTAGGCGAGCGCGGCGACGATCAGCAGGCCCGAGATCAGGTTGCCGTAGCGATTCCAGAAGGCCTTGAGCTGATCGAGCTGCTCCTGTTCTTCGAGGTCGAGTTGCGTGGCCATGGCGAGGGATCTTCGGGCAAACCGGGGATTATGCGGTGAGGGTCGTGGCCCACGTGCCGAGGTCGGCGAGGGCCACGAGGCGTTGCGTCGCGGCGGCATCGCGCAAGGGCTTCAGGGCGACTTCGCCGCGCGCCAGCTCGTCGTCGCCGAAGACCAGCGCGTGGCGTGCGCCGCTGGCGTCGGCGCGCCGGAACTGCGCCTTCATGCTGCCCCAGCCTTCGGCCCCCGCGGCGTGCATCTGCACCGACACGCCGGCGGCGCGCAGCGCCTCGCAGGTGGTGAGGGCGACCGGCAGCGCCTTCGGCCCGGGCACGATCGCGTAGACGTCGACCGCCGCCGGCGGCATGGGCACGCCGACGGCCTCGAGCAGCAGCAGCATGCGCTCGACGCCCATGCCCCAGCCGATCGCCGGCGTCGGCTTGCCGCCGAGCTGCTCGAACATCCCGTCGTAGCGGCCGCCGCCGCAGACCGTGCCCTGCGCGCCGAGCTGGTCGGTGACCCACTCGAACACGGTCAGGTTGTAGTAGTCGAGGCCGCGGACCAGGCGCGGATTGACACGGTATTCGAGGCCGGCCGCGTCGAGCACGGCGCGGACCGCGTCGAAGTGGGCGAGCGAGTCGGCGCCGAGGAACTCGATCAGGCGCGGCGCCGCCTCGTTGATCGCCTGCATCGCCGGATTCTTGCTGTCGAGGATGCGCAGCGGATTGGTGTGCAGGCGGCGGCGCCCGTCCTCGTCGAGCGCGTCGGCGTGCTTCTCGAAGTGGGCGATGAGCGCGGCCCGGTGGGCGAGCCGTTCGCCCGGCTGGCCGAGGCTGTTCAGCTCGAGCCGGACATCCCTGCCCTCCACCAGCCCGAGGTCGCGCCAGAGCGCGCGGCACATCAGGATCTGCTCGGCGTCGACGTCAGGGCCGGCGTGGCCGAGGGCCTCGACGTCGATCTGGTGGAACTGGCGGTAGCGGCCCTT
>JANMCC010000206.1:0-5803 GCA_031360885.1 Burkholderiales bacterium | reverse complement strand
CCGACGCCGGCATCTGGTGGAGCCTGGTCGAGAAATACAAGGTGACGGCGATGTTCACCGCGCCGACGGCGATCCGGGTGCTGAAGAAGCAGGACCCGAAGTACCTGCGCCAGTACGACCTGTCGAGCCTGCGCGCCCTGTTCCTCGCCGGCGAGCCGCTCGACGAGCCGACCGCCGCGTGGATCTCGGAGGCGATCGGGAAGCCGATCATCGACAACTACTGGCAGACCGAGAGCGGCTGGCCGATCCTCACCATCGCCATTGGCATCGAGATGGGCGCGAGCCGGTTCGGCAGCCGGGGCGTGCCGATGTATGGCTTCGACGTGCGCATCGTCGACGAGGCGACCGGCCGCGACATCGTCGAGCCAGGAAAGAAGGGCGTGGTCGTCATCGAGGGACCGACGCCACCCGGCTTCATGCAGACGGTGTGGCGCGACGACACCCGCTTCGTCGAGACCTACTGGAAGAGCATCGCCGGTCGCAGCGTCTACAACACCTTCGACTGGGGCATCCGCGACGCCGACGGCTACTTCTTCATCCTCGGCCGCACCGACGACGTGATCAACGTCGCCGGCCACCGCCTGGGCACGCGCGAGATCGAGGAGAGCATCTCCAGCCATGCCAACGTCGCCGAGGTCGCGGTCGTCGGCGTCGCCGACGCGCTGAAGGGCCAGGTGGCGATGGCCTTCGTCATCGCCCGCGACGCCAGCGCGCTCGGCGACCCGGCGGCGTGCCTCAAGCTCGAGGGCGACATCATGCGAACCGTCGACAGCCAGCTCGGCGCGCTGGCCCGGCCGTCGCGGGTGCACTTCGTGAGCGTGCTGCCGAAGACGCGCTCGGGCAAGCTGCTGCGCCGGGCGATCCAGGCGGTCTGCGAGGGCCGCGATCCCGGCGACCTGACGACGATCGAGGATCCGGCGGCGCTGGCGCAGATCGTCGATGCGCTCGCGCCGGCCCGGCCGGCCCGCGCATAGCATTCCAGCCGCGTCCCTTTCGACCCTTCCGGAAGACTTCCCATGTTTCGCACCTCCCGCCTCTCCCGGCCGCTCCTCGGCCTGCTCCTGGCCTGCATCGCCGGCCTCGCCCTCGCGCAGGCGAAGCCGCGCATCGACAAGGCCGCCGACCTGCCGCGCTTCAGCTACAGGATCGAGGGCAAGGTCGAGGACGTGGTCCGCTCGGCGGACAAGTTCGCGCCGTTCGCGGCCGCGCTGCGGCGCGATACCGAGTCGGTGCTCGCCGGCTACGAGATCGCCGACAAGGCGACCCGGCGCAACCTCCTGAACCTGCTGCTGACCCTCGACTACCTCGACGGCCGCAACGATGCCGTGCTCGCCCGGATCGAGGAGATGCGGGCGCTGCAGGACAAGCCCGCCGACAAGCTGCTCACCGGCCAGCGCCTGAAGGCGATGGTCCAGGCCGGCCGGAGCGGAGCCAGCGGCGACGACTACCGGCGCGCCGTCGGCGAGGCGATCCAGCGCGACCTCGCGGCGCTGCCTTACCCGGTGATCGAGAACGACATCAAGGGCGCCAAGGCGAGCGCCGAGCTGATCGGCGAGACCCTGATCCTCGGCCGGGTGCGCGAGGTGCTGCAGCCCGTGGTCGACGAGAAGGGCGCGCTCAGCTCCGACCTCGCGCCCGGCATCGTCTTCGCACGCTTCAGCCTGGTCGCGATGCTGCCGCTGAAGCAGACCCTGGTCTCCACCTACGGCAGCTACCTGGCGGCCCATCAGGTCGCCAAGGCCGACATCTGGGCGGCGCGCGATGTCACCCTGCGGCCCGCCGACGTGCGCGCGCCGGTCGTGATCGCGGTCTGGGACAGCGGCAGCGACACCCGCGTGTTCGCCGAGCAGGTGGTGCGCGAGGCCGGGCAGCCGGCGGTGATCGCCTTCGACCGGTACAGCCGGCCGACGACCGGCGACCTCGCGCCGCTTCCGCCTGCGCTGCAAGGCAAGGTCGCGCAGATCGCCGCCCGCTCAAAGGGCTTTTCCGACCTGCGCTCGAACGTCGACAGCAAGGAGGCCGGCGAGATCAAGGCGCTGCTTTCGGGCCTGCCGGCGGATCAGTTCCGCAGCACGTCGGAAGAGCTGGCCTTCGGCGGCAACTACACCCACGGCACGCACGTCGCGGGCATCGCCTTGGCGGGAAACCCGGGTGCCCGCCTGGTGGTGGCGCGAATCGACTTCGGCTACACGCTCAAGCCCGATCCCTGCCCGAGCCGGGAGCTGGCCGAGCGCGACGCGCAGGCGGCGCAGGCCTACGTGGACTTCATGAAGCGGAACAAGGTCCGGGTCGCCAACATGAGCTGGAGCGGCGACGTCGGCGACATCGAGTCCGACCTCGAGCAGTGCGGCATCGGCAAGACCGCGGCTGAGCGCAAGGCGATCGCCCGCGAGTACTACGAGATCCAGAAGGCCGGGCTGACCAAGGCGTTCGCCAGCGCGCCGGAGATCCTGTTCGTGGCGGCGGCCGGCAACAGCAACAACGACGCCAGCTTCATCGAGAGCGTGCCGGGCGGCATTGCGCTGCCGAACCTCTTGACCGTCGGCGCCGTCGACAGCGCCGGCGAGGAGGTCGGGTTCACCAGCTACGGGCCGACCGTCCGGGTCCACGCCAACGGCTACCAGGTCGAGAGCTTCCTGCCGGGCGGCAGCCGGGTGGCGTTCTCGGGCACCTCGATGGCGTCGCCGCAGGTCGCCAACCTGGCCGGCAAGCTGCTCGCGGTGAACCCGAAGCTTTCGACGGCCGAGCTGGCCCGGATCATCGTCGACACCGCCGACCGCTCGGCCGACGGCCGGCGCAACCTCGTCAATCCGAAGAAGGCGCTGGCGGCAGCGACCGCGGCCTGAGCGCCGCGGCGCGCTGGTCCTAGAGGACCTCGGAGGCGAAGTCGGCGAGGCGCGCGCGCTCGCCGCGGGCCAGGGTGACGTGGCCCGAGTGGGCCCAGCCCTTGAACCGGTCGACCGCGTAGGTCAGGCCCGAGGAGCCCTCGGTGAGGTAGGGCGTGTCGATCTGCGCCAGGTTGCCGAGGCAGACGATCTTGGTGCCCGGGCCGGCACGCGTGATCAGCGTCTTCATCTGCTTGGGCGTCAGGTTCTGCGCCTCGTCGATGATGACGAACTTGTTGAGGAAGGTGCGGCCGCGCATAAAGTTCAGGCTCTTGATCTTGATCTTCGAGCGCACCAGGTCGTTGGTGGCGGCCCGGCCCCATTCGCCGGCCCCGGCATCGGTCTTGGACAGCACCTCGAGGTTGTCGTCGAGGGCGCCCATCCACGGGCCCATCTTCTCTTCCTCGGTGCCCGGCAGGAAGCCGATGTCCTCGCCCACCGGCACCGTCACCCGGGTGACGATGATCTCGGTGTAGCGGCGCTCGTCCAACACCAGCGAGAGGCCCGAGGCGAGCGACATCAGCGTCTTGCCCGAGCCGGCGGTGCCGGTCAGGGTGATGAAGTCGCAGTCGGGGTCCATCAGCAGGTTGAAGGCGAAGTTCTGGTCGCGATTTCTCGCCATCACGCCCCAGACCGCATTCTTCTGGTGGGTGTAGTCCTTGAGCGTGCGCAGGACCGCGGTCTTGCCGGTGATCTCGATCACCTTGGCGTAGAGCGACGCGGCGCCCGGCGCCTCGAGGTAGACGAACTGGTTGATCAGGAGCTGCGGAACGATCGGCCCGTTGATCCGGTAGTAGGTGAGGCCGGCCTGCTGCCAGCTCTCGACCGTCTTGCCGTGCTTGTCCCAGAAGTCGGCCGGGAGCTGCAGCACGCCGGTGTAGAGCAGGTCGCCGTCTTCGAGCGTCTTGTCGTTGAAGTAGTCCTCGGCGGGCAGGCCGAGCGCGCGCGCCTTGATGCGCATGTTGATGTCCTTGGACACCAGCACCACGTCGCGCTCCGGCTGCTGCTCGCCGAGCGCCTTGACGACGCCCAGGATCTGGTTGTCGGCCTTGCCCTGCGGCAGGCCCTCGGGCAGCGCGACGTTGATCAGGTCGGTCTGGAAGAACAACTTGCCGCCGGCCTCGCGCCGGCCGGTGCGGTTCAGGGCGATGCCTTCGCTCTTGCCCTTGGCGTTGCGCGTCGGCATGTTGGCGGCGAGCGCGTCGAGGTCGCGGCTCACCTGGCGGGCGTTGCGCGCCACCTCGGTCATGCCGCGCTTGTGCCCGTCGAGCTCCTCGAGGGTGATCATCGGCAGGTAGATGTCGTGTTCCTCGAAGCGGAACAGCGACGTCGGGTCGTGCATCAGCACGTTGGTGTCGAGCACGAACAGGGTGGTCGGGCCGTTGCCGCGCGCCGCCTTCTTCTCGCGCTCGGGCCGCACCGCATGGTGGCCGCTGCGCGAGGGTGCCGGCGCCTGGGTCACCGCAGGCAGCGAAGAGGGCGGCGGCGCGGCCGGCAACTCGTCATCGCTGCGCAATTCGAGCAGTGCCGGGGCGACCGGCTCGGCGCCCGGCCGCGAGCGCCTGGCGCTCTTGCCGGGTGCCGAGGCGCCCTGCGACTCGAACTGTTCGCGGCCGAGCAGGTCGGCACGCTTGGCGGGAGGCTTGGGCAGGGGCATGGGGGTCTCGTGGTGAGGAGGCGGGTACGGGCGGAAAGGTCCGCGCCGCCGAGAATTCCCCGGCCGGCGGCGAACGACGCGCCGGCCTCAGCCGCTCTTCTTGATCGCCTTGACGGCCTTGAGCACTTCCTCGACATGGCCGGCGACCGTGAGGCCGCGCCATTCGGCACGAAGAATGCCGCTGCCGTCGATCAGGAAGGTGCTGCGCTCGATGCCCTTGACCTTCTTGCCGTACATGATCTTGTTCTTGACCACGCCGAACATGTGGCAGAGCTTCTCTTCGGTGTCGGCGATCAGCTCGAAGGGCAGCTCGAGGTTGGCCTTGAAGCGGTCGTGCGACGCCATGTTGTCACGCGAGACGCCGAACAGAACGGCGCCCGCCTTGACGAAGTCCTTGTAGTGGTCGCGGAACTGCATCGCCTCGGTCGTGCAACCGGGCGTGTTGTCCTTGGGGTAGAAGTAGAGGACGACGATCTTGCCGGCGTAGGCCTGCGGCGTGAACTTCGTTCCTCCGGTCGCGAGCGCTTCAAATTCCGGTACAGGTTTATTGAGTGCAGGCGTCATGAAACTCTTGTCAGCAACCCCGTTGCGGGGCGTAGCCTTCGATTATAGGGCTTGACATCTGCGCCTCCGACCGTGGCCGCGCGCGCCGCGCCGAAGCTCAGGCGCGGCTGAAGAGCAGGGCGGCGACGACCGAGCGTCCCTCGGCGAGCAGGACGTTGTAGGTGCGGCAAGCCGCGGCCGTGTCCATGGTCTCGACGCCGATCCGCGCCTCGATCAGGGGCCGCAGCAAGGCCGGCGGCGGAAAGCGCAGGCGCGCGCCGCTGCCGAAGATGACGAGCTCGGGGCCGAGCGCGGCGAGCCGGGCGAAGTGCTCGGCGCTCAGCGCCTCGAACCCGGCCGCGTTCCATGCCGCCACGGCGCCGCTCCACGGCACGATCACGCTCGTCGTGTGCTCGACCCCGTTGACGACCACGCCGTCGGGCCCGTGCCGGGCGATCGCGTTCTGCCCCTCGATCCGGTCGGCGCGCATCTTCATGGCGTGATTATCTGCAGGGCGCGGCCGCCACCCCCTGTGGTCAAATATCCGCCCCTCGTCACTGCGCCTCGGCGCCCCTCTCGTGGAAGCCCTTCTGAAGTCGAGCAAGCTCGCCAACGTCTGCTACGACATCCGCGGCCCGGTGCTCGAAAAGGCGCGGCAGATGGAAGAGGAGGGCCAGCACATCATCAAGCTGAACATCGGCAACATCGCCGCGTTCGG
>JANMCC010000198.1:0-10791 GCA_031360885.1 Burkholderiales bacterium | reverse complement strand
GCCGCTGCTGCGCGGCGTCTACTTCACCAGCGGCACGCAGGAAGGGACGCCGATCGACCGCGTGCTCGGCACCCTGTCGCGCACTTTCGGCATCGAGCGCCGCCTGCCGCCGCCGGCGGCTGCGCGCGGCAAGAGCTTCTTCCTGAACCGGCTGCTGAAGGACGTGGTCTTCAACGAGCAGGGGCTGGTCGGCGAGAACCGGGCGATGGAAGCGCGCCGTGGCCGCCTGCGCGTGGCCGGGTTTGCCGTCGTCCTGCTCGCCAGCATCGGCCTGATCGTCGGCTGGGCGGTCAGCTACAGCCGCAACAAGAGCTACATCAGCGAGATCGAGGCGAAGCTCCCCGACCTGAAGAAGACGGTCGACGCGCTCCCGCCCGCCACCTCGGGCGACGTGACGCCGGTGCCGCCGGTGCTGACCGCGGTGCGCACGGCCGCGTACCCGGCCGGATTCAACGTCGATGCTCCGCCGTGGTCGATGTCGCTCGGTCTCTACCAGGGCAGGAAGCTCGACGCCGCCGCCGACGTGGGCTACCAGCACCTGCTCGACCATGCGCTGATGCCGAGAGTCGTGCGCCGCCTCGAGGAGCGGCTGCGCGCCGCGAACAAGGACAACCTTGAGCAGGCCTACGAGGCGCTGAAGAACTACCTGATGATCTACACGCCCGACAAGTTCGACGGCGAGTCCTTCAAGGCGTACGTCGGCGTCGACTGGGACGTGGCGCTGGAGCGCACGCTCGCGCCCGAGCAGCGAAAGGCGCTCGACGAGCACCTCGAGGCGATGCTTACCCACGGCGCGCCGCCGCCGGCGGTGGCAATGGACAAGAACCTGGTCGCGGGCGTGCGCGACATGCTCGTCGCCTTTCCGCTCGAGTACCGCGTCTTCAGCCGCCTGAAGCGGGCGCAGATCGGCGGCGACATCCCGCCCTTCACCGTGGCAGGCGCTGCCGGCCCGGCGTCGCTCAACGTGTTCGAGCGCGCCAGCGGCGAGCCGCTCACCAAGGGCATTCCGGGCCTGTTCACGAAGGAGGGCTATCGCAAGGCGTTCGAGACCTCGGTGGACAAGGCGACGCGCCAGCTCGCCTCCGAGGAGACCTGGGTGCTCGGCCTGCGCCAGTCGGAGGCGAACAAGTCGCTGCCCCTGGGCAAGGCGAACCCGGAGCTGACCAACCGGGTGCGTCGCCTCTATTTCGAGGAGTACATCAAGGTCTGGGACAAGTACATCGCCGACGTGCGCGTGATCAAGCTCGACAGCCTCGAGAAGAGCCTGCAGGTCGCACGCCAGCTCTCCGGCGTCGATTCGCCGCTCGCCGCATTCCTGCGCGGCGTGGCGCGCGAGACGACGCTGGTCGAGCCCAAGCCTGCCGCCGGCTCCACCAGCGGAACCCGGGTCGGCAACGTCGACCAGAAGGCCGAGCAGGCCAAGCGCGAGATGGCCGCGGTCCTCGGCAAGGTCAACATTCCGGGCGCCGACGTGGCGCCGACCGGTCCGCCGCTGGAGCAGATGGTCGACGATCACTTCGAGCCGATCCGTCGTCTCATGGCCGGCACGCCGCCGCCGATGGACGAGATCATGAAGATGTTCAACGAGGTCTATGTCCAGCTCGCGGCGGTCGATGCGGCGCAGAAGAGCAAGTCGGCGCCGCCTCCGTCGGGCGGCGGCGAGCGCGTGAAGGCCGCGGCCGGGCAGTTGCCCGAGCCGGCGCGCTCGGCCCTCGAGAAGGTCGCCGGCGCGGCGGCCACCTCGGGGCGCGCGGTCGAGCGCGAGGGGCTGACCAGCGAACTCAAGCCGATCAGCGAGTTCTGCAACCGGGCGATCACCGGGCGCTATCCGTTCACCTCCAGCTCGAAGGCCGACGTGCTGCCGGAAGACTTCTCGCAGCTGTTCGGCGCGGGCGGCGCGTTCGACACCTTCTACGCCACCAAGCTGGCGACGCTGGTCGATACCGGCACCAATCCCTGGAGCTTCAAGCCGACGGGGGACGGCACCAAGCCGGTCAATGCCGCGGCCCTGGTCGACTTCCAGCGGGCGGCGCGGATCAAGGAGGTCTTCTTCCGCAGTGGCGGCAAGACGCCTTCGTTCAAGGTCGACATCCGCGCCGTCGAGATGGAAGACGGCATGAAGGAAATGAACCTCGAGATCGACGGCACGGTCTTCAAGTTCCTCGCCGGCAACACCACGCCGGTGACGGTGACCTGGCCGAGCGCGCGCGTCGCCTCGCAGATCAAGCTCTCGACCACGCCGGGAACCAACACGATCGCTTTCGACGGGCCCTGGGCGCTGTTCCGCCTGTTCGAGCGCTTCGACGTGCAGCCGACGGCGCAGCCGGAGCGCTTCGTCGTGCCGATGCTGCTCGAAGGCCGACGCGCGCGCTTCGAGGTCACCGCGAGCAGCGTCTTCAATCCCTTCCGCCTGAAGGAGATCCAGCAGTTCCGGTGCCCGGGTTCCCTGTAGTCGCACCATGAACGTCAGCAGCGGCGTCGCGACGATCCCGGGGTGGTACGGCAAGCTGCCGACCCTGGGCGACTTCGCGTCGCGTCGCCTCGAGGCCGACTTCATCGAGCCCTGGGACCTGTGGCTCGCCCAGGCGCTGCAGGCACAGCGCAGCGCCTTCGGCGAGGGTTGGCTCGACGCCTATCTCGACACGCCGCCGTGGCGCTTCCTGCTATCGCCCGGGACGATGCGCGGGGTCCGTCCCGATCTCGCCTTCGCCGGCGTGCTCGTGCCTTCGGTCGACCGCGTCGGCCGTCACTTTCCGCTGACCCTGGTCGCTTCGCTGTCGCGGGTGCCCGACTTGGCCGCCGAGTTCGACAGCCTGTTCGCTTGGCTGCATCGCCTCGAAGACGCGGCGCTCGACGCGCTGCAGGGCGACTGGACGATCGACGACCTGGAGAACGCGCTTGCCGACCTGTCGCCGCCGGGCGACGAGGACAGCGTCTCGTTCGAGGACAGGCTGGCGACGATGCGTCGCGCGGTCGCCGCCGCCGTGGCGCAGCGGGGCGGTTTCGTCGACATCGCGGGCGTCGCCAGCCGCGCCGACCTGGCCGCGGTGTTCGCCAGCGCGCCGCTCGCCGCAACGACGCCGCGACCGCCGATGCGCGGACTGGCGCTGTGGATCGCCGACACGCCCGGCCGGCCGCAACTGCTGGTGAGCGAAGGGCTGCCGGGCGTCGACGAGTTCATTCGCATGTTTTCCGGCGGCAACGGCGCGCGCTCCGGCGCGGCGGCCCGCAATGCGCCCGGCGCCGTCGCCGAGGACCCGATGGCCACGCTGCCGCAGGGCCTGGGCGTGCCGGTGTTCGCCGCGCCGGCGCAGGCGGTGACGGGCAACGACGACCTGCTCTCGCTGTTCCAGAGCCCGGCGCCCGCCGCCGGCGGCGAGCAGGCGGCCCGGGAGTTGCTGCCCGACGACGACATCCTCGCCATGTTCCAGGTCGGCGGCGGTCCGGCCGGAACCGATGCCGCCGTGCCGGCGGAGCTCATTCCGGAGCACGACGTTCTCGGCGTCTATCACCCGCCCGCCGACCTGCCGGCAGGCCAAGTGCCGGCGGCTCCCAGGGAAGACGACATCCTCGCCATGTTCAGCGCCGACGAGAGCGTGCCGGGCGATCTCGGGCCGGTGGGTGCGCCGGCGAAGGACGATCCGCTCGGCCTGTTCGAAGTGCCGGCCGATGCCGCGCCTTTCGGCGAGTTGCCGGTCGCGCCCCATGGTGCCGAAGGCGCTGATACCGGTCCCGACATCCTCGACATGTTCGGCGTGCCGCCGGCCAAGCCCGAAGGCGGAGAAGCGAAGTGAGTCGATGAGCACCGACGACGACGATTCGACCCGCATCCTGCCGTCGCAAGCGCCCAAGCCGGCGTCGACGCCGCAGCGAACCGAGATCGCGCCGCAGCGGACCGAGATCGCACCTCCCCCCGAGGCCTACAACCCCGACGGCGATGCGACCGTCATCCGCCCGCGTCCGCCGCCCGTGCCGCCGCGGCCGGCGGCGAACGACGGCGGCAACATGCTGCCGGTGGGCTTTTATCTCGGCGAGTTCGAGATCGTCAAGGTACTCGGCGAAGGCGGCTTCGGCATCGTCTACCTGGCCGACGACCACTCGCTCGGCCGACGCGTCGCGCTCAAGGAATACATGCCGTCGTCGCTCGCGCAGCGCGTCGGCGGAACGCAGGTGTCGGTCAAGTCGGAGCGGCATCGCGAGACCTTCGAGGCCGGGCTGAAGAGCTTCGTCAACGAAGCCCGGCTGCTCGCCCAGTTCGATCATCCCTCGCTGGTCAAGGTCTATCGCTTCTGGGAAGCGAACGGCACCGCCTACATGGTGATGCCGTTCTACGAGGGCATCACGCTCAAGGACGAGCTCAAGGCCATGGGGGCGCCGCCCGACGAGGCGTGGCTGCGCGACCTGCTGGAGCCGCTGACCGAGGCGCTGGCCGTCATCCACACCGAGCAGTGCTTCCACCGCGACATCGCGCCCGACAACGTGATCCTGCTCAAGGGCAGCAACCGGCCGCTGCTGCTCGACTTCGGCGCGGCGCGGCGCGTGATCGGCGACATGACGCAGGCGCTCACGGTCATCCTCAAGCCCGGCTACGCGCCGGTCGAGCAGTACGCCGAAGTTCCCGGCATGAAACAAGGCCCGTGGACCGACGTCTACGCGCTCGCCGCGGTCGTCTACTACGCGATCACCGGCAAGACGCCGCCGACCTCGGTCGGCCGGCTGATGAACGACAACTACGTGCCGATGGTCCAGGCCGGCGCCGACCGCTACAGCCCGGGGTTCCTGGAGGCGATCGATCGCGCCCTGGTGGTCAAGCCCGAGCAGCGCACGCAGTCGATCGACGACCTCCGCCACGACCTCGGCATGGCGCCCAGCGACCCCGATTCCGGCAAGACCAAGCGCGGCCGCGGGCCGGCGACGGTGGCGGGGGCCCTGCCTGCCGGCGCGGCAGCGGCGCGCAAGGGCCGCGGCGGCATGTTCGCCGCGATCGGCGTCGTGGCGATGCTCGTCGTGGGCGGCGGCCTCTATTTCGCCCTGTCGGGCAAGCCGGCGGCGCCGGTGGCTGCCACCACCACGACGCCGCCCGTCGCCGCCGCGCCGACCGCGACACCGCCGGTCGGCCCGGCATCCACGGCCGCGCCTGTGGTGACGACGGCGACGCCGACCCTGCCCTCGGGCTCGGTCGTCTCGCCGCCCGCAGCGGGTCCGTTCGATCCGACCCACGAATTCGAGCGGGTCGTCGCCGCCCAATCGGCGGCGTTCAAGGTCGAGGCGGCGGCCGACAAGCCGCAGCTGAAGATCGACAAGGACAACCTGACCTTCAAGGTGAAGACCGAGAAGGAAGGCTACCTCTACGTTCTGCAATACGGCTCGGACGGCGGCATCGTCCAGGTGTTTCCCAACACGGCCGCCAAGAGCAACCGGCTCAAGGCCGACAGCACGACCTCGTTGCCGCCGAAGAATGCGCTCACCGTCGCTGCCGGGCCGCCCGGCACGGACCACTTGCTCGTGATCGTTTCCAATCATCCGCGCCAGTTCCGAGCCCTCGGGATGAAGAACATCGACGGCTTCGAGCAGACGACGCTCGAAGCGGCTCGCCTGGCCGCGGAGGCGGCCGGCCCGGCGGCGTCGGTGTTCGCCGGAACGCCGGTCTGCACCCAGCCCTGCAGCGACGAGTACGGGGCGACGCAGTTCACCGTCGAAGAAATCAAGTGACGCTTCCGCGTCCGGCTCCGGCCGGCGCGGCGCAACAGGAGCAAGCCATGGCAGACGACGACTGGACCCCCGACTTCGGCACCCTCGACGTGGAGGCGCCGCCCTGGGCCGCCAAGCGGCCGGTGCGGATCGCCGTGCTCGGCGACTTCAGCGCCGGCGCCGCCTCCGGGCGGCTGGAAACGGGCGACGACCTGGCGCGGCGCAAGATGATCCCGGTCGAGTTCGACAACCTCGAGGACACGCTGGCCCGGCTCGAGGTCAAGCTCGCCCTGCCGATCGGCGAGGGCGGCGACGGCGTCGAGGTCGAGTTCGGCGAGCTCGACAGCTTCCACCCCGATTCGCTCTATCGCGAGCTGCCGATGTTCAAGGCGCTCGCCGAGCTGAGGAAGCGCCTCAACAACACCGCGACCTTCGCCAAGGCCGCGGCCGAGGTGCAGGCGATGGCGGGCGGGCCGAAGCGGCGCGCCTCGCGCAGCGGTGCGCGGCGCTCCCGGAGCGGCGCTCCGGCGGCCAACGCCAAGCTCTCCGATTTCGCCCGCCTGGTCGGCATCGCTCCCGAGGTCAACGTCGACGCGCCGGTCGATGCCTTGCTCCGGCGCGTGATGGCGCCATTCGTCACCAAGGCGTCCGACCCGAAGCGCGACGCGCTGGTCGCGGTGGTGGACAACGCGCTTTCGGACGCGATGCGCACCGTGCTGCATCAAAGCGAATTCCAGAACCTGGAGGCGCTCTGGCGCGGCATGGACATGATCCTGCGCCGCATCGAGACCGGCCCGTCGCTGCAGGTGCTGCTGGTCGACGTCTCGGCCGAGGAGTTCGCCGCCGACCTGAGCGGTGCCAGCGATCTCTCCGAGACCGGCCTTTACTCGATGCTCGTCGACAAGCCGTCGCAGGACAAGAACGGCGGCGTCTCGCTGATCCTCGGCCTCTACCAGTTCGAGCCGACGCCGCCGCACGCCGAGCTGCTGGGCCGGATGGCGAAGATCGCGAAGCTCGCCAACGCGCCCTTCGTCACCTCGATCACGAGCGACGCCTTCACCGATCGCCGCAACCCGCCGCATCCGCTGATGGCGCAGGCGCTGGAGGCCTTGCGCGAGCTGCCCGAAGCCTCGCATCTCGCGCTGCTGGCGCCGCGCTTCATGCTGCGCCATCCCTACGGCAAGAAGAGCGATCCGATCACGAGCTTCACCTTCGAGGAGTTCACGCCCGAAGAGGGCCTTCGCGGCATGCTCTGGGGCCACCCGGCGCTGCTCGCTGCCTCGGTGCTGGCGGCGCCGACCGGCACGACCCTCTCGGTCGGCGACCTGCCGTTCCACTACGTCGTCGACGGCGACGGCGACCAGGTCGCTCTGCCGACGACCGAGCGGCTGATCAACCTCGCCGCGGCCGAGATGCTGCGCCGGGTCGGCATCGATGCGCTGATGGCGCACAAGGGGCAGCCCGAGCTGCGCATCGCCGGCCTCGACACCGTCAACGGCGCGCAGATCGCGCTCCCGGGACTGGCCAAGCCGGCGTCGCGGATGACCTTCAGCACCTCGCTGCAGGGCAAGATGAAGGATCCCGACGAAGAGAAGCCGACCAAGGGCGGCAAGAAGAAGGCGGCCACGGCCGACGACGACGATGCCGACGCGGACACGAGCGACGCGTCCAGCGACGATTCGGATTCCTCGGGCTCCGACAGCGGCTCCGACGACTCGAACCTCGACGACCTGCTGGCGAGCCTGGGCGATGACAGCAGTGGCTCCGACGGCGGCGGCGAGGCCGCGAGCGAAGAGGAAGCCCCGGCCGAAGATGCCGAGATGGACCCCGACCTGGCCGAGCTGCTGAAGTCGCTCGAAGGCTGAGCGCGGGTCCCGCGTCGACCCGTCACTCGGGCGTGAGTTCGCTGTCGTCGCCGTCCGGCGCGGTCGGCTGCGCCGGCACGCGGTAGCCCTCCGACGCCCACGCGCCGAGGTCGGCGCCGCGGCAGCGCTCGCTGCAGAACGGCCGAAACGGATTCGAGATCGCGTACACGCTGTCGCCGCCGCAGCCGGGGCAGCGGATGATGCGCGGCCTGACCGGTGGGGCGCTGCCCGGCGGGGCCGTCGTCAACGCCAGCTCCTCAGGCGCAGAGAGTCAGCTCGAAGGCGGTATCGCCGGTGGCCGGGCGAAGGCGCCCGTCGGCTTCCTGGCGCATCAGGCGCACCTGGACCATGAGGCGATGGCCGCTGATCTCGGGCACCAGCTCGGCGTCGGCGTCGAGCCGCACCCGCATGAGCTGGAACACGCGGCCGGCGGCCAGGCTCTGCGAATACTGGCCGCCGACCGCCATCACCTTGTGCGGCGCGCCCGAATCGCGCAGCAGGCCGAGCAGCACCTGCAGCGCTTCGGCGAGCGGCATCAGCGAAGCCACCCACTGCATCAGGTCGGCACGGCGGCGTTTGGCCGGAAGCTGCTGCCAGGCGTAGTAGGCCGGCAGGTCGAACTCGCAGGTGCCGCCGGGAATGCTGATGCGGCTCCGGATGCTCATCAGCCACTCGTTGCTCGCCAGCGCGGCGCCCGCCTTGCCGGCGACCTGGTTCAGCCGGGCGAAGGCGCCGTCGATGCGGCCCATCACCTCGTCGAGCACGCTCTCGGCGATTCCCGGGTTGCCGCGGTAGCCGGCGAGCTGCTGGCGGTGCTTCTCGAGCTCCTTGAGCAGGTCGGACTTGAGGTCGGCGCGCGAGCCCACGTCCATGATCTCGAAGATCGTCGCCAGCGCGTGATGGTGGTCGACCGGCGCTTCGCGCTCGATCAGCTGGCCGAGCCGATCGAACAGGTGCTCGAGCCGCAGCATCGTGCGGATGCTCTCGTTGAACGGGTACTCGTAGAGGATCAAGGCGGCGGGCACGGAAGGCGAGGGTCGCGCGCACCGCCGGGATCCGGCGACGCAGCGCGCGGCGATTGTTTCACAGCGTTTCGCGGCCGCCGCCGGGGACGGGCATCAGGCCGCGGCCAAGGTGCTCTGCCAGAGCGTGGCGACCTCGCGGGCGAGCTGGTCGAGCGCGATGCCTTCGTTGTGGATCACCGCGTCGGCGGCGGCACGGCGCGCGACGCGCGCCGCCTGCTGGGCAAGGACCGCGCGGACGGCGCTCTCGTCCCAGCCCGAGCGTGCCATCACCCGCGCCACCTGCACCTCCTCGGCGCAGTCGACGACCCAGACGCGGTCGACGCGGCCGCGCCAGCGACCCGATTCGACGAGCAGCGGAATGTCGAGCACCGTGATCGATGCGGTCGAGGCGGCGACGCGGCGCTCGACCTCGGCGCCGATGCGCGGGTGCAGGATCGATTCGAGCCGGCGGCGGGCCGTGACGTCGGCGAAGGCGGCATCGCGCATGCGGGCCCGGTCGAGGGCGCCGGTCGCGTCGATGAACTCGGTCCCGAAGGTCTCGCGGATGGACTCGATCGCCGCGCCGCCGGCGAGCGTGAGGCTGCGCGCGATCGCGTCGGTGTCGATCAGCTCGGCGCCGTGGCCGACGAGCAGCGAGGCGACCGTGCTCTTGCCGCTGCCGATGCCGCCGGTAAGGCCGACTTGCAGCCTCATGCTTGCGGCATCCAGAGGCGCATCAGCGTCGCACCGAAGAACATCGCCGCGAGGCCACCGCCTGCGAGGTACGGCCCGAAGGGAATGGGCACCTGGCGGTCGTGGTTGCGGAACACGATCATGGCCAGGCCGACCAGCGCCCCGACCGCCGAGGAGAGCAGGACGATCAGGGGAATCATGGTCCAGCCCATCCAGGCGCCGAGCGCGGCGAGCAGCTTGAAGTCGCCCGCTGCCATGCCCTCGTGGCCGCGGATCGTGCGGTAGAGCGTCGCCACGGTCCAGAGCGAAAGGTAGCCGACCACCGCGCCGCCGACCGAGGCGGCCAGGGGCACCGGGATCCAGCCGCGCGCCGCGGCGATGATGCCGGCCCAGAGCAGCGGCTGGGTCAGGATGTCGGGCAGGAGCTGGGTGTCGAAGTCGATCAGCGCCGCAGCCACCAGCACCGCCGCGAAGCCGCACCAGAGCAGGCTGGTCGGCTGGGCGCCGAAACGCCAGCCGATGGCGGCGAACACGGCGGCGGTCGCGAGCTCGACCAGCGGATAACGCGCCGAGATCCTCGTCTTGCAGGCCGAGCAGCGGCCGCGCAACCAGAGCCAGCTCGCCAGCGGAATGTTCTCGTACCAGGCGATCGCGTGGCCGCAGGAGGGGCAGCGCGAGCGTGGCCTCGAGAGCGTGATCGCCACCGTCTCGGGCAACTCGACGCCGAGCAACTCGGCGCTTTCCTCTCTCCAACCGCGCTCCAGCATCAGCGGGAGGCGGTGGATGACGACGTTCAGGAAGCTGCCGATGCACAGGCCGAGAACGGCCAGGATCCAGGGTGAATAAAGGATCTCGTCAGGCGGCATCGGCGGCGGTCCGGACCCGAGGTCAGACCACCTGGCCCAGCTTGAAGATCGGCAGGTACATCGAGACGACGATGCCGCCGATCAGCGTGCCCAGGATGACGATGATGAACGGCTCCATCAGGCTCGACAGGCCCTTGACGGCCTCGTCGACCTCGTCCTCGTAGAACTCGGCGGCCTTGCCGAGCATGGCGTCGAGCGAGCCGGACTCCTCGCCGATGGCGCACATCTGCAGCACCATCACCGGGAACACGCCGGTCGCCTGCATCGAGGTGGTGAGCGCGGAGCCGGTGGAGACGTCCTTCTGGATCTTCTCGGTCGCCTCGGCGAAGACCGCGTTGCCCGAGGCGCCGCCGACCGAATCGAGCGCCTCGACCAGCGGCACTCCGGCGGCGAACATGGTGGAAAGGGTACGGGTCCAGCGGGCGATCGACGACTTGTTGACCAGGTCGCCGAACACCGGCACCTTCAGCAGCAGCCGGTCCATGTACTTCTGCATCTTGACCGAGCGCTTCCACGACTGCATGAAGAAGTAGATGCCGCCGCCGCCCAGGCCGAAGATCAGGTACCAGTACTTGACGAAGATCTTCGACATGCCGATGACGAACAGCGTGGGCGCCGGCAGGTCCGCGCCGAAGTTGCGGAACACGTCCTCGAACGCCGGGATGACGAAGA
>JANMCC010000127.1:0-26278 GCA_031360885.1 Burkholderiales bacterium | reverse complement strand
CGGCCTGAGGTAGCAGGACTCCAGCTTGTTCTCGCGCACCACGGTGCGCTGCGCCTCGAACACTTCCTCGAACGAGAACGGGATCTTCATGCGCAGGATCTTGGCGCTGTTGAAGAGCCGCTGGGTGTGCTCCTGGAGGCGGAAGATCGCGGTGCCGTTCACCGTGTTGTAGGCGCGCACGCCCTCGAACGCGCCGCAGCCGTAGTGCAGGGTGTGCGTGAGAACGTGGATCTTGGCGTCGCGCCAGTCGACCAGCGCGCCATCCATCCAGATCTTTCCGTCGCGATCGGCCATCGACATGGCGCTCTCCAGGGGCGTCTCGGGGCGCTGATTCTAGGTGGCGGCCCGGATCACTCCGGCCGCTCGATCTGCCAGCTCTTCAGCCGGCCGCGCTCGAAGTGCAGTCGAACGCCAGTGCCGCCGGCGTCGTGCCAGACCCAGTCGTCGGCGCTGCCTTCGACCTTCTGGCCCAGGCTCTTGGTGCGGGTCACGATCTGAAGCATGGTGAGGCCGGTCTGCAGCCTGGCATGGAACATGACCGCGCTCTCGATCTCGCCGAGCGGCGAGTCGGCGGCGTTCTTCATGACGCGGACGGCGCGGTTGAACTGCAGCAGCAGCCAGAAGACGATCGCGCTCGCTGCCATGGCCAGGCCCGGCCAGCCGTAGGCCTCGAAGGAGGCCACCGCGAGCAGCGCGGCGAGGGCCCAGCCGAGCATCGGATTCACGTCGCCGGACCTTCGTTCAGAGCGAGCGGACGCGTGCGATCGCTTCCTCGATGCGCTCGACGGCGTGGATCGTCAGGCCTTCGAATCCCTTCGCCGCCGCGCCCTTGGGCGCGTTGGCCTTGGGCACGATCGCCACCGAGAAGCCGAGCTTGGCGGCTTCGCGCAGCCGCTCCTGGCCGCGCGGCGCCGGCCGGATCTCGCCGGCGAGGCCGACCTCGCCGAAGGCGAGAAAGCCGCGCGGCAAGGGCTTGCCGCGCAGGCTCGACTGGATCGCCAGCATCACCGCGAGGTCGGCGGCGGGCTCGCTGATGCGCACCCCGCCGACGGCGTTGACGAACACGTCCTGGTCGAGGGCGGCGATGCCGGCGTGGCGGTGCAGCACCGCCAGCATCATCGCCAGCCGGTCGCGGTCGAGGCCGACGGAAAGGCGCCGCGGGCTGGGGCCGCCCGAGTCGACCAGCGCCTGCACCTCCACCAGCAAAGGCCGAGTGCCCTCGAGCGTGACCAGCACGCACGAGCCGGCGACCGGATCGCCGTGGGTCGAGAGAAAGATCGCGCTCGGGTTGGCGACGCCCTTGAGGCCCTTCTCGGTCATCGCGAAGACGCCGATCTCGTTGACCGCGCCGAACCGGTTCTTGATCGCCCGCACCAGGCGGAAGGCCGAGTGCGTGTCGCCCTCGAAATAGAGGACGGTGTCGACGATGTGCTCCATGACGCGCGGCCCGGCCAGGGCGCCGTCCTTGGTGACGTGGCCGACGAGGATGATCGTCGTGCCGCTCGCCTTGGCCAGCCGGGTGAGCTGCGCGGCGCACTCTCGCACCTGCGCCACCGAGCCCGGCGCCGAGGTCAGCGCCTCGCTGTAGACCGTCTGGATCGAATCGACGACGCAGACCGCGGGCTGCTCGGCCTCGATCGTCGCCATGATCTTCTCGAGCTGGATCTCGGCCATCACCCTGACCGCGCTGCCGCCCAGACCGAGGCGGCGCGATCGGAGCGCGACCTGGGCACCGCTTTCCTCGCCAGTCACGTAGAGCACCTTGGCGACGCGCGACAGCGAATCGAGCGCCTGCAGCAGCAGCGTCGACTTGCCGATGCCCGGGTCGCCGCCGATCAGCACCACCCCGCCGGCGACGAGGCCGCCACCGAGGGCCCGGTCGAGCTCGTCGATGCCGGTCGGCTGGCGCTCGGCGTCGGCGGCCTCGATCTCCGACAGGGTGGCGACCGACTCGGCCGGCGTGAGCCCGCGCGAAGGGGTCGCGAAGCGGTTCTTCGCCGCGCCTTCGGCGACCGACTCGACCAGCGTGTTCCAGGCGCCGCAGCTCGGGCACTTGCCCTGCCACTTCGGGCTCGTGCCGCCGCACTCGGTGCACGCGTAGATCGACTTCTCCTTGGCCATGGCGCCATTGTCGGCGGCGCGCGGCATGCCGCGAATGCGGGGGTGCGCCGGTGACCGCAACGGAGTACTGTGCCCGCTCCCCCGCCTGCGACATCTGAGCCGAAGGCCGGAACAAGGAGACAACATGTTCAAGAAGTTGACCCTGGCCGCCGCCCTGCTCACCGCCCTGTCGAGCGCCTACGCCGTCACCGTCGTCGGCGGCGCGACACTGAGCGATACGGCGACCGTGCACACCACGACGATCACGCCGACCGCCTACCTCACCTTCCTGTCGGGCAGCAACGGCGCCACCGGCACCGCCGACGGCAGCAGCTACACCATCGGCGGCTTCACCCCGAGTGCGGCGATGGCCACTGCCGACCACATCTGGGCGCAGTACGACCCGGCCATCTTCATGACCAGCGGCACGCTCGCCTTGAGCTCGCTGATCGCGATTCCCGCCATCGACCACGGCTGGACCCCGGGCAACACCGGCGAGTTCTGGGAAGGCTTCGAATTCAAGATCTGGGGCTGCACCAGCGCCGTGCTGTCGTCCTGCACCGAAGGTCACATCACCGACGTCTACACCCTCGGCGTCGACAACACCGGCGCCGGCAAGAACGCCGACGACTGGACCACCGTCTGGGCCTTCGACGCGGCCTACACCATCTTCGCCATCACTTCGGGCGACCGGCTGGTCGGCGGCCCGTTCTCGGCGGGCGAGGGCGAGATCGATGCTCTCGGAATCCCCGGAGCCGTGCCCGAGCCTTCGGAGCTGGCGCTGATGCTCGCCGGCCTGGGCGCCATCGGCTACATGTCGCGGCGCAAGCGCAGGGCGATCTGAGTCCGCGAGGCCCGTAGCGGGCCTCGCCTCCCGCGCCGCTCAGGCGGCGCTGAAATTGCCGTGAAAGCCGAGCGGCAGCCAGTACGGCAGGGCCGCCTGCGCCACCGGGCCGGCGCTCACCCGGCCCGCCTCGAGCACGTTGACCCGCGTGATTCTTCGCTTCCAGTCGTAGGTCGTGCCGACCAGCCAGGCGTCGAGCTCGCGGCTCGCCCGCGGCCTGGGCACCAGGATGTGCTCCTCGACGACCGTGTCCCCGCCGTAGTCGTAGCGGTCGACCCGGCCCGTCTGCAGGTCGCGCACCTGCACGCCGTGGAACAGGCCGCCGCGCCGCGCCGCCGAGTCCTTCCATGCGGCCACGCTGGCGAGGAATCGGGCCGGGCCGCCGATGCGCCGCGGATCGATGCGCGGGAACTCGATCGTGCCCGGCAAGGCCTCGACACTGGCCCGGCCGGTTGCCATGTCGAGCAGCGCCGATTGCAGGGTCGGCCCCTCGTGCGGCACGGTCCGGCCGGCGACGAAGGCGACGGCGCCGTGGATCAGGAACTCGTCGTCGCGCGCGCCGACGAAGCTGAGCGCGATCCCGCCGTCGCGCCGCTCGTAGGCATTGCCGACATGAAAGACCATCTGCGCCGGCAGCTCGAACAGCTTGCGCTCGCGGATGTCGTCCTTCCTCATCACCAGGATGCGCAGGGGCTCGCTGCGCTGGTAGTCGAACGCCTGCTCGGGCGTCGCGCCGCGGGCGATCGCCGCGAAGTCCAGCTTCACCGGCGGCAGCGGCAGGACGATGTAGCGCTCGGTCACCGCCACGTCGTGCACCATGCCGTGCGGGTAGGGCGACTCGCCGACCTGCACGCTCGCCAGCTTGCCTGCAGGATCGAGGTGCCAGACGACGATCCTGGCGCCGAAGGTGCCGACGTTCCACAGGTGGCCGGCGGGGTCGACCTTGGGATGGGCGGAGAAGGGGACCTGCTCGTAGCCCTCCTTCCAGGTCACCGGGCCGAGGGTCGAGAGGTCCTTCGGATCGAGCGCGTAGGCCGAACCGCCTTCCCACATCGCCAGCAGCCGGCCGGCGTGCTCTAGCGCGTTGGTGTTGGCGGTGTTGAAGGAATCGGGACCCTGGGTCGGCGCATCGCTCGCGATCGGCGTGCCGAAGGTCGGGTAGATGAATCGGCCGGCCGAGCGCTCGTCTACGAGCTTGGCGGTGCGAACCATCCTGCCGACATGCGAGACGCCGCGACCGCTGAAGCTGAACTGCTGCACCATGCCGTCGCCGTCGAACCAGTGGCGGTAGCGCTGGCCGTTGCGCTCGAAGAGGGCGGGGCCGTTGCGATAGAAGCGGCCGCGCAGCTCGGCCGGCCAGCGGCCGGTGAGCGCGAGCGCTTCGCAGCGCAGGTCGGTGCGTGCCGGGTCGCTGTCGTCCACGCCCTTGAACGGCACGAGCCAGGGCGAGTCGGCGACCGCGGCGTCGAAGGCCGCGCCCTCGCCGGCGGGCGCCGAAGCGGCGGCGGCCGCGAGGCCGGGCAGGGCGCTCGCGGCGCCGGCAGCGGCGAGGGCACGAAGGACGTCGCGGCGTTGACGGTCGAAGCTGTTCATGGCCTGGCTCCTCGCAACGGGGCTATTTGGACAGGAGGACGACGATCGGGCTGCCGTCGAGCGGCACCGCGGTCGTCTCCCAGATCGGTGCGGTCATCGCCACCGGCTTGCCGGAGGCGCCCCAGGGCTCGCTCGGAATGCCGAAGGCGTTGGCGTCGAGCTTGCCGTTGCCGTTCAGGTCCTGGTAGAGCGTCAGCGCGACCCGGCTGCTGCCGGCCAGCCCGCAGAGGGGAAAGGCCAGGGTCGGCGCCGGGCCGGCGCGCATCTGCGTGGCCAGCAGCGGCGACTTGCCGGCGAAGGCGGCCGCGTCGCCGTAGGCCGCGACCATCAGCATGCCCTGCTCGGGGCGGACGTTCTGCACCTCGACCTTGGCGCAGCCCGCGGCCATGCCCTGGGCGCGCGCCGGATGGGCGACCATGACGAGGGCGGAGAGGGCGGCGCCGAAGGCGATCGCGGCGACGGAGGAGAGGCGTTGTGTCATGGCGGCTCGCTGCGGGAGGGAAGTGGACATGGCGCGACTCTAGGAATCGATGCAGCCCCGCGCGACGCCCTTGCGACGAACCCCGGTCGCTGCGGCGCGAGCTGCAGGCCGGCGGCGCGAAATGCAGCCGCCGCGAGCGAACGTCGGCCGGCTGCGCGCCGCGCCGCTCAGTCGACGACCTTGGCCCGCCCCGCCTTCACTTCGGCGCGAACGCCCTTGGCTTCGAGCCGGCGCCGCTTCGAGGCGCGCGTCGGCCGCGTCGCCTTGCGCACCAGGGGCACTTCCGCCGCCTTGGCGACGAGCTCGTTCAGCCGCTCGAGCGCGTCGCGCCGGTTCAGATCCTGGCTGCGATGGCGCTGCGCCTTGATGACGACGACGCCTTCGTCGCTGAGGCGCCGGTCGTTGGCGGCGAGGAGTCGCTCCTTCACTGCATCGGGCAGGGACGAGGCGGCGACGTCGAAGCGCAAGTGGATCGCGCTCGACACCTTGTTCACGTTCTGCCCGCCTGCGCCCTGCGCGCGCACGGCCGTGATCTCGACCTCGGCCTCGTCGACGACGACGATCGGCGCGGTGCTCACCGGAACAGGTCGGCGAGGGTCGCGCCGCCGGGATTGACCCGCGCCAGCAGCCAGCCCGCGGCGACGCTGGCGACGACCAGGACGAGGCCGATCAGCCAGCTCCGGGCGACGATCGTCATGAACGCGGCGTCGTGCGGCTTCGGCCGCATGATCCGGCGCGCGATCAGCGCGCCGAACACGAACTGCACCGCCACCTCGGCGAGCAGGCCGGCGACGCCGTCCATCAACAGCACCGGCACCGCGCCGGCCAGCAGCAGCACGCCGGCCAGCAGGAACAGCAGCGCCGGGACGATCAGCAGCGTGGCGAATTCGTCGAAGCTGAGCCAGTCGGCGATGCTGCCGAAGCCGTCGGCCCAGTCGAACGACTCGCGCGCGCGCTCGCCGCGGCGCTCGCGCTCGACCTGCTCGCGCTCGAACTCGGCGACGTCGCCGGGCCGGGCGGTGCCGAGCAGGCCCGGCTGCTCGCGCACGCTGCGGTTGAAGTGCGCGAGCCAGACGCGCGTGCCGACCACCAGGCCGAGCGAATACATGACGATCGCAGCGATGCCGTAGCGCGCGGCGGGCGCGCGCAGGCCGAAGACGTGCAACAGGATCCAGCTGGTGGCGAACCCGAGCGCCACGCACCAGGCGCTGAGCAGCCAGGCGTGACGGCGCAGGCGCCGCCGGGTGGCGACGTTCAGGTCGCGAAGGCTCAAGCGGCTCCCTCGGCCGGCTTCATCCGGCAACGACCCGCACCGGCACCCGCGGCGCGCGCGCACACATCAGTTCGTAGCCGACCGTGCCGGCGGCTGCGGCGACCTCGTCGATCGAGAGCACCGCTCCGTCGTCGGCACGGCCCCAGAGCGTGGCGACGCTGCCGACGCGCGCCTCGGGCACCGGCGTCAGGTCGACCGTGATCATGTCCATCGAGACCCGGCCGACGGTGCGCGTGCGCACCCCGTCGACCAGCACCGGCGTGCCGCGCTCGTTGCCGCCCGGCGCGACGCGTGGGTAGCCGTCGGCATAGCCGCAGGCGACGACGCCGATCCGCATCTCGCGAGTGGCGGTGTAGGCCGAGCCGTAGCCGACGCTCGCGCCCGCGCCGAGAGTCTGCACCGCGATCAGCTCGGCGCGCAGGCTCATCGCCGGCGCCAGGCCCCAGTCGGCGGCGCGGTGCTGCGGATGGTCGGGCGACGAGCCATAGAGCAGGATCCCCGGGCGCACCCAGTCGCCGGCCGAGGCGGCCAGGCGCGTGCCGACGCGCAGGGTGGCGGCGCTGTTGCAGATCGAGCGCGGGCCGGGCAGCTCGGCGGTGGCGGTGGCGAACGCGGCCAGCGACGCCTCGAGATCGGCCGGGTCGGCAGCGTCGGCGTTCGCCAGGTGCGTCATCAGCGTGATCTCGGCAACCTGCGGCAGCTCGGACAACCGGAGCCAGGCGGCGCGGTAGGCCGCCGGCGCGAAGCCGAGCCGGTTCATGCCGCTGTTCAGCTTGAGGAAGACCTTGTGCGGCCCCTTCGTCTTGTGCGCCGCCAGCCAGTCGACCTGCGCCGCGTGATGCACCGTGTGCCAGAGGTCCAGGCGGGAGCAGGTGTCGAGGTCGCGCGGGTCGAAGCAGCCCTCGAGCAGCAGGATCGGGCCGCGCCAGCCAAGCTCGCGCAGCAGCTCGGCCTCGGCGGGATCGAGCAGGGCGAAGCCGTCGGCGCCCTTCAGTCCCGAGTACACATTGCCGATACCGTGACCATAGGCATTGGCCTTGACGACCGCCCAGACCTTGGCGCCGCCGGCCGCGCGACGCGCCACGGCGAGGTTGGCCGCGAGGGCATCCGCATGGACGAGCGCTGCTATCGGACGCGGCATCGGGGAATTCTGCCAGCCACAGATCGGTGGCGCCTGCCGGCGGGGGTGGCAAAACCCGCGTGCTATAACCGCCGCCGCATGGGAGACATGGGCGGACTTCCGTTCACCCGACGCCGACACGAAGCGAATGAAAAAAGGCTTCTACACGATCATGTCGGCGCAGTTCTTCAGCTCGCTGGCAGACAACGCATTGCTGGTCGCCGCCATCGAGCTGCTGAAGACCGGCGGCGCGCCTTCATGGCACATCCCGGCGCTGACGCCGATGTTCGCGCTGTTCTACGTGATCCTGGCCCCGCTGGTCGGCGCCTTCGCCGACGCGGTGCCCAAGGGCCGGGTCATGTTCATCTCGAACGCGATCAAGGTGGTCGGCTGCCTGCTGATGCTGTTCGGCGCCAATCCGCTGCTCTCCTACGGCATCGTCGGCCTCGGCGCCGCCGCCTACTCGCCGGCCAAGTACGGCATCCTGACCGAGCTGCTGCCGAACTCTCAGCTGGTCAAGGCGAACGGCTGGATCGAGGGCCTGACGATCCTCTCGATCATCCTCGGCGTGGTGCTCGGCGGCCAGCTGCTCGGCCACGTCGTCTCGCACCATCTGCTCTCGTTCGACATTCCGATCTTCGACACCGGCATCTCGACCGCGCCGGAAGCGGCGATCGCGCTGATCGTCGCCCTCTACGTCGTTGCCGCCCTCTTCAACCTGCGCATCCCGCGCACCGATGCGCCGCTGCAGGTGCTCTCGCACAGCGCCGGCGCGCTGATCCGCGACTTCTCGAACTGCAACGCCCGCCTCTGGAACGACAAGCTCGGCCAGATCTCGCTGGCGACCACCACCTTGTTCTGGGGCGTTTCCGGGAACCTGCGGGTGATCGTCTTCGCCTGGGCCGCGGCCGCGCTCGGCTACACCACCAAGGACGCCTCGTCGCTGGTCGGCGTGGTCGCGATCGGCACCGCGGTCGGCGCGGTGGTTGCCTCGATGCGCATGCGCCTGGACCAGGCCACCCGGGTGATCCCGCTCGGCATCGCCATGGGCGTGCTCGTGATCGGCCTCAACGTCATCACCAACGCCTGGCTGGCGGCGCCGTTCCTGATCGTCCTCGGGGCGATCGGCGGCTACCTGGTGGTGCCGATGAACGCCCTGCTGCAGCACCGCGGCGCCAACCTGATGGGCGCGGGCCGCTCGATCGCGGTGCAGAACTTCAACGAGCAGGCCTGCATCCTCGGCCTCGGCGCGTTCTACACCGGGATGACGCGCTTCGGCCTCTCGGCGTTCGTCGCGATCGGCGTGTTCGGGGTGCTGGTCGCGGGCACGATGTGGCTGATCCGGCGCTGGCACATCGCGAACTGCAAGAACCATCCCGTCGAGATCGAGCACCTGCTGTCGATCGCCCGTCTCGACAAGCATTGACCGCTCCCTCGCCCGTCGTCGGCCGCGCCGCCGGCATCGCCGCCCTCGCGCTCGTCTTCAACGCCCTGGTCTGGGGAAGCTCGTGGTGGCCGTTCCGCTGGCTGCAGGGCGCGGGGCTGCATCCGCTCTGGGCCACGGCGCTGATCTACACGCTGGCCTCGATCGTCATCGTCTCGGTCCGGCCGCGCGCGCTCGGCCAGGTGCTGCGCACGCCGGCCCTCTGGGTGCTGGTCGCCGCCGCGGGCACGACCAACGCGTCGTTCAACTGGGGCGTCGTCATCGGCGACGTCGTCCGCGTCGTCCTGCTGTTCTACCTGATGCCGTTCTGGACCGTGCTGCTCGCCCGGGTCGTGCTCGGCGAGCGCTTCACCACCGCCGCGACGCTGCGCACCGTGCTGGCGCTGGCCGGTGCGGCGATCGTGCTCTGGCCCGAGGGCGGGGCCGGCGACGGCACGGCGGCCGGCTTCGCCGGGCAGCTACCGGTGCCGCGCTCGCTCGCCGACTGGCTCGGCCTGGTCGGCGGCTTCTCGTTCGCGCTCAACAACGTGATGCTGCGCCGCGAGGCCGCCCGTCCCGAAGAGGGGCGGGCGCTGGCGATGTTCCTCGGCGGAGCGATCGTCGCCGGCGCTGTCGCCGCCGTGCTCGCGGCGAACGGGCAGGTTCGCTGGCCGGCGCCGGCAGAGACCCGGTGGCTCGTTCCGGTCGGACTGCTGACGGCCCTCTTCCTCGCCGGCAACCTCGCCTTGCAGTACGGCGCGGCCCGGCTGGCGGCCAACCGGACCTCGGTCGTGATGCTGACCGAGGTGGTGTTCGCCTCGGCCTCGGCGATCGCCTTCGGCGGCGGCACGCTGACGGCGCGGGTCGCCCTCGGCGGCGGGCTGATCGTCGCGAGCGCCCTGCTCGCCGCGCTCGCGCCGGCCGATCGCCACTGAGAGCCACGGCGCTACCATCGGCCCATCCGGTTCTTCGAAGAGGCAGCGATGGCAGGCAAGGCAAAGAGCATCTACGACTTCGAGGCGCTTTCGATCGACGGCAAGCCGGCGCAACTCTCCACCCAGCGCGGCAAGGTGATGCTGATCGTCAACACCGCGAGCGCCTGCGGCTTCACGCCGCAGTTCGCCGGCCTCGAGAAGCTCTGGCAGGACTACAGCGACAAGGGCCTGGTCGTGCTCGGCTTTCCGAGCAACGAGTTCGGCGCCCAGGATCCGGGCGCGAACGCGGAGATCGCCTCGTTCTGCCAGGTCAACTACGGCGTCAGCTTTCCGATGATGAGCAAGGTCCAGGTCAACGGCGCCAAGGCGAATCCGCTGTGGCAATGGCTGAAGGCCGAAGCGCCGGGGCTGCTGGGCACGCAGTCGATCAAGTGGAACTTCACCAAGTTCCTGGTCGGCCGCGACGGCAAGGTGATGAAGCGCTACGCGCCGACCGACACGCCCGAATCGATCCGCGCCGACATCGAAGCGGCGCTCGCCGCGGCCTAGGGCATGTTCGAACACATCGAGCCGTTCGCCGGCGACCCGATCCTGAGCCTGAACGAGGACTTCCAGAAGGACCCGCGGCCGGGAAAGATCAACCTGTCGATCGGCATCTACTTCGACGACGCCGGCAAGATCCCGGTGCTCGATTCCGTGCGGCGCGCCGAGCAGCAGGTGGTGGCGCGCAACGCACCCAAGCCCTACCTGCCGATCGAGGGCGCGGCCAACTTTCGCGAGCAGGTGCAGGCGCTGCTGTTCGGCGCCGGGCACGAGGCGCTGGCGGGCAAGCGGGTGGCGACGATCCAGTCGGTGGGCTCGAGCGGCGGGCTCAAGGTCGGCGCCGACTTCATCTCCCGCTGGCTGCCAGGCAGCGGAGTCTGGGTCAGCGACCCGAGCTGGGAGAACCACCGCTCCATGTTCGAAGGCGCCGGGCTCGCGGTGCATTCGTATCCCTACTACGACGCTGCCACCGGGGCGCTCTCGTTCGACGCCATGTGCGCGACGCTGCGCACGCTTCCCGCGAAGAGCGTCGTCCTGATCCACGCCTGCTGCCACAACCCGACCGGGGTCGACCTGACGCGCGCGCAATGGGACGCGCTGATCCCGCTGCTCGCCGAGCGCGACCTGCTGCCCTACCTCGACCTCGCCTACCAGGGCTTCGGCGACGGGATCGCCGAGGACGCGTATGCGGTGCGGGCGCTGGCCGCGGCGCGCGGCAAGGACGGACGGCCGATGTCGTTCGTCGTCGCCAATTCGTTCTCCAAGAGCATGAGCCTGTACGGCGAGCGCTGCGGCGCGCTCAGCGTCGTCTGCGCCGACGCCAGGGAAGCCGTCAACGTGCTCGGCCAGCTCAAGTTCACGGTGCGACGCAACTACTCGAGCCCGCCCATCCACGGCGGCCAGCTCGTCGCCGCCGTGCTCGGCGAGCCCGAGCTGCGCGCGGCCTGGGAGCTGGAGCTGGCGGCGATGCGCGAGCGCATCAAGGCGATGAGGAAGGTGCTGCACGCGACCCTCAGGTCGAAGATGCCCGGGCGCGACTTCGGCTACTTTCTCAGCCAGCGCGGCATGTTCAGCTACACCGGCCTGAACCCGCAGCAGGTCGATCGGCTGCGCGAGGAGTTCGCCGTCTACCTGGTGCGCTCGGGGCGCCTGTGCATCGCCGGCCTCAACACCGGCAACGTCGAGGCGACCGGCCTGGCAATGGCGGCGGTGCTCGACGGCTGACGCAGCTCAGCGCGGCGCGCCGAAGCGCCGCGCCGCATGCAGCCCGAGCCCGGTGGCGACGCTGGCGAAGCGGTCGCCGCGCACCGGTCGCGCCGCCGGAAAGGCCCGCTGCAGCCGCTCCGCGAGCAGGCGCAGGCCGGTCGAGCCGCCGGTGAAATAGAGGGCGTCGATCTCGCCGACGCCCAGCCCCGCCTGCGCCGCGGTCTCGCGCGCCGCGGCGACGATGCGCTCGAGGTCGGCTTCCAGCGCGGCGCGGGCTTGCGCCTCGTCGAAGGGGGCGCTCAGGCGGGCTTCGACCGGATCGAGCGCGATCGCCGTCGCGCCGCCGTCGGCGACCGCGATCTTGGCGCTCTCGGCGCGGGCGAGCAGCTCGTGGCCGAGACGCTGGTCGACGACGCTCATCAGTCGCCGGTGCTGCGCCGGATCGGCGTAGAACGAGCGCATGGCGCGCAGCTCGGCGACGCGCAGCGGGTTGTAGACGGTGTTGATCAGGTGCCAGGTGGCGAGGTCGAAGTAGACCGCGCTCGGCACCTCGCGCGCGGCCTGGCCGGCGCTGGCGACGCCGAAGGCGCGGTAGCCGAAGAGGGGCAGCACGCTCGCGAGCTCGACCCGGCGGTCGAAGTCGGTGCCGGCGATGTGCACGCCATGGTTGGCGAGGATGTCGTCCTTGCGCCCGGCCTTCTCCGCCCGGCCCGGCCCGACGCGGACGATCGAGAAGTCGGAGGTGCCGCCGCCGATGTCGGCGACCAGCACCTTCTCCTCGCCCCGCACTCCCTGCTCGTAGTCGAAGGCGGCGGCGATCGGCTCGTACTGGAACTCGACCTCGCGAAATCCGGCCCGCTGCGCCGCGGTCCGGAGCGCCCGTTCGGCCTGGGCGTCGCGCTTCGGGTCGTCGTCGACGAAGAAGACGGGCCGGCCGAGCACGGCCCGGGCGATCGCCTGCCCCGTCTCTGCCTCGGCCCGCCGCCGCAGGTGCGCCAGGTAGGTGGCGACGACGTCGAGGAAGCGGACGGCGCGGCCGCCGCCGATGTCGGTGGTCTGCTCGACCAGGGTGCTGCCGAGGATGCTCTTCATCGAACGCATCAGCCGGCCGTCGATGCCGTCGACGTAGGCCGAGACCGCGGCCCGGCCGAACTCGCACCGCGGCTGGTCGTGCAGGCCGCCTTCGGCGGCGTAGAACACCGCCGTCGGCATGGTCCGGTAGCCAGGTTCGAGCTCGATCAGGCGCATCGCAAGGGACGAACCGGCCTCGGGAATGGCGATCGCCGAGTTCGAGGTGCCGAAATCGATGGCGCAGTAACCGGAAGCAGCAACAGGAGCGGGGGGCATCGGGAGAGGCTATCCTTTTCCTTCCGGTCCACGACGAGAGGATTTCCATGAAGCTTTCCTTCACCCGCATGCTGCTGGCCCCGCTGCTGCTTTTGTTCGCCGCGGGCAGCTTCGCGGTCGACACCGCCGCGCCCGCCAACGACAAGCTGAGCGCGGCCCGGGCCAGGATCACCGCCAAGGACTGGCCGGCGGCGGTCGAGGAGCTGAAGAAGGTCAACGACACCGGCAGCGCGGACTGGAACAACCTGATGGGTCTGAGCCTGCGCAAGGCCGGGGCGGCCAACGCCAGCGAGTCCGAGAAGTACTACAACGAGGCCCTGCGGATCGAGCCCAAGCACAAGGGCGCGCTCGAGTACTCGGGCGAGCTCTACCTCATGATGGGCAACCTGCCGCTCGCCGAGCAGCGCCTGGCCGCCCTCGACAAAGCCTGCTTCCTGCCCTGCAGCGAGCACGCCGAACTGAAGAAGGCGGTCGCCCAGTACAAGGCCAACGGCAACAAATACGCGGGCGACTGGTAAACCGCGCGGCTTCCTTCGACGTTGCACCGGAGAGCGGGTTCACCCGCCGCTGCAACGTGAGAAGTCGATGAACCTGTTCGCCGGAGCCCGCTGGTTGATGTCGCTGGTATCGCGTCGGGCGAGCCGCCGGCAAGGCAGCGATCCGGCCGACATGGGCACCGCGTTCGGCCTCGACGCGATCACCACCCTCGAGCCGGAAACGGCGCGCGAAGCGCAGGAGCGCGAGGCCGCGCCCGCACCCTCGCCCTTCGAGCTCAGGCTGCACCGCCGCTCCAGCCTCTAGCGGCCCGTCGGCGCGCCCCGGGCGGCGCCGACCCTCAGACTTCCAGGATCAGCAAGGGCGCGTGCCCTTCCGCCTCGCCGCGCCACTCATGGCCGCGCGCGTTGCAGACCACCCGGGTCGAGCCGCCCGCCCTGCCGACCCGGTAGTCCTGCCGGCAGTGCAGGTGGCCGTGGATCCACAGGTCGGCGCGCGGGATCAGGTCGTCGTCGGCATTGCAGAAGCTGGCGGTGCCGCTGCGCGCGCCGTAGCGCGGATCGGCGCTCCTCAGGCTGGGCGCGAAGTGGGTGATGACGACGGTGCGGTCCCAGTCGCCGGCCGGACGCATCAGCTCCTGCTCGAGCCAGGCGCGGCAGGCGAGGCCTTCCTCGCGGATCGCCTCGGCATCGAGCGGCGCCGCGCCGCGCGTCGACTGCATCAGGTTCGTGAAGTAGCCGCCGGCGCGCATCGCCTTGGCCCGACCGGCGGCGCCGAACAGGTCGAAGTCGCACCAGCGGATCGTGCCGAGCAGGCGGATCCGGCGGCCGCGATCGTCGACCACGACCCGGCTCTCGCGCTCGAGCATCGTGATCCCGAGATCGACGCAGCGCTGGCGCAGGGCGGGCCATGCCGTCTCGATGTCGCGGCGGTCGAACTCGTGGTTGCCGGCGACGAAGACCACCGGCTGGGGCCAGCCGGCGAAGCGCTCGAGGCCGGACCACTCGCTGTCGATATCGCCGGCGATGACGAGCAACTCGGCGCCGGGCGCCGGCTGCGGGTCGAACTGCTCGGTTTCTAGATGAAGATCGGAGAGGAGCTGCAGCCGCATTCAGGCAGTACCGGCGCCGTGGCAGACCTTGAACTTGCGGCCGCTGCCGCAGGGGCAGGGGTCGTTGCGGCCGACCTTGGGCGTGGCGCGGCGCACGGTCTCGACCTGGTAGCGGGCCTGCGCGGTCAGGTCGTAGAGCTCGGCGACGCAGACGATCACTTCCTCGATCGCCGCGTCGAGCGTGGCCAGCGGCCGCTCCTTGGTCAGCAGCGCGGCCGTCGCTTCCTCTTCGGCACCTTCGGCCGGAAGGAAGCGGTAGAGCCGGGTCAGCGTGGTCGCGACTGCGTCGTCGTCGAGCTCGTACAGGGCCGGGACGATGCTGGCGGCGAACTCGAAGCCCGCGACCCAGGGCAGGATCGCGCGGGTGATCGGATCGAGCGGCGGCTCGTCGCGAGGGGCGGCCGGCGCCTCGTCGGCGGACGCCGCCGGCACCTCGGTCGCGCCGCCTTCGCTGGCCTCGTCGGGCTCGAGGATCAGCGGATCGAAGCCGCCGAACTCGGCGAGCGATCGATTCATCGCCGCGTAGCGGCGGGCGATCAGCTCGCGGACGCGGATCTGCTCCGGGCCCGGTTCGGCTTCGCCCCAGCGGTGGCCGCCAGCGTCGAACACGTGCGGCAGCCAGCGCCCGGCATCGATCAGTTCGGGCTGGACCAGAACGCCGGCGATGAAGCCGTCGAGCATCACCGCGTCGAGCGGCTCGAGCGGCTCGGGGATGGCGGCGAGCAGCTCGTCGAGCTCGGCGAACTCGGCGTCGCTCAGGTCCTGGGCCGCGGCGGCAACGGGCGGGCGCGACGGCGGCGCCGCATCGAACAGGGCCACGACGATGCGGCTCTCAGGCGGCCAGGCGAGCGGCGATCCGCTCGCGGACCTGCGGCAGCTCGTCCGGCAGACGATGCGCGAGCTGCCTGAAGAGGGCGTCGTGCGACTCGAGCTCGCCTACCCAAGTCGCGGCGTCGAGGTCGGTGACGAGATCGAAGCGGGCGCTGTCGAAGGCCAGGCCGGACCAGTCGATGTCCTGGTAGCGCGGCGTCGTGCCGAAGGCGTTGAGCTCGCCGCCGGCGCTGCCCTCGACCCGGTGCACGATCCATTCGAGCACGCGCATGTTCTCGCCGTAGCCGGGCCAGACGAACTTGCCGTCGGCGCCCTTCCTGAACCAGTTGACGCAGAAGATCTTCGGCAGCGGCGCGCCGCGGGCGGCCAGCGTCGCACCGAGGTCGAGCCAGTGCTGGAAGTACTCACTCATGTTGTAACCCATGAAGGGCAACATGGCGAAAGGATCGCGCCGCACCACGCCCTGGGCGCCGGTGGCGGCGGCGGTGGTCTCCGAGCCCATGGTCGCGGCCATGTAGACGCCTTCGGTCCAGTCGCGCGCCTCGGTCACCAGCGGCACCGTGGTCGAGCGGCGGCCGCCGAAGATGAAGGCGTCGATCGGCACGCCTGCGGGCGAGTCCCAGGCCTCGTCGAGCGCCGGGTTGTTGGTCGCGGCGACGGTGAAGCGGGCGTTCGGATGGGCCGCCTTGGCGCCGCTGTCGCGGGCGATCTGCGGCGTCCAGTCCTGGCCCTGCCAGTCGATCAGGTGCGCCGGCGGGGTGGCGGTCATGCCTTCCCACCAGACGTCGCCGTCGTCGGTGAGGGCGACGTTGGTGAAGATCGCGTCGCGCTTCAGGCTCGCCATGCAGTTAGGGTTGGTCTGCTCGTTGGTGCCCGGGGCGACGCCGAAGTAGCCGGCCTCGGGGTTGATGGCGTGGAGCCGCCCGTCCGGGCCCGGCTTGATCCAGGCGATGTCGTCGCCGATCGTCGTCACGGTCCAGTGGCCGAGGGCCGGCGGCGGGATCAGCATCGCGAAGTTGGTCTTGCCGCAGGCGCTCGGGAAGGCGGCGGCGACGTGGTGCTTCTTCCCCTCGGGCGAGGTCACGCCGAGGATCAGCATGTGCTCGGCGAGCCAGCCCGGGTTGCCCGAGGCCTTGTCGGCGGCGGCCCGGCCCATCACCGAGGCGATGCGCAGCGCGAAGCACTTCTTGCCGAGCAGGGCGTTGCCGCCGTAGCCCGAGCCGTAGCTCCAGATTTCCTGCGTCTGCGGGTAGTGGACGATGTACTTGGTGGCATTGCACGGCCAGCTCACGTCCTTCTCGCCCGGCGCGAGCGGGGCACCGACCGAGTGCATGCAGGGCACGAAGTGGCCGTCGCTGCCGAGCAGCTCGAGCACCTTGCTGCCCATCCGCGTCATCACTTTCATGCTCACCGCGACATAGGCGCTGTCGGTGAGCTCGACGCCGATGTGCGAGATCTCCGAGCCGAGCGGGCCCATCGAGAACGGCACGACGTACATGGTGCGGCCGCGCATCGCGCCGCGAAAGAGCGGCGGCGTGCCGCAGGCCTGGCCGGTCTGCAGCAGCGCGCGCATCGCCGCGGGCGCCATCCAGTTGTTGGTCGGACCGGCGTCTTCCTCGCGCTCCGAGCAGATATAGGTCCGGTCCTCGACCCGGGCCACGTCGCTGGCGCTGCTGCGCGCGAGAAAGCTGTGCGGGCGCAGCTCGGGGTTGAGCTTGAGCAGGGTGCCGGCGGCCACGAGCTGCGCGCACAGGCGGTCGTACTCGGCGTCGCTGCCGTCGCACCAGTAGACGTCGCGCGCCTCGGTCAGCGCCGCCATCTCGGCCACCCACTCGACGAGCTTGCGGTGCCGGACGGTGGCCGGCGCGTCGATCGCCGGGCCGTGCGCGAGGGGTCGATTCATGGAAGTTCCAATAAAGGAGGGATTCGGGGGCGCGGCTTCACCGGGCGGCAGGGCGGCAGCGGCGAGCGGGGGCGCGTTGGGGTGGTCAGGGCAGGCGTCGCGGTCGGGGCGAATCAATGCGCTCTTGGCACGTGGCGGACCCTGCCGAGTCTGCTCTTTTGAAGTGGGTTGGAGTGTAGCGGGCGAGCGAAGCGCCCCCTTGCCGCGTGTCGGCTTCGCGACCGCAATAATCGGCCGATGCTCCGTCGCCGCCTGCTCCTCGCCGGCCTCGTGCTCGCCGGCCCGCCGGCGGTGCGGGCCCAGAAGCCCGTCGGCACGCTGCCGCTCAGGCTCGGCGTCGACCACGCCCTGATCGAGTCGCGGCTCGGCTCCAGCCTGCAGAGCGCCTTCAGCGCCGACACCGGAATCGCCGTCAGGCTGGTCGCCGGCCCCGCCCTGGCGGTGCTCGAGGCGACCAAGGAGGGCGAGCTCGACGCGGCCCTGACCAATGCCCCCGCAGCCGAGGCGGCGCTCGACAAGCAGTCGCTGGTGCACGATCGGCGGGAGATCGCCGCCGGCGAGTTCCTGCTCGTCGGGCCGGCGCCGCAGCGCGGCCGCGGCAAGGCGAGGGTGGCCGCCAGCCGCAGCGCAGTCGAGGTCCTGGGCCGGATTCGCGATCTCGCCCTGGCCACGCCCGACGGCGTGGTATTCCTCTCGGCCGGCGACGGCTCGGGAACGCACGTCGCCGAGCAGGCGCTCTGGCGTGCCGCGGCGATCGCTCCGGCGGCGCCCTGGTACGTGAATGGCGGCGGGTCGGCCGGCTTCGTCGCCAAGGTGCGGGCCCGCGGCGCCTATGCGCTGGTCGAGCGCGGCGCCTGGGCCGTGACCGGCGGCGGGCCGCTGGTCGTGCTGGCCGAAGGCGACCCGCTGTTCGCCGAATCGGTGCATGCGATGCGATCGTTTCGTGCCAGCCATCCGGCCGGCAAGATCTTCATGGCCTGGATCGGCGGCGGCCGCGGCCATGCCGTGGTCGCCGCGCACCGCGGCTACCGGCGCCCGGGCTGAGCGGGCGGCGATGAAGACCGGCAAGGTCGTGAGCCTCAACGTCGCCCGTGCCCAGGCGGTGACGATCAACGGCCGCAAGGTGATGACGGCGATCGCCAAGCGCCCGGTCGAAGGCGAGCGGCTGGTGCTGCCGCTCGGCATCGAGGGCGACGAGCAGGCCGACCTCTCGGTGCACGGCGGCCTGAGCAAGGCGGCCTACGCCTACCCGGGCGAGCACTACCCGTTCTGGCAGACGGTGAGGGCGCAGGCCCAGGTGGCGCTCTGGGACGAGGCCCTGCCGTTCGGCTCGCTCGGCGAGAACCTCACCCTGCAGGGCGTGGCCGAGACGGGCCTGTGGATCGGCGACGTGCTGCGCTTTCCCGGCTGCGAGCTGGCGGTCAGCGAGCCACGCTTTCCCTGCTTCAAGTTCAACGCGGCGATGGGCTTCAAGCACGCCGCCAGGCTCATGATCGAAAGCGCCTGGTGCGGCGCGTACCTGGCGGTGCGCGTGCCCGGCACGATCGCCGCCGGCGAGGCGTTCACGCTCGAGCCCGGGCCGCGCGAGGTCGGCATCGCCGAGCTTTTCCGCTCGCGCATGAGCCGCGCCGCGGCGCCCTAGATGCTCGCCTACCGCCACGCCTTCCACGCCGGCAACCACGCCGACGTGCTGAAGCACATCGTGCTGATGCTGGTGCTCAGGCACATGAACGCCAAGCCGAAGCCCTATCGCTACGTCGACACCCACGGCGGCGCCGGCGGCTACTCGCTCGAGGGCCGCTACGCACAGAAGAAGGGCGAGTACGAGCGCGGCATCGGGCGCCTGTGGACGCGCACCGACCTGCCCGAGCTGGTTGCCGACTACGTGACGCTCGTCCGCCGCTTCAACCCCGACGGCGTGCTCGCGCAGTACCCGGGGTCGCCGGCCCTGGCCCAGCTGCTGCTGCGCCCGCAGGACCAGCTGCGGGCGTTCGAGCTGCATCCTACCGAGCAGAAGATCCTGCGCGCGACACTGGCGTCCACGCCGGAAGCGATCGCCTACGACGGCGACGGCTTCGTCGGCCTGAAGTCGCAGCTGCCGCCTTCGAGCCGGCGCGCCGCGGTGCTGATCGACCCGAGCTACGAGGGCAACCGCGACTACACGCGCGTCGTTTCGACCCTGCGCGACGCCCTGACGCGCTTCGCCGACGGCGTCTACATGGTCTGGTATCCGCAGGTGAGCAAGCTCGAGGCGGCGAGCCTGCCGAAGCGCCTGGAAGCGCTGGCGCCCAAGGGCTGGCTGCACGCCAGCCTCAGCGTGCAGCAGCCCGACGCGCAGGGCTTCGGACTCGCCGGCAGCGGCATGTTCGTGATCAATCCGCCGCATTCCCTAGCCGCCCAGCTCCAGGGCGTGCTGCCCTGGCTGGTCGACGTGCTCGGGCAATACGACGGCGCCCGCTTCGGACTCGACCGGGTCGACGCCTGAAAGTCGCGGGGCGGCGCCCCGCTCGACCCTTTCGCCGACTGGCCCATTCCTTGCGAACGCAATGTCGCGAAGTTGTCTCGCCTGCGTAATGTCACCTACACCCTTGTCACGGACTTGCCAAGCTGAGTCTCCCCGAAGTGACCGTAACGGACCCGCTGGTGAAGATCACTTCGTGAACTCGGGAGCGTCCACCGCGCGCCCGTGCTCTGGAGCTCGTCTTTGCATGATCTGCACAGGGGAGATTTCGTCGGCGGCTGCCGCCAATCCAATGAACGAATGAGGGAACGATGTTTCGACACAAACAGATCAGCTTGGCCGTCATGGCCCTGTGCGCGGGCGGAATCGCCGCCCCCGCCGTTGCCCAGCAGCAACAACCGCAGCAGATGCAGCGGGTGGAAATCACCGGGTCGAACATCAAGCGGATCGATGCCGAAACGGTCGCGCCGGTCGAGGTGATCACCCGCGAGCAGATCGAGCGCTCCGGCCAGCCGACCATCGCCGACGTGCTGCGCAACCTGCCGTCGAACTCCGGCGGCAGCTACGGCGAAAGCTTCTCCAACAGCTTCGCCCCGGGCGCTGCCGGCATCTCGCTGCGCGGCCTCGGCCAGAAGACCACCCTGGTGCTGATCAACAGCCGCCGGGTCACGGGCTACGGCTTCGCGCAGAACCTGCAGGACACCTTCGTCGACCTGAACTCCATTCCCTCGAGTGCGGTCGAGCGGGTCGAAATCCTGAAAGACGGCGCCTCGGCGATCTACGGCTCGGACGCGATCGCCGGCGTGGTGAACATCATCATGCGGCGCGACTTCCGCGGCCTCGAGGCCACCGTCAGCGGCGGCCAGGCCAGCGGCAAGAACGACTACGGCGCGACCCTGACGGGCGGCTTCGGCGATCTCGGCGCGAACAAGTTCAACGTGTTCGGCGTGCTCGACCTGTACAAGCGCAAGGAAATCCTGCTGTCGGACACCGACTTCGGCAAGACCCGCGACTACCGCGGCACCTCCGGCGGCCGCAACTTCAACAGCCTGACCGCCGGCGGCGGCTGGCGCCAGTTGAAGGCCGACGGTACCTTGAGCACCAACTTCACGGCGATCTCGCAGTGTGTCGAGGGCGTGATCGATGGCACTGAAGCGCTGGCCCGGGGTCTCACGTCGTCGGCGACCACGGGCGCCGCGGCCAACACGTTCTGCCCGCAGCACACCAACACGCTGCTCACGGCGCTTCCGGGCACCGAGCGCGTGGGCTTCATCAGCCGCGGCACCTACGAGTTCTCGCCGACGCTGAGCGCGTTCGTCGAGCTCGGCCTGAGCCGGGTCAAGTCGGAGCAGACCTTCACCCATCCCTTCTTCAACACCACGGGCCTGGAACCGACCTCCGCCGGCCTGAAGCCGTTCACGTACACCATCAACTTCGCGCCGGGCGTGGCCGGCAATCCCTACACGACCGCCTCCAACGGCCCGTCGGCTCCGGGCGGTGCAACCGCTCGCTACGTCGGCTCGCTCAACGACATGGGATCGCGCAATTCCGAGATCACGTCGGATACGGGTCGCATCCTCGCCGGCTTGCTGTATTCGTATGCCAACTGGGACTTCGACAGCGCCGTCGGCTACTCGAAGAACAAGGTCGACTCCGTGGCCACGAACCGGCTCTCGAAGTCCGGGGTCAGCGCCGCGTTCGGCATTCCTTCGACGCCGCAGCCGCCGGTGCCGGTGGCGACGTCCAGCACCTACAACCTCGACGACTGGACGCAGAACTCGGACGCGGTCCGCGATTCGCTGCGCATCAACAACAAGCGCCAGGCGACGTCGTCGCTGCGCTTCATCGACACCAAGGCGACCACCGAGCTGCCCAAGTTCGCTCTGCCCGGCGGCAACGTCGGCCTGGCGATCGGCGCCGAATGGCGCAAGGAGTCGCTGAAGGACAAGCCGAGCGATGCGACGGTCAACGGCGACATCCTCGGCCAGGGCAGCACCGCCACCGACGGCTCGCGGACCTCCGAGGCGATCTATGGCGAACTCCGCCTACCGATCCTGAAGAACCTCGAGATGCAGCTGGCGGCGCGATACGACCACTACAGCGACTACGGCAGCTCCACGGTCCCGAAGGTCGGCATCAAGTACACGCCGACCGACACCCTGGCGCTGCGCGGCAACGTGGGCAAGGGCTTCCGCGCTCCGACCCTGCCGGAAATCTCGCCCTCGTCGGCGACGTTCTTCGTGCAGGTGAACGACCCGCAGACCGACACCGCGCAGCAGATCTCCGGCGTGTTCGCCGGCAACCCGGCCCTGAAGGCCGAGAAGTCGGTCAGCGCCAACCTGGGCGTGGTGTTCGAGCCGACCCGCAACTTCTCGACCAGCGTCGACTACTACTGGATCAAGTGGACGGACATCGTCCAGGCGGCCAGCTTCCAGGGCATCGTCGACGCCTCGTGCCCGAATCCGCCGCTCGGGGACCCGACGTTGCCCAACTGCCCGAGCACCGCACAGGTCCTGCGTGACCCGATCACGAACAACATCGTGACCGTGTTCAACCAATACCAGAACGCGTCGGCGACGTTCACGAGCGGCATCGACCTCGAGATGCGCTACGCGATGCCGACGACGAGCGCCGGCAAGTTCACGGCCCGATTCAACGGCGTCTACGTGATCAAGTACGAGGTCGACGGCGTGGGTTACGAAGGCAACAACGGCTTCGGCAACTCGTTCCCGCGGATCAAGTACAACGCCGCGCTCGACTGGGACTACGGTGCGCTTTCGCTGACCGGCCGCCTGAACTACACGATGGGCTGGACCCAGCAGCTGCTGCCGAGTTCGTACTTCACTCCGCAGAGCCCGGCATTCCAGACCGGCGTGTACCCGACGAAGACGTCGGACTACTACACGATCGATATCTACGGTAGCTACCAGATCAACAAGAACTTCAAGATCGCCGGCTCGGTCGCCAACCTCCTGGACAAGAAGCCGCCGTATGACCCGGGCTTCGACAGCACGAACAACTACGACTTCAGCCAGTTCGATGTTCGTGGTCGCCTGATCCGGTTGTCGCTGACCTACAAGATGTAAGGGAACGACGGGCGCCGTTGGGAGGCCTCAAGCGCCCGCGATTTCCTCTCGCAGAAAGCAAAAGTCCCGAGGCAGTCGCCTCGGGACTTTTTTTTCGTGCCTACCATCGCACGTGCAGCCTGTGCCGGGGGCGCCTAGTACCGAGCGTGCCCGTGCTGGTCGGGTTAGATTCACCTTTCGATCCCTGACACCGGGCGAACAGGTAATTACGGAGTGCCGATGATTTCGAACCTATTCCTTTGCACCGTTGTGGCGCTGACTGCTGCCAGCCTGACCACTGCCGCAACGGCACAGACGGCACCGCCGGTTGCGTCCGAAGCCAGGCCAGTCCCCCTCGAGGAGTTCCTGCGCCTGCCCGCCTACGCCTCGCCGCGCATGTCGCGCAACGGCAAATATTTCGCGGTGACGGTCCCGGTGAACGGCAAGATGAACCTTGCGGTCATCGACATGGAAACGCGCAAGGGCACCGCACTGACCAACTACGGGGACTTCGACGTCCTGGGCGTTCGCTGGGTCGGCAACGACAGGCTGCTGTACACGCTCGGCCAGCGCGACTCGCCGACCGGCCCTGGCACTTATCGCGGCGGCGGCCTGTTCATGATCAGCCGCGACGGCAAGGAGTCACGCAAGCTGTCGCCGACGGTGCAGGATCTCAGGGCGCAACGGCAGTACGTCTATCGGCCGATGCAGGTCCTGCGCAGCATTCCCGGCAGCGACGACGAAATTCTGGTTGAAGCCAACTTGCGGGACTCGGAGTCTTACGACGTCTACCGTCTGAACATCGTCACCGGCCGGACCACTCTGCTGACGGGGACCCGCCCGACGCGGGCCGTCGCGTGGCTCCTCGACCGCAACCGCGTTCCCCGCGTCGTGACCGCCGAAGTCAAGGACACCACCACAGAGGTCGTGTACTACCGCAAGACCGAGAACGACGCCTTCGAGGAGTTGGCCCGCTACGACCGAACCAAGCCAGGGGCCTTCGAGCCCTTGTACTTCGAGTCCAACAATCAGACCCTGCTGGTGGCGAGCAATCTCAATCGCAACACGATGGCCATCTATCGGTTCGATCCTGCGACCAAGCAGTTCGGCGAGCTCGTGGCCGAGGACCCCAAGTTCGATCTCGACTCGGTCGACACCGATCCGGTCACGGACGAGCTGCTCGGCTATACGGTCGACGCCGAAAAGCCCAGGACAGTCCTTCTCACCGAGGCCGACAAGCGCATCCAGCGCATGATCGACGGAGCCTTGCCTGGTACGTACAACACGTTCCAGAGAGTGCGCGGCGATCTGTTCCTGGTTCGCTCGTTCTCGGATCAGGTTCCGGCGCGCTGGTACATCCTCGACGAAGGCAAGAAGACGCTCGAGGAGCTGTTCTCGAGCCGTCCCTGGATGACGAAGGACAAGCTCGCCGAGGTCCGGCCGTTCGTCCTGAAGACTCGCGACGGCCTGGAGATTCCGTCGTACTACGTCCTTCCGACGAACTACAAGCCGGGACAAAAGCTGCCGCTGGTCCTCCACATCCATGGCGGCCCCATGGCCCGGGAGGACGCCTGGAGCGGCGGCTACGGATATCGCGAAGCACAGATACTGGCCTCCCGCGGCTACGCAGTGGTGCTGCCGAATTTCCGCATCACCCCGGGGTTCGGCAGCAAGATCTACTTCGGCGGCTTCGGTACTTACGGAAGGCAGATGCTCGAGGACCACGAGGACGCGGCGAAGTGGGCCGTCGCGCAAGGCTTCGCCGATCCCGACAAGATCTGTATTTCCGGCGCAAGCTACGGCGGGTATGCCACGCTCATGTCGCTCGCGCGCTTCCCGGCCGTCTTCAAGTGCGGAGTGGCCGGTGCCGCGCCGACCGAGATGAACGACCTGCTCACGTCCCCCGACGGCGACATTCCGTTCAACGAATCGGGAGTCGCCTTCTGGAAAGGCGTGATCGGCGTGACCGAGCTCTCGAAGATTCCCAAGGACATCTCGCCGGTCTACCTCGCCGACAAGATCAAGCAGCCGCTGATGATCTACTGGGGCGCCGACGACATCCGCGTACCGATCTCACAAGGCAACAGCATGATCCGTGCGCTGGAGCGGGCCGGGAATCCGCCGAAGGTCGTGGTTATCAAGAAGGAAGAAGGGCACGGCTTCGGCCGGGTAGAGAACAACCTGGACTTCTATACCAAGATGATCGACTTCCTGGATACATACATCGGGCCGAAGAGCGGGAAGTAGCCCCGGCCCCAGTCAGACCGCGGCCCTCAGCGTGAGGGCGGCGGCGCCCGCTTCAGGTCCTTGAACGCGGCAAACAGCCAGGTCCGCATGCCGACCAGCAGGGTGTAGGACTCGCGCTGCTCGTCGGGCAGCTTGTGCTCGGCGACGTGGCCGCGGGCGAAGTCCTGGCCGACGCGCTGCAGCCGCTCGACGAGCGTCGCCGCCAGGCTCTTCGTGATCTGGCCGTGCACCAGCATGATCAGCTCGCCGTCGCCGTCGAAGCCGCCGCTCAGGTAGTCGGCGGCGACGTGCTCGCGGAAGTAGCGCATCACCGGCCCGTGCGGCAGCCAGCGAAAGCCTTTCGAGACCTTCAGCCGGTAGCGGTTGAGCGGCCTGAGCTCGATGATGCCGAGGTGGTCGAGGCGCGCCAGGTACTTGATGCACTCGGCGTCGCTGAAGGTGTATTCCTTGGTCATGTCCTCGAACGACCACTGGCTGAGGCAGCAGATCGCGAGCAGCAGCAGCCTGCGATCGGCGACCACGGCGGACTCCTGCGCCTCGGTCAGCTCGTGCGCCAGCGGCTGGGTGTCGACGACCTTCCTCGCCAGCTCGGCGAAGTCCATCTTCAGCACGCGCAGGATCTCGTCGATGCGCGAGAGCGGCATGTCGGCCTTGGCGAAGACGCGCTTGACGCTCGACTCCGACATGCCGAGCGCCGCCGCCAGGTCGGCATAGGTCAGGCCGGCCGTGCGCAGCTCGGCCTTGAGGGCGAGAACGAGGTCTTGGGTCGTGCTCATCGGGTGCGGGTCGGCGCGCCAGTATCGCCGAGCGGGACCGCGCGAAGCCTGGGTGAAAACTCGGCGCAAAGCCCCGTGCCGAAGCGCGCCGTGCCGCGGGCATCGAGTAGATTTCGAGCGCCCCGCAGCCCTTCCTGGAGACCGGCTTGGACATTCCCGTCGACACCGCCCGAGGCCTCACCGAAGCTTCGGCTCACGCGCACCCGAACCAGTTCGCCCTGCTCCGCCAGCGCCGCTTCGCGCCGTTCTTCTGGACCCAGTTCCTCGGCGCCGGCAACGACAACCTGTTCAAGTTCGCGTTCACCGTGATGGTGACCTACCAGCTGCAGCTGAGCGACCCGTTCCTGCAGCCGCAGCTCGCGGGCCTGACCATCGGCGCGCTTTTCATCCTGCCGTTCCTGCTGTTCTCGGCCACCAGCGGCCAGCTCACCGACAAGTACGACAAGACCCGGGTGATCCGCTTCGTCAAGAACCTCGAGATCGCGATCATGCTGCTCGCGGGCTGGGGCTTCTGGGTCGCCGAC